>NZ_JBYSWU010000016.1:0-13713 GCF_058781505.1 Paraburkholderia sp. FW306-2-2C-D06C | reverse complement strand
CAGGAGACGCATCCGTGTCACGCATCTTTACGTTGGACAGTCCGCTGGGAGACCAATTGAAGTTCCGCAGCTTGTGCGGCGACGAGGAGCTGGGCCGGATGTTCGAGTTTCGCATCGACGCGCTCGCCGACAGTCATAGTCTGTCGCTGCAAGCGCTACTGGGCCAGTCGGTCACCGTGCATATCGAGGAGCAGGGCGGCGCGACGCGCTACCTGAACGGCGTGATCGCGCGGGCGTCGCTTGCCGGACGCGATGCCGCGCGCCACTACCGTTACGAACTCGTCGTGCGGCCGTGGTTGTGGCTCGCGACGCGCCGCACGGATTGCCGGATCTACCAGATGCGCAGTGTGCCGGAGATCGTTCAGGAGACGCTCGCGCCGTATGGCTTCCAGATCGAGAACAGGCTGACCGACAGCTATGCGCCACGCGAGTATTGCGTCCAGTACAACGAGACCGACGCGGATTTCGTCTCGCGACTGATCGAGCATGAGGGCATCTACTATTACTTCGAGCATGCATCCGGCAAGCACACGCTGGTGCTGTGCGACGCGATGTCGTCGCACCATCCGTTGCCGGGATACGCAAGCATCCCGTACCTCGGTCACGACCGGGCGACGATCGCTGACGAAGAACATATTGATACATGGGTGCCTGCGAAAGAAATCAACGCAGGGCGGCACGAGGCCGACGACTACGATTTCACGAAACCGCGAGCCGATTTGTCGGTGCGCCGGGCCGATCCTCGCGGGCACAGCCATGACAGCCTGCCGGTCTACGAATGGCCGGGCGGATATCGCGACGACGCGCACGGCGAGCGATACAACCGCGTGAGGCTCGAGGAACTGCAGTCCGAACATGAGCGTGCGGCCGGACACACGAATGTCCGCGGCGTCGCGCCAGGGTATCTGTTCACGCTGAAGAACTGTCCGCGCGACGATCAGAACCGCGAGTATCTGGTGGTTCGATGCAGCTACCGCTTCCAGGAAAACGTGTACGCGAGCGGCAGTGACGACGAGGTGATGCACGACACGCAGCTCGTCGCGCAGCCGACCAGCCTGCCGTACCGTTCGCAGCGCGTGACGCCCCGACCCCGCACCAGCGGCCCGCAGACCGCGGTCGTGGTCGGCCCGCCGGGACAAGAGATCTGGACCGACCAGTATGGGCGCGTGAAGCTGCAGTTCCAGTGGGACCGGTACGGGCAGCGCGACCAGAACTCATCGTGCTGGATCCGGGTGTCGAACCCATGGGCGGGCAGCGGGTTCGGGGGCGTCCAGATTCCGCGCGTGGGCGACGAGGTCATCGTGGATTTCCTGAACGGCGATCCCGACTATCCGATCGTGACCGGGCGCGTGTATAACGGCGAGCGGACGCCGCCGTGGGGGCTGCCGGCGAGCGCGACGCAAAGCGGGATCCTGTCGCGCTCGACACCCGGCGGCACCACCGAACACGCGAATGCAATGCGCTTCGAGGACCGCAAGGGCGCGGAGCAGCTGTGGATGCATGCGGAACGCAACTTCGATGCGGAGACCGAGCAGGATCACACGCTGTCGGTCGGGCACGACCACACGCATACGGTCGGCAACGACGAGACGATGCAGGTGAAGAACAACCGGCAAAGGAGCGTCGGATTGAACGAGACGGTGAACATCGGGCAGCATCGGGTTGCGCAGATCAGGGGGAATGAGACGCATGGCGTGGGAGGGAATCGCAGCGTGTCCATTGAAGGCGACAGTACGCACACCGTTGCAAAAGGCAATCACAGCCTCGCGGTGGTGAGCGGCACACATGACGTTTTCGTCCAGGGAGACAGCACGCATGTCGTCGGCGCGGGCTCGTATGCCGCGCTAGTCAAGAAAGGAAATTATGCGGTCGAAGTTGCGAAGGTCGCGTCGATGGTCGCATGCGATTGTGTCGTGATGGGCGTCGAAAAGAGCGTTGTATCGATCAACAAGGAAAAAGTCGGCGTATCCATTGACGGGACGGGTAGCGATCTCGGTGTCGGTATCGTAGGTCGCGTCGGCGGCGTGAGTATCGCCGGAGATGGCAAGGGCGTGGACATCTCCGGCCTTAATCAAGGAGTCAAGATCTACGGCGAGGACGATCTCAAGCTTGCAGGCAAGGCGACGGCGAGTCTGCAGGCGCCGAAGATCTATATCGATAACGGCACGGACAGTTGTGAAGTCAATGTCACGGCGACGAAGATCGTCCTCTCGACGAAGGGCGGCTCCGTCACGCTCGACGGTTCGGGCGTGACGATCCAGGGGACGATTGCCCATATCAATTGATTGCGACGGAGTGGCCGGGTGTCGATGGCCGCTTGCCGGATCCCTGGTTGCATTTGACGCATAGGAGACGTTCGATGGAGAACGAAGCGGAGCAGATGACGATCGACGAGGCGCTTGAAGCGGACACCGTCAAGGCATTGCGCCGGCTGTTCGAGAACGATGCGGTGCCGGATCCTTCCCCGGCGGTCGAACGTAACGAGTCGTCGCCGCTGATCGGCGAGGTGACGGATACGCACCATCCCGATGCGATGGGGCGGGTTCGCGTGAAATGGTCGATGCAGGACGGCAACACGTGCGAGCGTTGGCTCGAATGTCTGGATGGCGTGAAACCAGGCATCGGCGATCGCGTGTTGTTGCAGTCGCCGGCGAACTGGCCCGGGTATCTGGTCTCCGGCCTGCTGAGGCGGACAGGCCGCGGCGAGCCGGTCGAGCCAGTCGTCGAGCCTGCCGTGGCGCTCGCGCTCGAACCGGACAAATGCGTGCAGGTGTCGGATGCGTCGGGTTGTCCGCTGTTGCAGGTGCGTGCGTCGCCGGACGGACCGGTCGTGACGTTGCTGAACCGGAACGTGAATATCGAAGTCGCCGGCAAGCTGCGGCTGAGCGCGCAGACGCTCGAACTCGAAGGCGGCCGCGGCGGCGTCGACATCCGGACGGAAGCGGACACCGTCGTGCGCAGCCGGTATGTCCGGTTGAACTGACAAGGAAGCGCGCCGTCATGCATCGCGAGTTCGCCGCCATCGAATCGTCGATCGAAGCATTCGTCGAGCAGCCCGACGATCCGACGCTGCTGCTCGAGATGACCGACAACGACGTCGTGCCCGTGCTGAAGATGCTGCAATCGCTCGATCAGCGAGTCGGCGATGCGATTTTCCTGACCTTTCCGTTTCCATGCGACGCGGCCGACGCGTACCTGCAGAAGTGCATGGAGGTGCTCGCCCGTCAGATCGACGAAGAGAACCGGGCGCGTGTCGAACGCGGCGAAACGCGCTGGCCGTCGTTGCCACTGACGTGCATCGACCCGAGGCGGGCGCTCGCGGATCGGCTGCGTGAAGCCGTCATGCACGTTCGCGGGTTGGTGCCGGAAGGTGCGAAAGTCGTTTGGGCATGGTTACCGTCGTCGATCGCCGATGTCGGCGGCTTCGCGAAGATGGTGCTGCACTTGCTGGCGCTGAACGGCTTCGAAGACTGGACGGAAGGGCATCGCTTCTGCATCCGCGACGATCGAAATCATCCTTGCCTGATTCCGCTCGCTAGAGAGAGAAGGGCGGAGCATGTATTGATACTTCCCGTGGACTTTTCGTCCGGGAAAGCGGCCCGCAACCTGGTCGACGTCGCAAACGATGCGGCGCAGCCGATCGCGCAGCGCATGGGGGCGTTGATGCAGATCGCGGCGATCGACCTCGCGCACGGCAGGCTGCCGGACGCACAGCGCAAATATCACGCGCTCTTTGCGTTTCATGCCGGGCGGCAGGATGCGACGGGCTGCGCAGTGGCGTTGCACGGCCTGGGCGACGTGGCGTTGCGTCAGGGATCGCCGCGCGACGCGAAGGAGTGGTATGTGCGGGCACTGCCCGCGGCGCTCGACGGCCGCAATCTGCTCGTCGTGCTCAATTCGCTGATGGCGGTTGGCAATTGCTGCAATGCGCTCGGCGAGCATGCAAAGGCGGCAGTCTATTTCGATCTGGCGAGCGGCGCTGCCGGCAGGTTGATGCTCGTGCATACGAAGATCGAGGCGATGGAGAAGGCCGGCGTCGCGCTGCTCGCGTGCGGCAAGGCGGCGGAAGCCGCGAAGAGCTGGCTCGATGCTAAGGGGTTGTGCGAGCAGTTCGGTTGCGAACGGCAACGCTGCAACATGCTCGATCGGCTCGTGTCGTTGTATGCGAAAGCCGGCCTGAAAACCGAGGCAAAAGCGTACGAGCTGGAAAAGGATCCGCTTTTCGCGGCTCGACAGCGGGGAGCTGCGGCGGCCGCTTTACACGATAGCCGGATATGAACGGGCACGGCGATGAGTGATTCGGAAAACCGGTTGATACGCGCATCCGATCCGCCTGCGAGCGGCAAGACGCAATCGGAATCGAAGGTGAACACCGCGTGCGACGCGCTCCTCGACACGGCTCGGTCGACCTATGACTCGTTCAAGCAAACGTTCTCATCGGATGGAAACGCGTTTCATCACGTCAGCGAGGCCGTGAATGCGCTCGCTTCGTTGCAGGGCACGCCGTCGCAGTTGCTCAATACCGGCATCGCACAGATACCACTGCTCGACAAGATGCCGGGGATGCCGGCTGCCGTCATCAGCGCCCCGCATCTCGGCACGCCGCATGCACACGATCATCCGCCCAGCGACGGTTTTCCGTTGCCAAGCATCGGTGGGACGATCGGCAGCGGCTGCTTGAGCGTGCTGATCGGCGGCATGCCTGCGGCCCGCGTGCAGGACATCGGCATCGCGCCGACGTGCGGCGGACTGACGCCTTATTTCGACATTCAAACGGGTTCGAGCAATACGTTCATCGGCGGGATGCGTGCGGCGCGCATGGGGATCGACATGACGCGGCACTGTAATCCGATGGGGCATGCGGGGAAGTCCGGCGAAGAAACAGAGGGGGCTGCCGAGAAAGGCGAAGAAGCGGCGAGCGAGGCCGCCGAGGTGACGAGCCGGGCACGCTGGATGGGGCGGGCGGGCAAGGCGTGGAAAGTCGGCAATGCGGCCGTCGGGCCGGGGTCCGGTGTGGCGGGTGCCGCCGATGACGTGTCGCAAGGGGAGGGCCTGGCTGCCGCGATGATGGTCGCGCAGACCGCTGCGGATCTGGGAGTGATGCTGCTGAGCAACATGATGGGCAAGGATCCGGGTATCGAGCCGAGCATGGGCATGCTGATGGACGGCAACCAGACGGTGCTGATCGGCGGGTTTCCGATGCCGGATTCGCAGGTGATGTGGCATGGCGTCAAGCATGGGATCGGGAAGAAGGTGCGGCCGAAGCTGCCGAAATGGGCGCAGGAGCTGGCCTGTGAGTTCAGGGGGGAGCCGATCAGTGCCGTCACCGGCGAGGTCAAGAACGATTTCACGGACTATGAGACTGACGAGGTCGTGCCGTTCAGGTGGGGGCGTCACTACTGCAGCGGCTGGCACGAGCGGGATGGTGTGCTGGGATACGGATTCCGGCACGCCTGGCAGCGCGAGCTGCGGTTGCGGCGCACGCGGGCCGTCTACACCGATCCACGCGGAACGGAATACACCTTCAGCATTAGGGCGGATGGGACATATGGCGGCTGCTGTCAGGGCTACGAGATCGAGCAGCTTGACGGCCGGCGCTTCATCGTCCGGCATGAGGTGGAGGGTGACCTGGAGTTTGAGCAATTCCCGGAAACGGACCGGTCCGCCCGCTGTGTGGGTCATGTCCGCGATGGGGCGCGTAGCGCCCTGCACTGGAACGAAGATGGGCGTCTCCAGAGAATTACGCAAGCCGACGAGCGAGGTCAGACCCGGCGGGTGATCGGATTCGGGTATGACGGGTGCGGGCGGATCCTCGAAGTTGTGCTGACGGACGTCGACGGTCGCATCAACCGCATTGCCCGGTACGCCTACGATGCGAGAGGCTGTCTGATCAGCTACCGCAATGCGCTCGATGCGTCAGACGCGTATGAATACGATGCGCAGCGTCGCATCGTACGGCTTACCAATGCGAACGGGTACTCGTTCTTCTATCGCTATGACGGCGTGGGTCGCTGTGTGGAAAGCACTGGGCAGGACGGGATGTGGCACGTCCGATTCCAGTACCACCCGGGGCGCACCATCGTGACCGAGGGCGATGGCGGTAAGTGGACAATCCTGTACAACGAAGTGGGGACGATTACACGCGTCGTTGACCCGTATGGGGGGGCAGCCGAGTATGTGCTCAGCGTAAACGGCTGCATTGCGAAGGAGATCGATTCAGGCGGTCACCCGCTGTGGTGGCTGTATGACGCGCGAGGGCGCAACACGGGACGCGTGGATCAATGGAAGAATCTTTGGCCGACGAAGGATGATGCGCCTACGCTTCCCAATCCCTTGGCGCACATTGTGCCTGGTACGCCATTGGCGTTGCAGTGGGGAGGCGCCTCGCGAGCAACGCCGGCCGATTCGCTGGTTCTTCCGCCGGAAATCGCCACGCTGGCGAAAGCGGTATTTGCGGACGATGAGCCTACCGGTCCGGCTAGGCAACGTCGCGACGCTGCGGGATTCGTAATCGAGCGTACGGACGAGTATGGCAAAACCGAGCGCCTGCAACGCGATGCAGAAGGCCATGTCGTCGGTCATAGCGACAAGGATGGACGAAGATTATCCCGTGTTATTACATCGTGGAATTTGCTCGAGAGTGAGACGGATCCGGTGGGCAGTACGGTACGGTACCGGTATACGAGCAAGCGGAAGATCGCAAAGCTGATCGATGCGAACGGCAACGAGAGCAACTATACGTACGATCTCAGGGACCGGATGACTAGCGTCACGCGTCACGGCATGCTGCGCGAGACGTATGTTTATGATGCGGGGGGGCGACTGATCGAGAAACGCGATGGCGCCGGCAAACTCTTGCTGCGCTTGGAAGTTGGCGAAAACGGCTTGTACCGGAAACGCGTGCTTTCGACGGGCGAAACCCACACATACGAATATGACGCGCGCGGTAATTTCACCAACGCGTCGACGGATGCGTTCGACGTCACCCTCACGTGCGACACGCGCGGTCGCCGCACCAGCGACAAGCGCAATGGCCGAGGCGTGGAACATACCTACGTCGACGGGAGGCAGTCGAGCACTGCATACTTTGGTCGATTTGCGGTGCGCTACGAAGCGGGCGTCGACGGTGAGCGCCTCATTTACCCGCCGGCTGGCGGAATACAGCGGATCACGCACACGTCCGATCGCAAGATCTTGCTGCGTCTCGGCAACGGCACGAATGCACTCGCCGGATTCGACGTCGACGGGCGATGTACGGGTAGGCTCGTCTGGCGAGAAGGTGAAGTACCGCGTTGCGTCGCGTATCGATACAGCGCAACCGGTGAGCTACGGCGCGTCATCGACCATTCGGGAACCGTCATCGAATTTACGTATGACGATGCGCACAGGCTGATAGGGGAAACGCGAGACGGATGGCCCGTGCGTCGTTTCGAATACGACCCTGGTGGCAATCTGCTGTGTACGCCCGCGGTTGGTTGGACGCACTATGCCGAGGGAAACCGGATTGCAGCAGCATCGACCGGCATATTTCGTTATGACGACCGCAATCATCTGGCCGAAGAGATCGGTCGGGACGGTCGTCGGACGCGCTACCGCTACAACGGCATGGACTTGCTTGTAGAGGTTGCATGGAGCGATCGGCGAGAGACTTGGACTGCGGAGTACGACGGCTTATGCCGGCGTATCGGGAAAGCAACCGGGTCGGTGCGCACGGAGTACTACTGGGATGGCGACCGTCTAGCTGCAGAGATCGGTCCGGACGGGAAGTTGCGGATCTACGTCTATGCAAACGAGACTTCATATCTTCCGTTTATGTTTGTCGACTACACAGGATATGACGCCGAGCCCGAATCGGGTCAGGCGTATTACGTGTTCTGCAATCAGGCGGGGCTGCCAGAGCAGATCGAGGACGGAGCGGGTCTGGACGTCTGGCGAGCGGCGGAGATTGATCCTTATGGACTGGTTCGCGTCGCGGCGGGCAATGCGGTCGAGTACGACCTCCGCTGGCCGGGACATTGGTTCGACGACGAAACGGGGCTACATTACAATCGGTTTCGTTCTTATAGCCCGACGGCCGGGCGATATTTGCAATCGGATCCCAAAGGGCAAGCGGGCGGAATCAATCTGTACGCGTATGCGTCCAATCCGCTCGTGCAGGTCGATGTGCTGGGGCTTCAACACGGCGGAGCGAACGCAGGCGCAAACGAGGTCCCGGACCCCTTCGAAGAGCAGAGAGAATCGGTCGAGCATCAGTTGGCGGAATTTGAGGACTTCCTTGATTTCGACTCACGACTGCCCGAGGACGAGCTTGAGTCTCTCGACAGGCTTTACCATCATTTAGATAAACTTGCTGGCGAGGGATCGCCTGTTCAAGTATTCGATAACATCGATGATTTTAATCGAGCAGCAAACGCGGCCGAGCCCAATACAACGTACGTTTATGAGGGTTACTCTTGGGAGACGGATGGATTGGGGCGTGTCATTTCGGCTGGCGGAGAAGTAAAAATAGCGCAGCTTGATGGCCGATCCGGTACAGATGGTGTGAGTACGGGTAGCATTGGGGCAGGGCCGGATGCTCAATCCGGCGATATCGGGTTTCACTTGATTGGCGATCAGTATGGCGGGCCGACTAACCTGCTCAATGTCGTCCCAGGAAATGGGATGCCCCAAAACGGGTTGCCGAATCTTAATCAGGGTCGTTTCGCGTCCTGGGAAAGCTTAGTGAAGAACATGAGGCTAGACCCGGCGAACCACTCGGTAGAGATGCGGGTGCAGCCACAGTACTATGCCCCCAATAATACTACGCGACCAGATGCTTTTATTGCCTCTTATCGCGTAAACTCCGGTAACTGGGTAACAACCATATTCCGCAACCAAGCGGGGGGGTGATTCGATGGAAATGATTGATTTGCAAAATAAATTTGCATCTCATGTTGCAAACTCAATGAGGCTGGCATGGGATGAGATTCGGATTCACTATGAGAATGCTCTGATCAATGAGGAGCGTAAAGAGGTGTATATTGCAACGTTTACATTCAATAGTATCAAGCAAGATCTAGATCTTTCGCTCGAGGCGTTGGATATTTTGGTGGATTTAAAGCGTTGTAAGCCGAAGAGCCAATCCGACGAATGGATTTGGTTTGAATTTTTTATCGACAAAACCGGTAAATATAAATTTGACTATAAATATAGTGATCCTCCCCTGATAATGCAACAGATAAAATACTCTAAGTAGGCTCGCCCGGCGGGCGATTTTGATCGCGTTTGCTCTGCTGCATCGAATGGATGGGCTCTTTTTGAACCACGCCTCATTTTCCACCCCTACACCGTGCTTTAGAACTGCCGGCGGGCCCGTTGCGTCAATTCGGGAAAATCTCCTGCCCGATGTCTGTTGCCAAACGATCCTCCGATGGACTACTTTGCTTGAATGACGCGAGCTTTCGCGGCGCAGCGTTTTCACCACGGAGTACAACAATGCTGGAGACACGGTTTCGTATCAAAACGCCACGATGCTCCCTCGCGTTCGCTGTCACCGCTACCGCCACCGCCGCCGTGGTCACACTCGCATTCGCCGCGAGCATGGCCTACGCTGCAACCCCAACGGCCTACGTGACGAGCGAGAAGGCAGGTGTCGGCGTGATCGATCTGGATCAGATGACGCTGACAAAGACGTTGCCGGTCGGCGCTGACGGTCCGCGTGGCCTGAGTCTGAATCCGGACGGCACACGGCTTCTGGTGGCCAATAAGAATACCGGCGACCTGGCGGTTATCGACACGGCTTCGGGTCAGGTCGTGCAGCGCGTGAAGATCGGCAAGAACCCCGAATATGTGCGCGTGCACAACGGCTACGCGTACGTGACCTACGAGCCCGGCGACGAGGGCGGCCCGCCCGCGGCCAACAGCAAACCGGGTGCCGACGACGATGACGCCAACAAGCCGCCCGCGGAAATCGCGATCGTCGATATGAAGACATGGCGCGTGATACGTTCGGTGACGAGCGGCCACGAAACCGAAGGCATCGAATTTTCACGCGACGGCAAGACGATGCTCGTCACCAATGAGGGCGACGATACGGTCTCCGTCTACCACGCCCGCACGGGCGCGCCGGTCAGAACCGTGAAGCTCGCGGCAGGCGGCCGTCCGCGCGGCATCCGCTTGTCGCCCGACGGCAAGGACTACGTGGTGACGCTCGAATCGCTGAGCAAGTTCGTGGTGATCGATGCGCGCACGTTCCAGGTCGTCAAGACCGTCGATACGAAGCTCGGGCCGTATGGCGTGGCGTTCGGTCCCGACGGCCAGCGGCTCTTCGTCGCCGCGGCGCGCGACAAGACGGTCCAGGTTTTCGACGGACACAGCTACGAGCATGTCGCCGACGTACCGGTCGGACAGCGCTGCTGGCACTTCAGCTTTACGCCGGACGGCGCGAAGCTGCTGGTGGCATGCGGGCGCTCCGATGCGGTCTACGTACTCGACGCGCGGAACTACCAGCTGATCAAGCAGATCGGCGAACTGCCGCTCGCATGGGGCATCGTCACCTATCCGCATAGCGACGGCTCGATCGAGTCGCATTGATCGTCCGTCGCGCGTGAGTTGATGACGTGCCGATCACGCGTCGTTTGACTCACGCCCGTCGCCCTCATCGCGCTACTTCCATGAATCTGGCCGAGCTGTTTTCGGTTTCGCGACCGACCGTATACCGAACGCTCGCTCGTCAGCCAGGCGCCGCATAGTGCCGAGAAGGCACCGCCACTTATGGAGAAATTGCGCGGTATGGAGCCCGTCGAGGTGTCGCAGGATTCGCAATATATGCGACACGGAGCTGCGCGCTCGGCGTCTTCCTGAAAGGCTCAGTTCCGCCAGTAAGCGCCATTCGCCTGTAGGTCACGCGAACATTCAGACGGCGGCTCTGCACCTGCAACCGGTCATCAGGCCATCGTGGATACAGACGCCTGAATCGAACGCGCGACTCGGTTTCCTGATCACGTTCTCTTAACGTCCCGCTTCACGGACGCGACGCTTGCGTCGCGTCCACTGCAAGCAGTCGTTGGGCCGTCACCGCTTAGCCGGTTGCGAACATTCACATGGTCGTGCTGAATTTCGACCTACTGAAACTGGATGTCATCAACGTTGAAGGCGATCAGAGATGCGCAAGAAGCTTCACCCTTGTAGGTGTTGCACTCAAGCGTAATCACTTCGCGTTCTTTCACGATCAAGCACGATTGCAAGTACATACAGGTTCTGATGCCGCCCTTGAGCCAAATTTCGGCATGGTCAAGCACGACATTTGCATCATGGACTAACTTGGCCGTGGCACCTTGATAGTCTCCATCACCATTTCCCAAGATCATCCTCCCCATGATTACCCACTTGCCGCCCCCCACGAGTTCTATCTTTGCGACGATGGTATCCGCAAAATTATTCAGCCACGCAGTGCCCGGATTGGACGTTGTAACCGCTAGCTTAGCTCCCATGACTATCTCCTCTCAGGTTGAAGTTCGGCCGGGTATTCGCAGAAACCGTGCCATCGTTGCGGCATCTCCGGCACACATAGAGGGCACACGTCGCGCGTCCCCCGGACGTATGCCCCCGATGTTTCAAGACTGAAACGCAATAAGTATGCGAGGCGTTTGTGGATCGTTCTTCGCTCGGAAACAGATGGAAATCAGCTGGGTATTCCGCATTGCTGCTGGCAAAAATTAGTCAGTTTTGAAACAGGTTCTGCCAGCGCGTCGGGGTGCTGTTGCATAAATCGAATTTGAGGACAGTCCGCGAAATTTTCAGCAATAGTCAAGCCACCCAACAGACTTTCTACACATGGCCGTTGAATTCCCAGCGATATGCTTAACTCCGAACCACCAACCTTCAAAGTTGTTTCAATTTTGATACGCCGACCACGACACACACCAAGACCAAGAGGAAAGTGGGACAACAGCGCCCGATTTTTCGCCGGTGAGAAAATGTTCGCATGCTGTTAAGGCTTGTTCGACGAGACCACATGGCAAGTCTGATCAGTGCCAACGGTCAAGATTAGCCTAGTCAGCGGAGCTGGAGCCATTTCATTCCACCACCAGTTGTGCCGCAACCCCTGCGTGATCCGACGGCCACAGGCCGCTCGAGGTTCTACTCGCCTGACTTGCGCCGAACAAGGCAATCCTCTGCACATTGACATTGCCCAGAGTCAGTATTAAGTCAGTTCTCTGGTATAGCTGGGATAGGGCGTTATTCACGAGTTGCGCTTGGCAGCACGTGAATCCGGGAAGGAACGGATAAGTCACCGACCAAGCGTCCTGATAGCCGGCGGCAATGAAATCCGTGTATGTAACGTCCTGCGGCGGCGGGGCGGCTTGTGCATTGGAATCCATGGCCAGGATCACCGGCAGCGCCGTCTTTGCCGGCCCGTCACGCAATTCAGCGCCTTGAAGCTCACGAATGTGCGGGTCCGCAGATTCGAGATGTGTGCCAATGAAGCGGAACGCCTTGTTGTTGAACTTGGCGTCCACGGAAACCCAGGCCCTCGGTAGCGGCACAGTGCCGATCGGCGTCTGGAAGAAAACTTTGTTCGCGAACTGCCCCGACCGTGGATTGGTCCATTGGAAACGCGACGGATCGAGATCGGTGCGGGCGAGAATCACCACCTGATTGACGACCTGCACGCACAGATACGTGGAGGGCAATATCAATCCCGGCGTCGGCGGAAATGCATACTGCGTTGCCCGCGCGGCGACGAGATAGTGGGCTCCCTGAGCGATCAGCGCATTGAGCAGTTCCTGCACCATGTCGAATTCCGGCATAACCGGCCCGCATGTCGAGGTGGCCTGATCGAACGGCCCGGAAGACCACTGGTCCAGTTCCTGCAAGCTCACCAGCGCCGGGCCGGCAGCGATGATCTGCTTCGCCACCGCTCGCATGCGCTCAGTGGGATTGGTCGCGCGTACCTGGGTGATCGTCTGCCCCACGGCGACGAGGAACTCCTGAAATCCCGATGCCCGAGCCAATTCCTGGTAATCCGTGCCTTCGTCCACGTTGTAGGTCATCACCCGCAGATCGCCGTCTCCAAGCGAGAGCGATTGCGCATATACGGACACGGGAACGCCGGCAACGAATAGAAGCAGACATAAGAGCCAATGGCGTAACGGTTTCATCGTAGTCTTCCTTTCTCTCACCACATGTTTCTGATTTTTCCTGTGCTCGACATTCGAACCCGGGATGGCATGACTTAGCTAGGTAGACTCGCGAATGGATTGGCTAGTCGGCATGAAGCAACATTCGTGCTGACGTCGACACGACAAGGGTTCCCGCGTTCAGACCGCCGCGGGGGGCTGATTTCGAGCCAAAGCTGATTCACGGCTGAAACGGTGCCACTGGGCGACTGAAGGATTGCACGAACGTCGCATTCGGAGCGGTTACGGCCGATCGCGTCGGGCTGGAATCGGCCAGGAACGGCCGGTCGACACCCTCGCGTAAATCGTCGACAATCACCTGCGGAAGTTCGAAGCAGGCTTGGATTCAACCCGACCGGTTCGACATCGAACTTCCGGATTCGGCCAAAGCCATCATTCTCGTGGAGGCTGAGAACGTCCGTTTTCTCTCTACTTCAAAATCGGACGTGTGTGTGGCTGAACTCCGACGGAAATTGCACATTCAACGCCTTTAAACTGCGCAAACCCTTGTGGAATTGTAATTTTCATCTGGTAAAGGCCTTTCTTTAGGATA
>NZ_JBYSWU010000161.1:0-505 GCF_058781505.1 Paraburkholderia sp. FW306-2-2C-D06C | reverse complement strand
CCGCCCCTGGAAGGAGAGTCAATTGGAATCAGGGATCAAGCGAACACAGCGGGACTACAGCCTGGCCTTTAAACTGTCAGTGGTCGAACAGGTAGAAAAAGGCGAGATGAGCTACCGGGAGGCGCAGCGGCGCTTCGGCATCCAGGGCGCCTCGACCGTTCTGGCGTGGTTGCGCAGACATGGCCACCAGGACTGGAGTGCGGGTGGGTCTGCGCGTGCTGGAGGGGTGAGCGTGGAAAAGCCGGGCAAACTGCCGCTCACGCCCGAGCAGCGGATCAAGGAGCTCGAGGCGCAACTGAAGCAGGCCAACGAGAAGGCGCAGGTGTTTGAAGCCGTGCTCGAGGTTCTGAAGAAGGATTACGGAGTCCGGGTCGTAAAAAAGCCTTCCGGCAGGTCCTCGCGCAAGCGCTCGTCAAAGGACTGAGCGTGGCGAGAGCCTGCCGTTATATGGGGATCAGCCGCCAGGCGTACTACAAGCAGTGCCAGTGCGAATGCCGGCGTGCCG
>NZ_JBYSWU010000160.1:0-510 GCF_058781505.1 Paraburkholderia sp. FW306-2-2C-D06C | reverse complement strand
CAGTTCGATCTCTAACCCTCTTTACGCAGGATTCAACCGCGCCCTTTCGATGACCGTACCACACCGACTGATCCACATCACGCCCGAAAGCCACGGCGTCGACATCGACCTCGTCTACGCGACGGATCGCAACCTGACCGGCAAGCCGATCTACAAGGCGGCGCATTGCCTGCTGCTCGCCCCTGCCGAAGCGGGTCTGCGCAAGGCCGTCGCAATCGCAAGGAGCATCGGCACGACACTGCGGATTTTTGACGCGTACCGTCCGCCACAGGCGCAACAGGTACTGTGGGATTTCCTGCCCGATCCGACGTATGTCGCCGACCTCGGCCTGGGTTCGAACCACAGCCGCGGCACAGCGCTCGATCTGACGCTGCTCGATGCGAGCGGCAGCGAACTCGACATGGGCACGGGCTTCGATGCCATGACGATCGAGTCCGAACACTTTCATCCTGACCTGCCCGAGCACGTGCAGCGCAACCGGTTGCTGCTGCTGGGCGTAATGCATGCCGC
>NZ_JBYSWU010000015.1:0-138255 GCF_058781505.1 Paraburkholderia sp. FW306-2-2C-D06C | reverse complement strand
TGAAAGTAGGTCATCGTCAGGCTCCCCAGCAGCACCAGAAACCCCACCCAGAACGGTGGGGTTTCTGCGTTTACGGCTCCGGAAACCATCGCGGTTGAAAACACGCCCGATTTTTCCTTCCTCGCAGGGCCTTCCCCGTCGAAGCACATCCGCTGAAAACCCCGCGCACGTGCTTCGACCTTTCATTCTAAATCAATGTCCTGGCTGGCTATCGCTATCGGCGATCACGCCCGCCGGAACGCGTAGTACATCATCGGTTGCGAGCGCCTGGTCGACTTCCGCAAGCAGTGCTTCGTCGCGGGCAATCACTTTTGGCAGATGCGCACGCAGAAATTCGACCCATGTCCTTGTTTTCGCATCGATGAACTTGCGCGACGGATACAGCGCGTAAATATTCATCTTCTGCAGCGTATGCTGTGGCAACACGCGCACCAGCGTTCCGTCGCGCAAGCCTGCAATCGCTGCATAGAGCGGCACCATGCCGATGCCCATTCCCTCACGAATCGCCACAAGCAGCGATTCCGCGATATTGACCTGAACCGGTCCGCTTACCTCCATCATTTCACTGCCGTTAGGTCCATCGAGTACCCATTCATTCGGCGGAAAGGCCGGCGTATGCAAGATCAGACATTCATGATGTGCAAGATCGCGAGGTTCTTTCGGTGTGCCCCGGGCGCGCACATATGCCGGCGACGCGCACAAGATGCTGAATGTCGAGCCCAGTAGCAGCGACACGAGATCCGAATTGGGCAACGACGATGCGCCTACCACTGCCACGTCGCTGCTGCCTTCGAACAGATCGGGCATCCGCTGCGATAGTGTGAGTTCGACGCTCACCTCCGGATAAAGCGCCCGATAGCGCGAGATGGCCGGCAGCACGTAATGCTGACCGATGCTGGCAAAGCTATGCATGCGCAAAGCGCCGCTAGGCCGTTCGTGCGCACAACTTGCTTCTTCTTCCGCCGTATCGACGTCTGCAAGGATTTGCAGACTGCGCTTCAGATAACGCTCGCCCGCTGTGGTGAGCGCAAGCCGTCGCGTCGAACGGTTCAGCAGACGTGTGCGTAAATGAGCTTCAAGTTCTGAGACCGCGCGCGACATCGCACCAGTGGTTGAATTGAGCGACTGCGCGGCGGCGGTAAAACTACCGGCTTCGACCACACGCACGAACACTCGCATATTTTGCAACGTATCCATCGATCCTTCTATTTCACGGCAGAAGCCGTATTGTCCGCCTGTCTCGAAAGCTCATTGTTGTTCGTTCTGGAAGGGACGTTCCGCCCCCGTCCTCTTAATGCGTGCAATGCATGCTCCTACAATCGGCGCCTTGCCTGCCGGTGTGCGCGGTTTCTTCGCCGGCGCTTCTTTCAGCGACAAACCGGGGCGCGCTGCTTTCTGATGAAACGCCAACATGTGGTCAAACCGACGGCGGATTCCCGCCGACAGTGGGGCGCCATGTTGCAAGCGCTCGGTGTCGCCACCCGCGATTGGGCGAGCAGCGACGGTCTGATCTGGCTGCATCTGCTGAAAACCGTCACCGCGGGCCTGCTGGCGCTGGGTATTGCGATGCTGCTGGATCTGCAACAGCCGCGCATCGCGATGACCACGGTGTTCGTGCTGATGCAGCCGTTCAGCGGCATGGTGCTCGCCAAGAGCTTCTATCGGATTCTCGGAACCGCGGTGGGCACGGTCGCGGCACTCGTGCTCGGCGCGCTGTTCGTCCAGCAGCCCGAGCTGTACATGCTCGGCACGATTTGCTGGGTGAGCGCCTGTATCGCTGCAGCGGTCCGGTATCGGCATTTCAGATGGTACGGCTTTGTATTGGCGGGTTACACCGCCGCCTTGATCGGCATTCCGAATGTCACTGCGCCTCACGACCTGTTTCTGGCCGCGCTCACGCGTGCGGCGGAAGTGGCGGTCGGCATCGTGTGTTCGAGTGCGGTGAGCGCACTGATCGTGCCGCAGCGTTCGAGCATTGCGCTGCGGCGCGCGCTGCAAATTCGATATACGAATTTTACTGCGTTCGCTGCCGAGGTGCTGGGTCGCGGGCTCGAGCGTGGGCAGTTCGAACGGCGTTTTGCCGATCTGGTCGATGAAATTGTCGGTTTCGAAGCGACGCGCATTTTTGCCGCTTTCGAAGATCCTGCGATGCGCTCGCGCAGCCAGCATCTCGGCCGTCTGAACGGCGAATTCATGGACGCATGCGCACGGCTGCATGCGCTGCATCAGTTACTCAAGCGTTTGCGCGCAAGCGGGTCGCGGCTGATCGTCGACACCATCACGCCGTACTTTCGCGAGCTGTCGGCGTTGATCGCGCCACAGTCTGACGCAGTTAGCGATGCATCGCGCGTGGCCGCCCGTCTGCGAGTCTTTCAGACGACGCTGCCACGCCGCGTGCGCGAAACAAGGCGGCCTCTTGAAGCCGCGCCCGCTGAATCTCTGGCGGACTTCGATACGGCGGCGGAGCTGCTGTACCGGTTTGTCGACGAATGGATCGGCTATTCGGAGACTTACGCAGCGCTGGCGCAGCGCAATCCCGCGGGGCGGCACCGCTACGCGAGTCGCTATGTCAGCAAGACGAACGGATTTGTCGTCGCGTTCACCTTTGTCAGAGCAGCGGTGGTGATGGCGACCGTCGGCTGGATCTGGATCGCTACCGATTGGCCGAGCGGCGGTCTTGCGGTCATTGGTGCAGCGCTAGCGTGCGCGCTGACGTCCACCGCACCGAGCGCTTCGAAGATGGCCGTGCAGATGGCGGTTGGCGCCGCCCTTGCGACCATGACCGGCTATCTGTTCACTTGCTACGTTTATCCGAACGTCGACGGCTTTCCGCTGCTTTGCACGACGCTCGCACCCGTGCTCGCGCTCGGCGCGTTCATCGCGACACGCAAGCTCGAGTCAGGCTACGGCATCGGTTTTGCAGTGTTCTTCTGCCTGCTCGCGGGACCGGACAACGTCGTCACGTATGCGCCCGATCTGCTGATCAACAACGGTATAGCGGTCACCGCATCCCTATTGCTGGCTGCAATTGTCTCCGCGGTGGTCTTTCCGGCCGGTATGCCGTGGCTGACCGAGAGGATCAAGGGCGACTTGCGTGCCCAGGTCGTGTTCGCGTGCGAGGGCGAACTGCAAGGGCTCAATCAGCGCTTTCAGTCGAGCACGCACGACCTGACTTCGCAACTGCGTATGCTGCTCACACGGCACTCACGTCGTCGACGCGACGCTTTGCGCTGGATGCTGGTCACGCTCGAAGTGGGCCATGCCGTGATCGATCTGCGCAACGAAGTGGCCCGCGCGCCCTACGCGCGGGCGCTCCATCCGCGGTGGAGCAGCAGCCTCGAGGGGACCGCTGCGGATCTCGCGCGGCTCTTCGTACAACCGGACTCACGTGGTCTCGAACGCGCGCTCGTATCTGTGCGCTCGGCCACGTGGACGGCGCAGGACGTCCTCGAAACAGTTCATGCCGATCGCGATAAGCGTCACGACCTGCAACGCATCCTCAGTTGCCTGCATTTCATTCGCACAGCCTTGCTCGACAAGGACGCGCCCTTCAATGCGCGTTGAACGATGCGTCCGATCACCTGCCGATCGGATCCTTCTGCCGGATGGAAAGATCACTTTCGGGCAAGCCCGTTTATCTGGGCTGATGGCAATCATATAGTTTCATCACTGCCACGCAGTCCCCTAAGGGGACTTCCTACGGCGCGTAACCGTAAGTACTGGAGAACGAAATGAAAGCGTTGAAGATGGTCCTGATTGCCTGCTCTTTGTCCGCTGCAGCTGCTCACGCGCAAACTGCCCCTGCCGCGCCGGAGCAACAAGTTGCGCAAGCGAATGCGCCGCGCGCCAACAGCGTCGCTGCTCAAGGCCGTGCTGTTGCACCGAAGACCAAAGTTGAGGAATGTGTCGGTCCTGTGAGCTTCTGCAATATCTATTTCGGCAGCTAAGCAGCGCCGCACGTAACACGAGAAGTATCTGCAAGACAGGTCGTGAGCGTTTAATGCGCGACGAAACACCTGGCCGCGACGCCGTTCATCGTGACGCCGCGGCAGGGTGCAACAATCTGACTACTGGGCGAAGCACACCGTAGACGTGCGCACCGGTAGACTGGGCTGGTGATTATGGAGAGACTCAGTTTCATGTACGAAGACCGGATTCGTTGTGCCGCGTTGCGCGGAAAGATCACTTCAGCCGCCGAGGCAGCGCTGCTGATTCAGGACGGCATGCGTGTCGGCGCCAGCGGATTTACGCGCGCGGGCGACGCCAAAGCTGTCCCTGCTGCGCTCGCCGAGCGGGCGCGCCACGAAAGCAAACCGCTGCGCATTACGTTGATGACCGGCGCATCGCTTGGGCATGACGTCGACCGCATGCTGACCGAGGCGCACGTATTGGCGCGTCGCTTGCCGTTTCAGGTGGACAAGACCTTACGCGACGCGATCAATCGCGGCGAAGTGATGTTCGTCGATCAGCATCTGTCCGAAACTGTCGAGATGTTGCGCGCGAATCAACTCGGCGCGCTCGACGTGGCCATTATCGAAGCCGCCGCGATCACAGAAACCGGCGGCATTGTGCCGACCACCTCGGTCGGCAATTCGGCCAGCTTCGCGATCCTCGCGGAGAAGGTCGTCGTTGAAATCAATCTCGCCCAGCCGCTCGCACTCGAAGGGCTGCACGACATCTGGATTCCCGGCCGCCGCCCGAACCGCGAACCGCTGCCGATCGTCCGTCCGCAAGACCGCGTCGGCACGCCGGCAATCGAGATTCCGCGCGAAAAAATCGCTGCGATCGTCATTACCGATATGGCGGACAGTCCGTCCACGGTGTTGCCCGCGGATGAGGAGACCAAGCTGATCGCCGGTCATCTGATCGAATTTTTCCAGCATGAGGTGTCGCACGGGCGCATGCCCAGGAGTTTGCCGCCGTTGCAGGCGGGCATCGGTACGATTGCCAACGCGGTGCTCGCCGGCTTCGTCGATGCGCCGTTCGATGCCTTCGAAATTTACTCAGAAGTGCTGCAGGATTCGACCTTCGACCTGATGGACGCCGGCAAGGTGACGTTCGCCTCCGGTGCGTCGATCACGTTGTCGGCCGCGCGCCAGGCACAGGTGTTCGGGGAGCTCGAGCGTTATCGCGACCGTCTCGTGTTGCGTCCACAAGAGGTCAGCAACCATCCCGAAGTCATTCGCCGGCTCGGGTTGATCGCCTTGAATACCGCGTTGGAGTTCGACATCTACGGCAACGTGAATTCAACACATGTAGGCGGCACGCACATGATGAACGGTATCGGCGGGTCGGGTGATTTCGCGCGCAATGCGTCGTGCGCGATCTTTGCGACCAAGTCGATGGCCAAGTTCGGCCGCATCTCGAGCGTCGTTCCGATGGTGCCGCATTGCGATCACAACGAACACGACGTGGATGTGGTGGTGACGGAGCAGGGGCTTGCCGATCTGCGCGGACTTGCGCCGCGAGAACGCGCCACGCTGATCATCGAGAACTGCGTGCATCCGCTGTATCGGGATCTGCTTCGCGACTACTATCGCGACGCCTTGCAATGGGGTGGGCAAACGCCGCATCGGTTGGATCAGGCGTTCGCATGGCATACGCGGCTGCGTGACACCGGCTCGATGTTGCCGGCAGTGGAAGCGCTTCTTTAAGTAAGGCCGGCGTCAGGTGGTATTGGCTCCTGACGCCGCATGACATCCATTGCTGTGGTCAGGTACCGCGTCGGATGAGCCGGATAAGGAACAATAGAATGACCGCGCCGATCACGGCCGTAATGATCGAGCCGATCCAGCCGCCGCCGAGCGAAATATGCAGCACCCCGGAAAGCCAGCCGCCGATGAACGCGCCGACAATCCCGACAATGATATCGACGATCAGGCCGAAGCCGCCACCCTTGACGAGCACGCCCGCCAGCCAGCCGGCGATCGCGCCGATGATGAGCCATGCAATGATGCCGTGTTCCATAATCGAGACTCCATGGTTGAGTGTGAAAAATTCACGGTGACAGAGCTTAGTCGAAGGTTATGGGACAGTCCATAGTCAGGACGCGGATTTAACATTGTCTAAATCTATTGCAAGCTAAGTGTAGACGATACGAAGAGGTAAGGGGGCGTTATGCGCGGCCGGTCACTCCGGTGTCGGCTCCGCTTCCCGGGCGATCCAGCTGACGCTGGATACGCTCTTTTCCATGCTCATGCGGCTCGCCATCTGTTCCAGTTTCGATTGATCTTTCGGATGCAGTTTCAATGTCGCCGTGACGCGAATGCGTCCTGAATCGTCTTCGACGTCTTCGCTCGTCAAGCTCTGGAACGACAGCGGTGCCGAATACATCGAATTGGACAGGGCAGTACGAATATGAATCTCGTCAGCCTCCCGGCATACCACCGTCAGCACGTACTCGCGCACAAGGTCCGCGTTTGAAACCGGCGTCGCGTTGATAGTACGGCTGACTTCGCGCAGCACCGTGTTGGTCAGTAGCACGATCGCGGTGCCGGCGAGCGCCGGGCCGTAATGTCCCGCACCGCACAATACGCCGACCGCCGCCGAGCACCACAAGGTCGCGGCTGTGTTGATCCCCTGAATGGAACCTTTGTCGCGCATGATCACGCCGCCGCCGAGAAAGCCGACGCCGGAAACCACGTACGCAGCAATCTGCGTGATGCCGGCCGTGCCGTTGCCGGTCAGCACGCCGAGCGTAACGAACAGGCATGCGCCGCTGGCGACCAGCGTGATGGTGCGCAGACCGGCATTGCGTTGCCGCATCTGCCGTTCAAGGCCGATGGCGACGCCGCAGGCGAAAGCGGCGAGGAGCCGCCAGACGAATTCAAGTGTCATCGATAAGAAAGGTTGGTGCGCGTGTTCGCACATTGTGAAACCTACGCGTGACAGCAGCACGTATCCGGACGTGGACGCGCAGTAGCGGTCAGGCGTGACGACGCGCGCGAGCAAAGGCTCGCAGCGCGAAATGCAATGGAGCATCTGCACGGCATCGAGCCATGCGGCGCTTCATGGGCAGTACGAGGGGATAAACGACGTGCACCGTCTGGCCTCAAGGCAAGACGGCGACAGGCAAATTGCTGACGCGGAAATCTTGCCGATCAGGAGATCGGGCAAATCGAAGCTCGACTGGTACTACTGCTACTGTCCAAGATCGTGATTCCGGTTAAATGAACTGGGCGAATTTTAGGCAACTCTGCAAAGTTAAGTCAAGCCCGGATGAAGGCTTGCGGTCACGTTATCTTTTTGCAACCTTGGGGATATTTCTATGGCGAACTCGGATCTTTCTCCGCATAAATACGGACTCCGAATATTGACGGTGACCGTCCCGGAAAACACACTGTTTTGATGCTTCGGAACATGTCGTGCTGCGCCAGGCTGTTTTGGCGTTCAATCCGCGCTTCACTTCTCACGGCTTCGCAGAATGCTCTGTGCGACGTCATCTCTTTTCCGTTGTTCACCCAATTGAGGAATTTATGAAAGTTAAGGCTCTTGGCATCGTTGCCGGTGCGTTGATCGCAGCTGCACCGCTCGTGTCGTTCGCGGCCGGCTTGCCCGCGCCATTTGAAGGCAGCAGCACGCTGCAGGCGGCCGGCGTCGTGAAATCGGTGGATCAGGCGAAGCATTCGGTCACCGTGCTTGACGCGCAGGGTGCCGAAGCCTCCTTCAATATCACGGACACCAGTAACCTTGTGCAGATCAGGCAGGGCGGCAAAGTCCATATCCGGATGATGCGCAATGCCGTGGTCAGCGTGACGCGTAGTGCGGACGGGCACAGCACTACCGCTCAACCCGCTCAGGCGAACACGGCACAGAACGTGACCGCCGAGGTTCAGGCTATCGATCACGCCACCGGCGTCATGGCCTTGAAAGGTCCGAATGGGGCCGTCTTCCACATTCAGGGGCGTGAGCCGGCAAAGATCGCCAACGTGACGCCGGGCATGCAGGTATCGGTGGCGTACGCACCGCAGGTGAGCGTGGCGGTCGCGCCCGCTCAGTAAGCGGTAAGTCAGGCCGCAGTAAATCAAACTCAAGCGTCAAACTCAAGCGGCGCGCTTGCGCCGAGGCGCGGATGTCCTGTCAGGACATCCGCGCTGTCGTTTCAACGCAATGCTCCATGACGTGGCGCCTCAGTCAGGCTCGCCGGGCACGAGGCGCAGTCGCGTGATTTCCGAGGGCGCGCCCAAGCGCTTCGGCGGCCCCCAATAGCCGGTGCCACGGCTCGTGTAGACCCACAGTCCGTTCAGGCGCGCGAGGCCGGCCGTGAACGGCTGCTGAAAACGGACGAAGAAATTCCACGGGAAGAACTGGCCGCCATGCGTGTGGCCGGACAACTGCAGCGTGAAGCCTGCTGCTGCGGCCGCTTCCGCGGAGCGCGGCTGGTGGGCGAGCAGCACCTTGATCAGCACGTCGCCCGGTGCGCCGGCAAGTGCCGCGACCGGGTCGCTGCGATGCAGCGGGTCATGATGGCCTGCCGAGTAATCGGTCACCCCGGCAATCACGGCGCGTGCGCCGTCGTGATCGACGATCACGTGCTCGTTGAGCAGAACGTTCAAACCCAGACGCCGAAACTCGTCGATCCATGCGTCAGCGCCGGCGTAATACTCGTGATTGCCGGTCACCAGAAAGGCGCCGTGACGCGCGCTGAGTCGAGCCAGCGGCTGCGTGTGCCTGGTCAACTGCGGCACGCTGCCGTCCACGATATCGCCGGTTACGGCGATCAGGTCCGGCTCGAGGCGATTCACTGCGTCGACGATCGCATCCACGTAACGCCGTTTGATGGTCGGGCCGACGTGGATATCGCTGATCTGGACGATCGTGAAGCCCTCGAGCGCCGCCGGCAAATCGTCGATCGGCACGTCGATCGTCACGACCCGGGCGCGGCGCCGCGCGTTGAACAAGCCGACCAGCGTCGAGATGAACGCGAGCAATGGCACGACTGCTGCCGAGCCGGTGCGCCAGTGCGCCAGTGCGATGGTGTTCGGCCAGATTGC
The DNA here is from genome assembly GCF_058781505.1 of Paraburkholderia sp. FW306-2-2C-D06C. Classification (NCBI taxonomy): domain Bacteria; kingdom Pseudomonadati; phylum Pseudomonadota; class Betaproteobacteria; order Burkholderiales; family Burkholderiaceae; genus Paraburkholderia; species Paraburkholderia sp. FW306-2-2C-D06C. Next base: position 129,262 of record NZ_JBYSWU010000015.1, on the reverse strand, counting down.
ATCGACGGTCAGCAGCGACGCCAGACCAAGATCACGCACGAAAGTCAGCACGAGCAGCGATGAGAAGAAGCCCATCGTCAGCAGGCCGACCCACGCGAGCCGGTCACTGAGCGGTTGTTGTCTGACCGTGCGCGCCAGCACGCCGAGCGGAATCAGAAAAATCGACAGCACCAGCCACAACGCACACAGCCATCGGCCGGCGGCATTGATCGGCAGATCGGGAATCAGGCGGAAACCGACGTAAATGTGCAGAAGAATGCCAATCAGGATGACGCGAACAAGAAACGATGAGCGGCGCATAGAGAGGATAGAGGCGGGAAGAGACCGGACACGGTCGGAAGAACGGCGGCGGCTCGTCAGTTCGTCGGTTCGAACCAGAAACTGGCTGGCAGCCGGTTCATTCTACTGGCATGTGCTATCCCTTGCCGGACGTGTCAAATTTGCTCCCACGGGTGCGAGCGAGGTCACAGCCGTTGCCATAAACGACTCCCGCAATACAGCATCCGCCGCCCGTTCCAGGCCGGCCGTTCGACCTAATTAAACGGGCTTTGAGTTGTCTTCGCGCGTGGACTATTCTGGAAGAGAACCAGCTTGTTTCAGGGGCGTCGCGGCTCAGTGGCGGTTCGGTTGATCGCCGGCAGAGGGCGAGGCAGGAGATGCATGATGAAACTGCTCAGATCGGGTAATCAGGCACGCCACGCACATCACGCGCATCACGTTGGATATGAGGGAAGCCACGTGATGCTGCCGCTGGTCGCCATATCGTTGATGGCAGTCGGCTTGTACTACGGCGTGCGCGACATCGACATTTCCGAGCTGGGACGAAGTGCGTTGTTCGATGTGGTGATGGTCTGCGTCGCGCTCGGCATTGCCGGCTTGTTCGGCGTCATCGGCGCATGGTTGCGTTCCAATGGCGACGACGCCGAAGAAGGTTTCTGTTTTGTCGGTGCGGTGATCGGCGTAGTGGTGTTCTACGTGGCGCTGTTCACCTGAACGTACCGGCATGGTCAGACCGTTCAGACAATCCGCGCCACTTCGTCGAAGGTGAAGCGCGGGCTGCGGGGAAACAGTTTCGACGCGTCGCCGTAGCCCAGATTGATCAGGAAATTCGATTTCACTGTCGTGCCGGCGAAGAAGGCTGCGTCGACCTTGGCAGCATCGAAGCCTGACATCGCGCCCGTGTCCAGACCGAGCGCGCGCGCCGCGAGAATCAGATAGCCGCCTTGCAGCGTCGAATTGCGAAACGCGGTGTCGGCGATCGCTTTTTCGTTGCCGGCAAACCAGCTGCGCGCGTCGGCGTGCGGAAACAGTTTCGGCAGGTATTCGTAGAACGCCATATCCATGCCAACAATTACTGTGACCGGCGCCGCCATCGTCTTTTCGAGGTTGCCGGCCGACAGCGCCGGGCGCAGCTTCTCCTTTCCTTCCGGCGTTTTGACGTAGACGAAGCGGCCGGGGCTCGAATTGGCCGAGGTAGGGCCGAGCAGCACCAGTTCAGTGAGTTGCTCGAGCAAGGCGTCGTCGACCGGTTTGGGCTGCCAGCCGTTATGCGTACGCGCCTCGCGAAAGAGTTGATCGAGAGCCTGGTCCGAAAGAATCATGATGGTGGTCCGCTAACGTGAAGAAAATCGCATGACAGCGCAAGCCGCGTGGGTGAGCGGTGCCGTCGCTGCCACCATAATAGTCAACAAGGTTCTCACACGAGCACGCGGCGCGTGCGCAATCGCATTCAGGCAATCTCATGGCCGATCTTTTCAATGACCTTCCGGCGCCCGACGTCGACTGGTATCCGGACTGGCTGGCGCCCGAAGCCGCGGCGCACGCGCTGGCACAACTCATCGGCGAAGTCGAATGGCGCCAGGACATGATGGGCACGCCCGCCGGGCGCGTGCCGCTGCCGCGGCTGACCGCCTGGCAAGGCGAACCGGACGCGGTCTATGTTTACTCGGGCATTCGCAACGTGCCCCAGCCGTGGACCCGAACCGTCGCCGAACTGAAAGCTGCCGCCGAGGCCACCTGCAACGCCCGCTTTAACAGCGTGCTGATCAATCGCTATCGCAGCGGCGCCGACAGCATGGGGTGGCACGCGGACCGCGAGCCTGAGCTAGGCATGCGGCCGATCATCGCCTCGATCAGCCTGGGCGTAGCGCGTACGTTCGATTTGCGGCACAACAGTACCGGCACGGTGCAGTCGTTCTCGCTGAAGGGCGGCAGTCTGCTGGTGATGAGGGGCAACACGCAGGCGGAGTGGCGGCACCGCGTGCCGAAAGAGCCGAGCGTCGCCGGCGAGCGAATCAATCTGACATTCCGTTGGGTGACGCCGCGTACGACGAGCCGTTAGACGAAGCGGCCGCGGAGCACTTAAGCGCATAAAAAGCACGTCGAAGGCGCTGCTCGTCAGTCAGCGCGACTCGCGTGACAACGGTGGTTCTCGTCTCGGCGCCACGGCCGATATCGTCCACTATACCGAAATTGGTATCGCCAACGCCAATCATATGATTGGACGGTTAACGCCCCAGACACTACGCTACATCACGATCCACGCTCCGAGACAGGCCGGAAGCGGCGGGCGGTTCGATGGATCGCCACACAACAACGATCAGGAGACAGACATGGCGAATACACGACGCGCCGCATGTCGTGCGTTAGGCGCGCTCGCGATGTGCGCGGGCATCGGAGCACTGACGCTGACAACACCGGACGCTTACGCGCAAGACAAACAGATCACGCTCGGTTTCGCGCAAGTCGGCGCTGAAAGCGCATGGCGAACGGCCAACACCGAGTCGGTGAAATCCGCGGCTGCGGACGCGAAGATCAAGCTCAAATTCTCGGACGCCCAGCAAAAGCAGGAAAACCAGATCAAGGCGATCCGTTCCTACATTGCGCAGAAAGTGGACGTGATTGCGTTCTCGCCGGTCGTCGAGTCGGGTTGGGAGCCCGTGTTGCGCGAGGCTAAAGCCGCGAAGATTCCGGTGATCCTGACCGACCGCAACATCGACGTGAAAGACACCTCGCTATACGTCACGATGATCGGTTCGGACTTCATGGAAGAGGGCCGGCGCGGCGGACATTGGCTCGCGGATCACTTTAAAAACGATCAAGGTCCTATTAACATCGCGGAACTTCAGGGAACGGTCGGCTCCGCGCCTGCCAACGACCGGCACTCGGGTTTGATCGAAGTGATCAAGAGCGATCCCAAATTCAAGATAATCGCCTCGCAGAGCGGCGACTTCACGCTTGCCGGTGGCAAGCAGGTGATGGAGGCATTTATAAAAACTTATGGAAATAAAATAAATGTAGTTTATGCGCATAACGACGATATGGCGCTCGGCGCCATCCAGGCGATGGAAGAGGCCGGCATGCACCCCGGCAAGGACATCACCGTCGTCTCGTTCGATGCGACCAAGGGCGGCTTCCAGGCGATGGCCGCGGGCAAGATGAACGTCGACGTGGAGTGCAGCCCGCTGCTGGGACCGCAGCTGATGTCGGCGGTCAAGGACGTGGTGGCAGGCAAGCCGCTGCCCAAGCGCATCCTGACGGAAGAGACCGTCTTCCCGATGAGCGTCGCGGCGCAGACTCTGCCGACGCGCAAGTACTGAGCACTCCATCGGACCGAGGCAGGACAAAAGCGAAGTACGGGCAGCTTGCAAGGGATTCTCCAGTGGTGCCTGACCGCCTGGCTGTTTCGGCAGCGGGCGGTCTCTTTTCCGCGGACCTTGCCAAACCAACGCACCACCGATCGAGCGAGGTCTATGACGCACCCCGTTTCCGAACCGAATCCGTCAGCCGGTGGCGCAGTTGAAGGCGCCGCCTCGAACGAACTCGAGCCCATTCTGGCGACCGCCGGCGTCAGCAAGACGTTTCCGGGTGTCAAAGCGCTGCAGCGAGTCGACTTCCGGCTGTTTCCCGGCGAGATCCACACACTGATGGGGCAGAACGGCGCCGGCAAATCCACCTTGATCAACGTGCTGACCGGCGTGGTCGCGCCTGATGCCGGCACGATCCGGCTCGGTGGCGAAACCGTGGCGTTTGGGTCGCCGCAGGAGGCCGAAGCGGCCGGTGTGCGCACGCTGTATCAGGAGGTGAATCTATGCCCGAATCTGTCGGTGGCCGAGAACATCTTCGCGGGCAGGCAGCCAAAGCGCTTCGGCGCGATCGATTGGCCCGGCATCAAACGCCGCGCACAATCGGCGCTCGCGCGTCTGGACGTGACGCTCGACGTCACCAGATCGCTCGAAGCCTACCCCATCGCCGTACAGCAAATGGTGGCCATAGCGAGAGCGCTGTCGGTCGATGCACGCGTGCTGATTCTCGACGAGCCGACCTCGAGCCTCGACGACGGCGAAGTCGCACAGCTTTTCAAAATACTTCGGCATCTTAAGCAGTCGGGCATCGCGATTCTGTTCGTCACGCATTTTATCGAGCAGACCTATGCCATCTCCGATCGCATTACCGTGATGCGCAACGGCGAACGCGAGGGCGAATACCTCGCGCGCGATTTGCCCGCCGATCAACTGGTCGCGAAGATGGTCGGCCATGAGCGCATGAGCGCGCGGCTGCGCGAAGCAGCCCACGAAGGACGTGAGGTACACGAAGGGCCGGCGAGCAGGCAGGCCGTTCAGCCGTTCGTCGAACTGCGCGGCGTCGGGCGGCGCGGCACGCTGCAGCCGATCGATCTCGACGTGCAGCCGGGTCAGATTCTGGGTCTCGCCGGTTTGCTCGGCTCGGGCCGCACGGAGACCGCGCGGCTGCTGTTCGGCGCCGACCGCGCCGACAGCGGCACGATCGTGATCGAAGGCCGCGCCGTGCGGCTGCGTTCGCCGCGCGATGCGGTCCGTCACGGCATCGGTTATTGCGCGGAGGATCGCAAGAAGGAGGGCATCGTCGCCGAACTGTCGGTTCGCGAGAACATCCTGCTGGCCTTGCAGGCGAGGCGTGGCTGGTTGCGCAAGATCAGCCGCAATCGCGCGCGCGAACTGGCCGACATGTGGATCGAACGGCTCGGCATCAAGGCAACGGACGCCGAACAACCCATTGGCCTTCTCTCCGGCGGCAACCAGCAAAAAGCGCTACTGGCGCGCTGGCTCGCAACCAATCCCAAGCTGCTGATTCTCGACGAACCCACGCGCGGCATCGATGTCGCGGCGAAGTTCGACATCATGGATCGTTTGCTGGCGCTGTGCGCGAACGGCTTGAGCATTCTGTTCATTTCGTCGGAGATCGGCGAGGTGCTGCGGGTGAGTCATCGTGTGGTGGTCCTGCGCGACCGCCGCAAGATCGCCGAGGTGGCCGGTCAGGCTTCGAACGAAGACAACATTTATCGACTCATCGCGGGGAGCGGCGAATGAAGCTATCGAACTGGTTCGCTCGCGACGGCGCGGAGCGTCCTTTGATCTGGCCGTGCGTGACGCTCGCGCTGTTGTGCGTGTTGAATCTGTGGGTGAATCCGCATTTTCTGTCGCTGCGCATGCTCGACGGGCACCTGTTCGGCGCGCCGATCGACGTGTTGAATCGCGCCGCGCCGCTGGTGCTCGTCGCGACCGGCATGACGCTCGTGATCGCGACACGCGGCATCGACATTTCGGTCGGCGCGGTGGTGGCGATTGCCGGCGCGGCGGCGGCGACGATCCTGGCGACGCAGCCCGTGCCGAGTGCCGGCCTGATCGCGCAGGCGTTGATGGCGGCGCTGATCGTCGGCGTGCTGAGCGGGATGTGGAACGGGTTGCTGGTGTCGTTCGTCGGCATGCAGCCGATCATCGCCACGCTGATCCTGATGGTGGCGGGCCGTGGCATCGCGCAACTGCTGACCGCCGGGCAGATCATTCCGATCGGCGCACCGGGCTACCTGTTCGTCGGCGGCGGTTATTGGCTGGGCGTGCCGTGTTCGGTGTGGATCGCGAGCGTGGCCGTGCTGGCTACCGCGGCGCTCGTCGAAGGCACCGCGCTCGGGCTCTTCATTCGCGCGATCGGCGTGAATCCGGTGGCGACGCGGCTCGTCGGCTTGCGCTCGAAAGCGCTCGTGTTCGCGGTGTACGGCTTCGCGGGATTGTCCGCTTCGATGGCGGGCATCCTCATCAGCTCGAACGTGCGTAGCGCCGACGGCAACAACGCCGGCCTGCTGCTCGAACTCGATGCGATTCTCGCAGTGACGCTCGGCGGCACATCGCTCCTCGGCGGACGCTTCAGTCTCGCGGGCACCGTACTCGGGGCGCTGATCATCCAGACGCTCACTTACACAACCTATTCGATCGGCGTGCCGCCCGAGGCGACGCTCGTCGTCAAGGCGGCCGTGGTGCTCGCGGTGAGCGTGATCCAGTCGCCGGCGGCGCGCTCGCTCGCCATGTCGCTCGGCATGTCGGTCATCAAGCAGCGCGGGGTGGCGCGATGAGACGATTCCTCGACGCCTGTGCCCATATCGTCGATCCGCGCACGCTGCCGATCGCCGTCACGATCCTGCTGTTCTGCGCGCTGTTCGGTTTCGGCTCGGTGATGTACACCGGCTTTTTCTCCTGGCAAGTGCTGCTCGACTTGCTGGTCGACAACGCGTTCCTGTTGATCGTCGCGATCGGCATGACCTTCGTGATCGTGTCCGGCGGGATCGATCTGTCGGTCGGCTCGGTGGTGGCGCTGACCACCATCGTCGAAGCGGTGCTGGCCGAGCGCGTGCATCTGCCGGTCTGGCTGATCGTGCCGATCGTGTTGCTGATGGGCACGGTGTTCGGCGCGATGCAGGGCGCGCTGATCCACTTCTTCCGCTTGCAGGCGTTCATCGTCACGCTGGCCGGCATGTTCTTCGCGCGCGGCCTGTGCTTCCTGATCACGACGCAGTCGATCACCATCACCGATCCGGCTTTCCAGAAGATCTCGGCGTTCCGCCTCGATATCGGCATCGGTTCGGTCACGGCCAACGTGCTGATCGCGTTCGTCACGCTGATTGCGGCGATCTATGTCGCGCATTTCACGCGCTTTGGCCGCAACGTGTATGCGATCGGCGGCAATGCGCGCTCGGCGTTGCTGATGGGCTTGCCGGTCGCGCGCACGCGGATCGGCGTGTATGCGCTGAGCGGTTTCTGTTCGGCGCTTGGCGGCGCGGTGTTCACCTTCTATGTGCTGTCCGGTTATGGCTTGCAAGGGCAGGGCATGGAACTCGACGCAATTGCCGCGACGGTGATCGGCGGAACCTTGCTGACGGGCGGTGTCGGCTATGTGATCGGCTCGCTGTTCGGCGTCGGCATTCTCGGTACGATCCAGACGCTGATTACCTTCGACGGCACACTCAGCTCGTGGTGGACCCGCATCGTGATCGGCGCGTTGCTGTGCGCGTTCTGCCTGCTGCAACGGCTGATCGAGCGGCATGCGAAATCGGTGCGCCGGCCGGGGGGCACGGGAGCGGTCGTGACGCCCGGGCGAGAAAGCGGCCGCGGTCGCGGCGACATGGCGGCGTCCGATTCGCATGCAATCGGACGCGCGCCGGAACAGGCGTCGTTGTAGTGCGACTCGCGATGGCCTCTCACGCGTTCAGCTGGCGTCCTTTGGTTTCCGGCAACGTCAGCGCGGCGAGGATCACGACACCATACGCCGCGGCGGCAAACACGCCGATTGCGTGACCGAGCGTCATCGTCTGTGAGACGTAGCCGATCAGGAACGGAAAAGTCGCGCCGACCGCCCGGCCGAAGTTGTAGCAGAATCCCTGGCCCGAGCCGCGGTGATCTATTCTGCTATTGCTCGCCGGACGCGAGACGCCGCCGCACGGTCGCGACCAGATTGTCGAACGAGAATGTGCTCGCGGCCAGCGCGGCTGTGTCCGGAAAGTTCTCGCGCGCGATGTCCGTCAGCACCTGGCCCGGCGGCGCTTCGACCAGCACGCGGGCGTCCATTTCCAGCATCACGCTGAGCGCGTCGAACCAGCGCACGGTGTAGCGCATATTGGTCGCGAGATCGTCGCGGACGGCCTCCGCGGTGTGCAACGGCCGGCCGCCACGATTGCCGACATAGGTGCTTCGCGGCGCGCGAAAGGGCACATCCTGCGCGTAGGCGACCAGTTCGTCCGCGGCATGCGCGAGCAGTTCGCAATGCGACGGCACGCTCACGTCAAGGCGGATTGCGTTGCGCGCGCCTGCCGCCAGGGCGCGCTCGATAAACGTGTCCAGCGCGCCGTTCGCGCCAGCCATCACGATCTGACGCGGCGCATTGACGTTGCCGATATACACACGCTGCTTGTCTTCATCCGCATGTTGCGCGGCGAGTGTTGCGATGCGATGTTCGGTCAAACCCGACACGGCCGCGAGACCATAGCCAGATGGATACGCCATCTCCATCAATTCGGCGCGCTTACGAACCATCCTCAATGCGTCGTCGAAGCGAACCGCGCCGCAACTGACCGCCGCGGCATAGGCGCCGACCGACAGGCCCGCGCCGATCTCCGGCGTGAGTTGTTCGTCCGCGAGCGCGCGCGCAAAGGCCACACCCGCCACCGTCAAGCCGACCTGCACGGCGACGGTCGAACGAAGCGCGTCTGGAGTGTCTAGCGTCAGCACATCGATGCCAAGCGTCTGAGACGCTTCGTCGAGCGTTTCGCGCACTGCGTGGTGTTGCGGCAGACGATGCAGGAAACCGCCGGTCTGCGCGCCCTGGCCGGGAAACAGAAGGGCAAGCATCAGGCATCGCCGTGAGCAGGCGCCCACGGATCGGCAATCAGTTGCGGGCCTCGTGCGTGCCGCGCCATCACGCGTGTCTTGCCCGCCGCCCACTCGGCCAGCGCGACGCCGCCGGCGGGTGTCTCGAGTTGCACATCCACGCGAATGCCGGCGCGTTGCGCGTGCGCCTGCAACTGGTTTCGGATCTGAACGGCGGTGTCGTGCGAGAGTCTTTCCGGCGTACGAATCAGCAGATCCAGATCGCTCGATGCAGTGACGGTCGGCACCTGCGTCGCCAGTTCGAAGCCGGTGCTGCCGGTCGGCCCCCAGATGAAGTCGGCTAACGCGCCGGACATGTCGTGCTGCAACGTGGCGAGGGCAGCAAAAGCAGCCAACGTACTGCGCTCGGAAGCAGGCCGGCATGTCGCCAGGGACTCCGGCGCGATCACGGTCTCGATATCGCTTTCGTGCGCCCATGCGCCATAGCGCTGCGATCGCTCCGCACCGCGCAGACCGATCGCCACGAAACCTTCCGCAGCCGGTGCGCGCCTCACGACTGCATACGGCGCACGTTCGAAGGCTTCGCGCACCCACGCCGGTTCGCCGTCAAACGGCTGCAAATGACGCAGCCGCAGCAGATCATGCGGCCGCCAGCGCCTGTCGTGATCCAACACGTGATCCAACACGTGATCCAACACGTGATCCAGCACGTGATCCAGCACGTGATCCAGCACGTGATCCAATACGCGATCAGTTGCAAACGGCGGAGCCGCACACGCTCGCATCACACGGAGTCCCATTGTTCGGCGAGGCGCCGCCGCACTTCGATCGACGCCGCGCGGTTCTGTTTAGCCGCCGCCGATTCCAGCCGATGCGACAGATCGCGGCTGCCTGCACGCGCGCTGCGAACCGAGTCCGTCAACACCTGGCGAACGCGTTCGATCTGCGCTGCATCCGGTGCATCCGCGTCGATGCCTTCGATCAGTTGATCCAGCAGGCCCAGTTTGGCGAACGAGGCCATCGAGTACGACATCGGCACGATGGTTTCGCCGAGCGCGTCGAGCGCTTCGACTGTGCGCCGCGTGACGCGCGCGGCCGCTTCCTTGCCCATTGCGTGAACCATGGTGCCGGGCGCGTCGAGCGCGACGATCCGGTTGGCCTGATAGCCGTGCGCGAGGAACGCGCCCGACATGGCCGGTCCGACGATCAGCGCGATCACCGGATGCCCGGCGGCGCGTGCCGACGCATAGGCATCCACGGCTGCGGCGCAGGCGAGGTGAATGCCCAGCATCTCCTCGCGATAACCGTACGCCTGGCTCTTCACGTCGACGATCGCAACGATCGGGCGGCGCGTGCCGCGTGTTTCGTCCTGCGCGATGGCGTCGCGCACTGCACGCGCGAGCAGCCAGCCCTGTTCGAGGCCGACGACGTTATCGGTCGCGCGCGGAAAGCGGTTGCCGGGATCGGGGACGACCGCGATGAAACGCGCGGTCTCGTCGCCGAGGGACGCATCGCCGCTCAATACCGGCGCCTTGCCGGACGGCTCTCCTGCCAGCGCGCGGAACCAGCGCGCGCCGCGGCTGAGGGGGGTGTCGCTCATGCCTGCTCCTTGCACGCGGTGTCCGGGTTGCGCGGGTTGTACACCGCACGCATCGTTTCCGGCGTGACGCTGGCCGGATCGATCTGCGCGAGACGCTCCAGAAACGTGTCGACCTGTTCGCTGCGATGCGCGGCCGGCAGTCCCTGCGCGAATGCTGAACGCACCGCGGCGCGCACCGCGTCTGCGTCGTCGTCGACCAATTGGTCCGCGAGCGCCGTGGCTGCCCGTTGTTCGCCGCCGATCAACTGCCACACGTGGCGGCGATCGCTCGCATCGAGTTCCTCGATGCCCGCTTCCTGTTCGATCACTTCAGGGCCGTTCATGCCGAGCCGCCCTTGCCTGGTCACGACCAGATACGAGCACAGCGCCGCGGCGAGCGACATGCCGCCGAAGCAGCCGACCATTCCCGCGATCACGCCGACCACTGGCACATGCCGGCGCAACGCGACGATTGCGGCCTGAATCTCGGCGATCACCGCGAGGCCGAGATTGGCTTCCTGAAGCCGCACGCCGCCGGTTTCGAACAGCACGACAGGCCGTACCGGTTTGCCGCGCTCGCAATCGCGCAAAGCCATCTCGAGCGCGGCGGCAATCTTGCTGCCCGACACTTCGCCGATGCTGCCGCCCTGGAACGCGGACTCGATCGCGGCCACCACGGCCGGTTCGCCGCCGATGGTGCCGCGCGCGATCACGCAGCCGTCATCCGCCTGGCAAACGACGCCTTGCAGCGGCAGCCACGGCGACTCGATCCTGTCGAACGGACCGAGCAACTCGCGGAAGCTGCCCGCATCCAGCAGCGTGCGGGCGCGTTCGCGCGCCGGCTGTTCGATGAAGCTGTCGCGCAGCATCGGCGCGACGCCCGTTGCAGCCGCTGTAGCAACGGTGCTCATGCGTCGTCTCCCTGTTCGGCGGCTTCGACCGCTTCCGCGAGCCGCAATGCCACGACGCCGGGTGTTGCGCCGAAGTCGTTGATTTCGATGTGCGCGGCGCCGTCGTAGCGCGTGAAGAAGCGGTCGAGCACGCTCTTCCAGATATGGCTGTAGCCGTCGACGCTGGTGCGCACGACCACATGCGCGGTCAACGCCGCGGCGCTGTCGGCCGGCGACAGCAGCACTTCAAGGTCGCCCGAACCGACCACGCCGACATGCGCGCGGGTCGTGACGGCGCGTTGCGCCGGATAGTCGAAGGTCAGATGTTCCATGAGACTGGGCTCCCGCCGGCGTCGCGAGGCGCCAGCATGTCGAGAAAGAGGGTGGCGGCGAGCAGATCGGCTGCGCCGCCGGGCGATGCATTGAGCGAAAGCAGTTCGCGTTCGAGCGCGGCGAAGGCGGCGCGGCCGGTTGCGGTCGAACTGCCGCCCGCGTCGAGGACGCGGCGCGCGCCGCGTTGTCCGGCATGCAAGCCGGGCAGGCCTGCGCGATGCAGCAGACAGGTATCGTCGAGCGAGGCCATGATCGAGAGCAGGGCGTCGACGCGCGCGGCGTCTTCGCCGATGCCGCGCGCGCGTGCCGCCCACAACGCGCACAGGCCGACGTCGACGACGTGCGGAAAACCGTCTTGCGCCTCGCGGCGCGCGCCGCCGACCTGGTAGCGCTGACGCACGCGTTCACCGTGGCTCTCGGCGGGCGCGGCGAAACGATCGGGGAAACAGGCGATCTGCGCGGCGCGTTTGCAGATGCGCGCCGCCGTTAAAGCTGCTGGGCCGCCCGCGTCGGCCGCTCCGCCCGATCCACACGCGCCCGCCACCAGCAAGCCGACGATCCAGATCGCGCCGCGATGCGCATTGCTGCCGCCGGTGGCGCGCAGCATGTCCTGCTCGCCGGCGCGCCCGATCTGCGCGAGTTCGGCGCGCAAAATTGCGGACGGCTCGCGCCGCCGCGATGCGCGCGCGAGCGCCGCGAAGGTCGGCTCGAGCGAACCGGCGGAACGCAGCATGATGGCCAGATCGAGGTCGCGATGCGCGCCGCTGCCGCGCCGGTCGACGAGCGCGGGTTTCGGCGTGAGCTGCGCCTCTTCGATCAGCGCGGTCACGGCGAGCCGGGCAAGCCCGGCATCGTCGGAAGCGCTCTCGTGTGGCGGCTCGATGCGCGGCTCAGCCCTTGCCGGCCAATCAGCGCACGTGGCAAGCCCGGACGATGCCTGCGCGCGCTCGAGCAAAGCAGCGGGCGCCATCGTCACCAACTCCTGAAGCGCGCAGGCGGCGCGTAAAGCCCGCCCGACCACGCCACCAGATCGTCGATGCTGCGGGCGGCCAGCAACGAACGCTTCGCTTCGCCGCGACGAATGCCGAGATCTTCCGGATACGCAACGATGCCGCGACGGCGCAACTCGGCCGTCTTCTCCGGCTTCGCACGCAGGCCGATCGGCGTCACGCCCGCCACCGCCGCCAGCGCCGCGCGCCGTTCGTCGAGACCTTCGGCCTTGTGCAAATATGCGATGCCTTCCTCGGTGACCACGTGGCTCACATCGTCGCCGTAGATCATCACCGGGGCGACCGGCATGCCGCTTTGCGCGCCGACCGCGACCGCGTCGAGTTCATCGACGAAAGTCGGCTCGCCGCCTTTCTTGTACGTTTCGGCCATTTGCACGACCAGCTTCTGTCCGCGCGAGACCGGCCCCTGATCCTTCAACAGCTTGAGCCATGCTTCGCTCGAATGACGCCGGCCGTGCGGATCGTGACCCATGTTGGGCGCGCCGCCGAAACCCGCGAGACGCCCGCGTGTCACCGTCGATGAATTCGCGTCCGCGTCGATCTGCAGCGTCGAGCCGATAAACAGATCGACGCCGTATTGCCCGGCCAGCTGGCACAGCACGCGGTTCGAACGCAGGCTGCCGTCGCTGCCGGTGAAGAATACGTCCGGCCGCGCTTCGATATACGCCTCCATGCCGACTTCGCTGCCGAAGCAATGCACGCTGTCGACCCAGCCCGATTCGATCGCGGGGATCATCGTGGGATGCGGGTTGAGGGTCCAGTTTCGGCAGATCTTGCCTTTCAGGCCGAGCGATTCGCCGTAAGTCGGCAGCAGCAATTCGATCGCCGCGGTGTCGAAGCCGATGCCGTGATTCAGCGACGTCACGCCGTACGGTTCATAGATGCCGCGAATCACCATCATCGCGGTGAGCACCTGCAAGTCGCCGATGTGCCGCGGATCGCGTGTGAACAGCGGTTCGACGGCAAACGGCCGATCCGCCTGCACGACCACGTCGACCCACGAACCCGGAATGTCGACGCGCGGCAGTTCATCGACGATTTCGTTGACCTGCACGATCACGATGCCGTGCCGGAACGCGGCGGCTTCGGCGATGGTGGGCGTGTCCTCGGTATTCGGGCCGGTGTACAGATTGCCGTGACGGTCGGCCTTGTCCGCGCACAGCAGCGCGACGTGCGGCGTCAAGTCGACGAACATCCGGGCGTACAGCTCGACGTACGTGTAGATCGCGCCGATTTCCAGCTGCCCGTCTTCGAGCAGTTGCGCGACCCGCAGGCTCTGCGGACCCGCAAAAGAGAAATCGACCTTGCGCGCGATGCCGCGCTCGAACAGCGTCAGATGTTCAGGACGGCTGATGCTCGAAATCAGCAGATGCACGTCGTGAATCTTCCGGGCATCCACTTTGGCGAGCGAGCGCGACAGGAAGTCGGCCTGCTTCTGGTTGTCGCCTTCGAGCGCGACGCGGTCGCCGGGGCGAATCAGCGTTTCGAGTGCGTCGACGATACGGTGGGTCGGCAGTACGCCGTCTTCCAGCCACGGTGCAATGGCGGCGAGGCGGCGGTTCTTCTCGTCGCGGCGGGTGGTCCATGAACGGGTTGGGGGTGACGCTTCGGCGGGTCGGTTCATCGGCGGATTCAGCTCCCGGTGGTGGTGCGCGTGCGTCTGCCGCGCGGCTTGGGTTGATTCGCTAGCGCGACTTCCGCCTGCGCGCGTTCGGTCAGAAAGCGGTAGAGCAGGTCGCCGGTGCCGAGCAGATGCGCGACGACCAGCGCTTGCGCAGCGGGAACATCGCGACGCCGTACCGCATCGAGCAAGGCGGCGTGTTCTTCGTCGGATTCGCCCTTGTACGACGGCAGCCCGAACTTCAGCCGCAGATACCGTTCACCGCGCCGATGCAAGGCGCCGATCATGTCCTCGAGTTGCGGACGGGCAGCGGGCGCGTACAGGCTCATGTGAAACGCGGCATTGCGCGCGACGTACCGCGACGGATCGGCTTCACGTTCGGCCGCGCGGCACAGGTCGACGGATGCGCTCAGCGTGGCGGCAGTGTGATTCGGAATCGCGAGACCGATGGCGAGGCTCTCCAGTGCGGACCGGATCTCGTAGATCTCGCGTGCTTCATCCGCCGACAACGGCGCGACAGTGGCGCCTTTATGCACGGCCGCCTTCGCCCAGCCTTCGCTTTCCAGCTGGCGCAGCGCTTCGCGTACAGGAATGGCGCTGACGGAGAAATGCCGCGCAATGGCGTCTTGCCGCAGCGGCGCGCCAGGCGCCAGCGTGCCGTCGACAATCGCCGCGCGCAGCGCCTCCGCAATGACGCGGGACGTGCTTTCGCGCGGCGCCGCCGCGGGTAGAAGCGGCGTGCGCGCCGGGGCGTCCAGGGGAAAACCATCTGTTGCGTCGCTCATAAGATTAAATATTATATATAAAAAGACGCGTTTTGCAGGCGGGCAAACCCGGAATGTTTTCCATCGGGCGGTCGCCGGCGATGTCCCTCGCCATGGTTGCAACGGGGCAATTCAACTCCATCACAAGCGCGCCATCCCGTCGTTTCCAATACGTAACGTACGCCAACTTGTAGGGCCGGAGGAGCATGATGAATTCACTGACCGACCGCACGCCGGTTGCACGGCGTCGCACGCCGCTCAATCGTTCGCAAATTGTAGGTTTTTGGGGAGCATGGGCCGGCTGGACGCTCGACGGGATGGATTCGTTCATCTACGCGCTCGTTCTGACGCCGGCCTTGACCGAACTGCTGCCGCGCTCCGGCTATGCGGCGACGCCTGCGAACGTCGGCCTTGCCGGTTCGATTCTGTTCGCGCTGTTTCTGGTCGGGTGGGGGTTGTCGTTCATCTGGGGCCCGCTCGCCGACCGCTTTGGGCGCACCAGGGTGCTGGCCGGCACGATCTTCACGTTCGCCATTTTTACGGGGCTTGCGGCGACGTCGCACAACGTGTGGGAGCTCGGCATCTACCGCTTCATTGCCGGCGTCGGCATTGGCGGCGAGTGGGCGTTGGCGGGCACTTATGTGGCTGAGTCGTGGCCGGAAGATCGCCGCAAGATGGGGGCAGGCTATCTGCAAACGGGCTACTACGCGGGCTTTTTTCTGGCCGCCGCGCTCAATTACACGATCGGCGTGCATTACGGCTGGCGCGCGATGTTCCTGACCGGCGCGGTGCCGGTGGTGGTCGCGATTCTGATCCTGCTGCGCGTGAAAGAGTCGGAGAAGTGGCAGGAGGCCGAAGCGCGCGCCGGGCGCGCCAAACCGCTGCACGAGATTCTCGGGCCGGCGTATCGGCGCCGCACGTGGGTTGCGTGCATTCTGCTGACGATCGCGATTATCGGCTTGTGGGCGGGCGCGGTGTACGAACCGTCCGCGGTGATTCAGCTAGCGACGCGCGCCGGCATGGCCAGGAACGATGCGATGAGAACGGCGTCGCTTGCCACCGGCTTGCTGTCGATCGCGACGATTCTCGGCTGTCTCACCTTGCCGTTGCTCGCCGAACGCTTCGGCCGCAAGAAGACGCTGGCGATTTACTTCACGGGGATGGCGGTGTCGATCGTCGGCAGTTTCGGCTGGGCGTTCTATCTGCCCAATGGACTCGCGCCGTTTATCGCGTGGCTCGTCGTACTCGGCTTTTTCGGCGGTAATTTCGCGCTGTTCAGCTTGTGGCTGCCGGAGCAGTTCGAGACCCGCGTGCGGGCGACGGCGTTCGCGTTCTGTACATCGTTCGGACGGTTTGTCGGCGCGGGCGTCAACTTTTTGCTCGGCGCGGCCGTGCTGCATATGCATACGCTCGGCGTGCCGGTGGCGTTGACGGCGTTGGCGTTTGTCGTCGGCCTGTTGGTGATTCCGTTTGCGCCGGAGACGATGGGGGAGGCGTTGCCGCAGTGAGGTTGGCCGGTTGACCGTTTGGCCGGGTGGCTGAACCTCAATCGGCGTGACGCCGCGCCCGTCCACCAAGCCGCCACATCGAAAGCAGCGGCCAGCCGAGATTGACACCCAGACTCGCGACCACGATCAGCGCCATGCCCGCGAGTTGCGGCAGCGACAGCGCCCGTCCGTACACAACCGCATCGACAACGATCGCCGTCAACGGATAGACGAACAGCAACACGGCGATGACGGGCGTCGTCAGCTTGGGTAGCGCGCCGTAGATCAGCACATACGACAATCCTGTGTGCAACACGCCCATGCCGACCAGCCAGAACCACTGCATCGGCCCGATATGCACGGCGCCGAGCGGTGCGATGAACGGCAGGCACACCACGCCCACGAAGCATTGCGCGAGCGTCAGCAAGTGCGGCCGCAAATTGCCGAGCCCTTTGGCGATCAGCGTGACGCTCGCGTACAGCACCGAGCCCGCCAACGCTTCGCCGATGCCGATCAGATAGCTCGCGTGGCCCTGCAGATTGCCGGTGGCCGCGACGCCCGACGCGAGCACGAGCCCGACGAACGCAGTCGCGATCCAGCCGAGCCGGTCCATGCCGAGCCGTTCGTTGAAGAGCGCAGCGCCGATCAGCACGACCCAGAAAGGCTGCACATGAAACACCACGGTCGCGACGGCGATGCTGGTGCGATGAATCGCATCGAAGAAACCGACCCACTGCGTGACCATCAACAGGCCTGAGATCAGCGCCAGCACGACGGTGCGCCGCGTGAAGTGCTGGCGCGTGAAAAAACCCTTCCATGCGCAATAGGCCGCGAGCGCAAGAAAACCGAACAGGCAGCGAAAGAACACCAGAGAGAGCGCGTCGAGCCGCGCTTCCTCGACGAACACGCCGAGCGTGCCCATCAACAGCCCGCCACCGGCCAGCGTGATGGCGCCTTGTTGACGTTGGGTGAGGGACATGCGAAGCGGCTCCGTGACAGTGAGTCCCAAGTATTGCGTGGCTTGCATGGCACCGGCAAACGAATTAAATTGAGAAATTCCATAAGCCGGATTGATAAATCATGCACCCCGAATTCGACGTCGATTTGCTGCGCACCTTCGTCGCGGTGGTGGAGGCGGGCAGCTTCACGAAGGCGTCAGTCACCGTTCACCGCTCGCAGGCGGCGGTCAGCATGCAGATCAAGCGGCTCGAAACCATGCTCGGCACCACGCTGTTCGCCCGCAACACGCGCAATCTCTCGCTTACGCGGCCCGGCAATACGCTGCTCGTGTACGCGCGGCAAGTGCTGGCTTTGCATGAGGAAGCGTGGTCGGCGATCGTGCGGCCCGAAGTGACCGGGCGGGTGGTGCTCGGCGCACCGGACGACTACGTATCGTCGTTGCTGTCGCCGGTATTGCGGCGCTTTTCGAATCTGTATCCGCACGTGGAGATCGAGATCGTCTGCGCGCAGAGCACGTCGCTTGCGCCGATGCTGGCCGATAACAAGATCGATCTCGCCTTCGCCACGCGCGACCGCAAGTTGCGCGGCGAATTCGTGCGCAGCGAGCCGATGGTGTGGGTGGGGGCTTCTGTGGATACGCCGGTGCTGGCGGCGTCGCCGTTGCCGGTGGGACTCTACGAGCCGGGTTGCGTCGCGCGCCAGCATACGCTGGCCGCACTGGACGGCGCGCGGATCCGTTATCGGGCCGCGTTCAGCAGCGCAAGCCTGATGGGTCTCGTGGCGACGGTGGATGCAGGATTGTCGGTGATTGCGCTGACGCGTTGCAGCGTGCCGTCGCGGCTGGCGATTCTCGGCGAAGCGCAAGGTTTGCCGAAAATCGCGCCGCTGGAAATCGTGGTGGCGCGCAGCGCCAAATCGGACCGGCCCACGTGCGACTATCTGGCCGCGCAGATGGTGCAGGACTTGTCGCTGCGTCCGCAGACGCGCACTCAGGGTGCGGCGGCGTCCGCGTAACGGCGTCTGCTAATCGCGAGGATAGGCCGTCACATCGCCATCGACGGCGAGCCTGACATGCTCGCCCGGCCGCGGCGTCAGATAGCCCGGCACGCGAGCCCGCACCACGGTCCGCGCGGCCGACTGCAATTGCAGCGCGACACCCGCGTCCTGCCCCTGGAAGACTACGTCCTGCACGACGGCGTCATGCGCTGCCGTCCCATTCGCGATCGTTTCGTCCGCGCGCAGCAGACGGATCTGCTCGGGCCGCACCATCACGTCGACGGCGCCATTGCCCAGCGGCGCGCACAACGGCAAATCGCCCAGTTCGCACGTCACGCGATCCTGTTCGACCACACCCGGCAGCAGCACCGCTTCCCCGACAAACGACGCCAGTTCGCGCGTCACCGGCCGCCGGTACAACGTCTCCGGCGTCGCCTTCTGGATCAGCTTGCCTTGCCACAGCACGGCGACTTCATGGCCGAGCGACAACGCTTCCGATTGATCGTGCGTGACCAGCACGGCCGTCGCGCCGGTCGCGGCCAGCGCGCTCGCCACCGCTTGCCGCGTCTCGAGCCGCAAGGCCGCGTCGAGCGACGAGAACGGCTCGTCGAGCATCACCAGGGTGGGCGACGGCGCCAGCGCCCGGGCCAGCGCGACTCGCTGCTGCTGGCCGCCGGACAGTTGCTGCGGCGCGCGTTCGCCGAAGTTCGCCGGCAAGCCCACCAGTTCGAGCAATTCGGCCACGCGATGACGCGCGCGGCGTTGCGCACGCGGCAGGCCGAACACGATGTTGTCCGCCACGGAAAGATGCGGAAACAGCGCGCCTTCCTGAGGCACATAGCCGATGCGGCGCTGTTCGGACGGCACATGCAGGTTCTTGCCGGCCACGCGGCGGCCGTCGATTTCGACGCTGCCGCCGTCCGCGTGTTCGAAGCCGCACAACACGCGCAGCAAGGTGGTTTTGCCGCTGCCGGACGGCCCAAGCAGCGCGAGCAGCGTGCCGCGTTCGACGGACAGATCGATGCCGTGCAGCACCGGGTGGCCGTCGAAAGATTTTTGCAGTCCGCGGATATGAAGTTCGCTCATGAAAATCCGATGAATAAAACGCGCGGCCTCAGCGTTGCCGTCAACCGCGCTCGCCGAGCAGCGCCGATTTGCCGAGCAGCGCGAACAGCAGGCCGGAGGCGAACAGCGAAATGCCGGTCAGAAGCGCAGCATACGGCGCGGCGGCGGCGAACGCCATCGTCGATGTGTCGGCCCAGACTTGCGTCGCGAGCGTTTGGGTGTCGAGGGGCGACAGCAGCAGCGTCGCGTTGAGTTCGGTGACGACCGAGATGAACACCATCGCCGCCGCCGCGCCGAGTCCCGGGCCGGCAAGCGGCAACAGCACGCGGAACACGGTCTGCGACCAGCTGAGGCCGAGCGCGCGAGCCGTCTCTTCAAGGCGAGGTTGCGCCTGCATGAAGGCGGCGCGCACGCTCACCAGCGCGACCGGCATAAACAGCATTGCATACGCGATCACCAGCAGCGTCGCGCTCTGATAAAGCGGTTGCAGCGCGTGCACCGCGAGCGACACGATCGCCAGTGCGATCACCAGACCCGGAATGCCTTGCGCAAGAAATACCGTGCGCTCGAACAGCATCGCGAAACGCGTCGGATAGCGCACCAGCAGGAACGCGAGCGGCACGACCAGCAGCGTGGTGAGCGCGGCGGCGGCGAGGCCGAAACCGAGCGACGAAATCGTCGCGTTGAACAGCAGTTCGGGCGACACGTCAGCCGGCGTGACGGCGGCAGCGCCCGGCTGCGTGAGCCAATAGCCGATCATGCCGAGCGGTACGCCGAGCGTCGCGATCGCCAGCGCGGCGAAACCGGCCGCTACGACCCAGCGCCATGCGCCGAGGTCGTAGCGCAACACCGCGCGCCGCGTGCCGCGGTCGACGCGTTCATAGCGCGCCGCGCCGCGTACGCGGAACTCGAACGCCAGCACGACGAGGCAGATCACGATCAGCAGACAGGCGAGCAGCGAGGCGCCGCCGCCGTCGAAACTGGTGCGGTAGTCCGCGTAGATTTGCGTCGTGAAGGTGCGAAAACGCAGCAGCGTGAACGCGCCGAATTCGGACAGCACGCCGAGCGCGACCAGCAACATGCCGCCGAGCAGCGCCGGGCGCAATTGCGGCAGCACCACGCGGACGAACGTGGCCCAGCGGTTGCAGCCGAGGGCGCGCGCGCTTTCTTCGAGCGCCGGGTCCATGCCGCGCAACGCGGCGGCCACCGGCAGATAGACGAGGGGGAAATAGGCGGACGTCAGCACCAGCAACGCGCCCGCGAAGTCCTGCAAATCGAGACTCAACGACACCCACGCATAGCTCGAGATGAAAGCCGGCATCGCCAGCGGCGCGGCGCTGAGCACGGCCCACACGCGGCGCCCGGGCAAATGCGTGCGTTCGACGAACCATGCGGCCGCCGTGCCGATCACCGCCGACGCCAGTGTGGTCGATACGGCGATCAGCAGCGTGTTGACCAGCAGTTCACCCACCAGGGGCCGGAATATCAGTTCGACCGCTTCGCCGATGCCGAAGCTCGCCGCCCGCCAGAAGGTAAACGCAATCGGCAGCAACACCAGCAAAGCGCTGAGTGCTGCTGCCGCGAACAGACCGCGCGGCGCGCGCGAACGGGCGCGCCCCGGGGCGGGGGGCACAGCCGGTGGAGCGGCTGACACGGCATCGCTCATTTACAGCAAACCTGCCTGACGCAGCAGCTTGCCGGCCTGGCTGTCGTCGCCGAGTTGCTGGATCGTCAGCGATGGCGGGTTCAGCTCGGCGAACGGTTTGAGGATCGGGTCCGGTGCCACGCCGGCGTGCAGCGGATATTCGAACATGACATGGCTGTTCGCCATCAACTGCTGTGCGCGTTCGCTGACCAGATACGCGAGGAATTTCTGCGCGCCGTCCGCGTTGTGAGCGGACTTCAGCACCGCTGCGCCCGATACGTTCACCAGTGCGCCGATGTCGCCTTTGCCGAAGTGATGGATCGCGCTGCGGGTCTTCGCGTCGCCGAGTTCCGCGTGCAGGCGGTCCCAGTAGTAGTTGTTGATCACGCCGGTGGCCACGCCGCCGCGATTGACGGCGGCGACCACGCCTTCTTCGTCGTCGAAAATCTGCGCGTTGGCTTTCAGGCCCTTCAGCCATTGCACGGTTTGCGCTTCGCCTTTCGACGCGAGCACGGCGCTCACGAGCGGCAGGAAGTCGGCGTCGCTCGGGGCAATGCCGACCTTGCCTTTCCATTCCGGCTTGGCCAGGTCGAACAGCGATTGCGGCAGCTGCGATGCCTGCAGCCTGGTCGTGTTGTAGGCCAGCACGCTTTCACGCGCGGTCACGCCGACCCACACGCCGGTCGGCGAGTTGAAACGCGCCGGCACCGTGGCGAGGGTCGAGCCGTCCACCTTGTTCAGGAGACCTTTCTCTTCGAGCAGCGTCAGCTCGGGCGAGTTTTCCGTGAAGTACACGTCGGCGGGCGTGGCTGCGCCTTCCGCGACGAGCTGCGCGGCCATCGCCGGGCCTTCGCCGTTGCGGATCTTCACCGAAATGCCCGACTGTTTTTCGAAGTCCTTGGCGAGCTGATTGACCACCTGCTCGTGCTGCGCGTTGTACAGCGTGATCGACGCGGCGTGAGCCGCCGTCGGTGCGGTGCCGAGCGCGGCCAGCGTGAGCGCGGCGGCGCTGCTGAGGAGGCGCAGGCGGGTGCCAAACCAGGAGTGAGCCATGCAGGAATGAGCCATGATCCTAAAGTCCGTTGATGATGTTGCAGTTGATCGGTGTTTTGCTTGCTGCGCGGCTTGCATTACGTCTCGAACAGCCCCGCGCCGATATACGAACCCGGCTTCGCGCCCGGCGGCACGGCGAAAACCGCGCTGCCGACGTGCGTCGTGAACTGGTTCATCATGTCGAATTTCGCGAGCTTGTCGTTGATCGGAATGAAGCCGGTGCGCGGGTCGCTCTGGTGAGCGACGAAGATAAGACCCGCGTCGTACTCGGTTTCCTGGCGCCATGGCGGCCAGCGCTCGATGTAGAAGTTCGTGCCTTCGTTGTACGAGTACGAGCGGCGCAGAATCTGCGCGCCGTTGTTGCTCGCCTGATTCGACAGACGCACGTGCGAGTTTTCCGGAATCACCGGATTGCCGTCCTTGTCCACTTCCTTGAGATCCACGGGATCGGTCTCGTTCTTCTTGCCGATCGGCGCGCCGCTGTACTTGTGGCGGCCGAACACCTGTTCCTGGAAACCCAGCTCGGTGTTGTCCCAGTGTTCGAGCGTGATGCGGATCCGGCGCACCACCGTATAGGTGCCGCCCTCCATCCACGGTGCGTCGGCGGCGCCGGCCCAGACGAACTCGTTCATCAACTGCGGCTTGGCGGTCGACGGATTGTTGGTGCCGTCCTTGAAGCCCATCAGGTTGCGCGGCGTTTGACCGCGCGGACCGGACAGGAAGCCGGACTGGCCCCAGCGCATCGTCGCGACGCCGTAGCCGAGGCGCGCGAGTTGCCGGACGGCATGGAAAGCCACTTGCTGATCGTTCGCGCAGGCCTGGATGAACAGATCGCCGCCGGTTTTCTCGGCGATCAGCTGGTCGCCGTTGAAGCGCGGCAGATCGACGAGCGCGGCAGGGCGGCGCACGGCGAGGCCGTAGCGGTCCTTGCCCTCGTGCGTGAAGAGGCCGGGGCCGAAGCCGAACGTGATCGTCAGACCGCATGGGCCGAGACCGAGCACATCGCCGGAATCGGGTGCGGGTTTGTCGTCGCCCGGCGGCAGCAGCGCGGCGGTGCTGCCTTGCGTCAGGCGCGCGGCGGCCTCGGTCCACGCGCGCAGCAGCGCGATCACGTCGTCGCGCTTGTCGGTCGTCAGATCGAGTGCGGCAACGTAGGTGTGACTCTGCTGCGGCGTGACGATGCCGCCTTGATGCGCGCCATAAAACGGCTCGACCGCCATGTGCGGATCGGCATTGTGCGCGGGCGTCTTGCCGAGCGCGGCCTGGGGTGTGCCCAGACCCGCGCCGAGGCTCGCGCCGGCCGCTACCGCCGCGCCGCCCGCCTTGAGAAAGCCGCGCCTTGTGGGGCGCGACGGATGATCGTTTGCCATGGTTACTTCGCCTTCATTTGGCCTTGGGTATTGCCGGGTTGGCGTTGCTTACTTGTGTTGCCTATTTGCGTTGCTTATCCGCGTCGCGTATTTGTGTCACGTATTTGTGTCACGTATTTGCGTCACGTATAGGCGTCGCTTACTTCGCCAGCACCAGTGTGTTCACGTCGTCCTGCACGTAGTAAAAGCCGTCGCCTTCCGGCGTCATCGCGATGCCGAACAGGTCGCCGTTGCCCGGCGGCGATTGCGCCTTGTCTGTGTCGATCCAGCGGGCGTAAAGCTGCTTGCCGCTGGCCGGATCGATTTCGACGACCTGGCCGTTCAGCGCATTCGTGACCAGCAGGTGGCCGTTGGGCGCGGTGACCATCGCGAGCGGACGATGCAGCAGGCCGTCGGCGGTCAACTGGCGGCCGACGCCAGCGCTGGAGTCGCGCGTCATCGGCTCGTCGATTTCGGTGACGCGGTTGCCGATCGCATCGGACACGTAGAGCAGTTTCTGATCGGCCGACAGCGCGAGGCCGGTCGGACCGACGAGGAATACGCCTTTGTCCGCCTGCGCCCCGAAGCCGCTGCCCACCACGGTTTCCTTCTTCACGACCGGCGGCTTGCCGGCCGGCACGTCGAGGTCCAGGCGCAGCACGGTGGCCTGCTTGAACACCGGCGGATTGCCGTTCGCGCTGCCCACGCCGAAGCCGGCGTTACTGACGAACAGCGTCGCGCTGGTGCCGTGATCGACGACCGCCATGTTGCCCCACGGATCGTTGATGTTCGGGCTGACGATGGTCGAGGCGATCTTGCCTTGCGGGTCGATCACGATCAGACAGCCGGCGCCCTTGGTGCCGGTGGTGCCGTCGTTGCTCGGTGTGCTGCCGACGATCACGTAGCCGGACTTCAGCATCGTCATCGCGGTCGAGAGGCCGATGCCGCCCGGGCATTCCTTCAGATCGCGCGGCACGGTCGCGAACACCGTCATCTGCTTCGTGTCCGGGTGATAGTTGACGATCGTGCTGCCGGTGCCTTGCAGATTGGTCGAGTTGTTGAAGTTGCCGACCAGTACGTCGCCTTGCTTGACGGTGCCTGCCGTGACCGGCGCGACCACGACCGCGTACGGGTTCTGGTCGCCGTTTTCCGGCACGGTGTTGATCAGCGTGGTGTGGTGCTTGACGGTTTCGAGGAAACCTTGCGGCTCGGCGTGCGCGACGCCGGCCGTCGCGAATGCGGCGGTGCTGACGGTGGCGGCGATCAGGGTCCGCACGAAAGCCCGCGCGGCGCGCGGCGAAAACTGGCGCGTGGGATTGTTCATGAGTGGGCCTCCGTGCCTGCGCACAAAGCGGTGAATGCGGTCATGTTCGAAAGCATGATGGATTGGGAGCGTGCGAATTGGCGTGTGCAATGTGTGTAATGGGCGCTGACGGCGTCAGAACGTGATGTTAGTCCGCACGCCGATGACGAACGTGTTGCGCAGCGGCTGCGTCGGGTTGTTCGGGTTCTGGCCGGCGCCCGCGTTGAACGTGTATTGCGCGTCGGCTTGCAGCGTCCACCACGGGTTGACCTGATATTGATAGGTCGCTTCGAGTGCGGTTTCGCTGGTGCGCACGCCGTACGGGCCGCCGCTGAATGCCAGGTTATCCTGATCGAGTCCGTGCGCGTGGCTGCCGGCCTTGATGTACGTCAGCGCGAGGCCGGCGCTGTCATTGTCGCGGCCTTCGAACGGCGCCTTCAGCACGATGCCGAGGTTGGCCGCGACGCTCACCAGGTTGCGGTCGCCGGGCGCGCCCATCACACGGGCGAACACGCCGAGGCTGCGCGCTTCGTCCGGGTTCGGACGCCAGATCATCTGGTCGGCCACGGCGTAGAAGCTGTAGTCGCCGTGATGATTCGCGGCGATGCCGGTGCTGGCCGGATTCGCCAGCGACAAACCGGTGTTGTCGTAGCGCTGATCCGCGAAGCTGCCGTTGTTGTACCAGACGCCGATCTTGTAGGTGCCCGGCAAACCGCCGCGGCCCGCGCCGACCATTTCGCCGTCGGCAGGCTGGTTGATCGCGTACTGCAATTCGCCGATGAACAGCGTGCCGTTATGCAGGTTGAAGTTGGTGCCGCTCTTGTTGTTCGGGTTGTTGCCGAGCGGATCGCCGTCGAACACGCCCGCCAGCGCCGTCAACGAAGGCGTGATCTGGCCGCGCACGCGCACGCCGAGGGCCGACAGCGGATAAGCCGGACCGCCGTTGGGCATGTCGTAGGAAGGCAGGGCCGGCCAGCCGAACATCGTATTGACGAACAATGCCGAATACGTGCTGGTGATGAATTCCTGGTCGATGCTTTGCTGACCGATCTTGACGTCGACGCGCTTGTTCAGGAACGACTGCTGATACCACAGCTCCCACAGACGGGTCGTGTCCTGCGCTTCGATACCGCTCGCCGTATTCAGCGTGCCGAGTTTGTCCGCGCTCAGATTGCGGCCGTGGATTTGCAGCGCGCTGACGTTGAACTGGCCGCCCGGCAAGCCGAATGCTTTTTGCGTATCGACTTGTACGGTGGCGGTCGTCAGACCGTCGTAGGCGACGCCGCGATCGAGACCGCCGCGCACGTTGCCGAGAAGTTCGCTGGTTTCGGTCAGCGCGAAGGTCACGCCGTATTTGCCGAGCCAGGGACGCAGACCGCCCATATCGCCGAGCATCGTTTGGCGATTCCAGAAGCCGGTCCACTGACTCGTTTGGGTCGCCTTGATATTCAGGTCGGCTTCGGGCGCTTCCGGTGCGGCATCGGGATTGGCTTCGGCCATGGCCGCGCCGGCTGTCAACGAGGCCCATGCGAAAGCAGTGCAGAGGGCGGCGCGGCGCATCGAGGGCAGGCGCGAACGGCGCGCGGCGCGGCCGTACGGATTGGCATCCCGGAGCGAGCGCGCGTGAGCGGCGGCTCCGTTGGATTGGGCGAACTTCATCGAAATCCTTATTGTGTTGTATCGAATCTGATCATCGCGGCGTTAGATGAACGTGCCTGCGATTTGCCGCATCGGTTCGCGACGCCGGATGCAGCAGATGGCGAGATCGTACGCATGCGGAATGGGTGCGTCAATACAAATGAGAACGATTCGCATCAATATTACTGAGATGTAATTCCGATATTTACAGACTGCTGCTAAAAGGCATTTAAACGTAATTAAAATCGAATAAATACGTAATGCAATAGTATGGTTTTGGCCATATCGAACGCCTGGTGCAGAGGGGTGTCGAAGCGCACGAGTACCTCGGAAGGCCAATGTCAGGAGATAGATATGAACAAACGCATCCTTTTGCTTTCGTTGCTGGCTAGCGGTGGATTGCTGGCGAGTGGCGTATCGAACGCGCAGCTGAATCTGAAGCAGTTCGGCATAGGCGGCGGCAACAACAGTTCGGCGGATGCTGGCGCCACGGCGTCATCGGGTGGTGTGTCGCAGTTGCTGCAGACGTACGTCGGCGCGAACCAGCAGGTGTTGAGTGGCCAATCGAGTCTGGCCTCGGCGATGGGATTGAGCAGCGCCGCGGGTCAGGCGCAACAGGCGGCGGGATTGCTGAGTGACGGCACGCCGTCGGTGAGTCAACTGACGCAGGCGGGCAGCACGCAGCAGTCGCTATCGCAGACGCTGACCCAGGCATTCGTGAACCGCGCGAGCGGGGCGGCCCCGGCGACGCCGGTGAACAAGCAGGCGTTCACGGATGGTTTGGCGTCGCTGGGCAAGGGCGTGAGTCAGTATTCGAACTTGCAGTCGGGGCTGGGCGGGATTGGGCAGATGAACCCATCGTCGCTATTGCAGGCGGGGATGAATGCGCAGACAGCGCAGGCCGCGTCGTATATCGCGCAGTCCGCGCCGGGGCAGTTGCAATCGCTGATATCGACCTTGAGTTCCGCCGTCCAGTTTGCATCGAGCCACGGTATCAGTGTGCCGTCGATAGCGACGGCGGCGTTAGGGGGTGGGCAGTAACGCAGATCAATCGGCGGGGTTCGCCCGGCAGGGCGAGACCCCGCGAGAGGGATGGGGAAGGGCCGCTCGGCACGCGCGGCAACACCAATAAACCACTACGAAAACAAGGACAGGTCAACGCCGTAGGCAGACAACAAAAAAGCATATGATCATCCCCCTGAGCCGCACCGCAGAGGCAGAGCCCCCAAGCGCCCAGCGACAAAAAGGACGATACCAATGTCAGACACAGTAAATCTGGACACCTACTTCACCCGCATAGGCTACACAGGCCCGCGCGCGCCGACGCTGGAAGTGCTGCGAGAGCTTCACAAGCTTCACCCTCAATCGATTCCCTTCGAAAACCTGAATCCCTTGACGCGCAGACCGGTCAACCTGGACCTCGCATCAATAGAACAAAAGCTGATCACGCAAAACCGCGGCGGCTACTGCTTCGAACAAAACGCGCTATTCGCGAACGTGCTCAAGCAGTTAGGCTTCAAAGTCACGCCACTGCTAGGCCGAGTGCTATGGGGCCGCGAACCTGACGCAATACCGCCTCGCACGCACATGGTCCTACGCATCGAGATCGACAAGGACAAAAACAGCAACGAACCGTGGATCGCCGACGTAGGCTTCGGCAGCGTCACTCTGACAGCGCCCTTGCGCCTGACCCCAGGCATCGCGCAGCAGACTCAGCTAGGCGCCTTTCGCCTGGCCGACGCGTCGCACGACGCGCTCTACCTCGAAGTGCAAGCAGGAGACGAAACCTGGTCACGCATCTACCGCTTCGATCTGCATCCAGTGGAGTGGATCGACTATGAAACCTCGAACTGGTACACCTCGACCTCGCCGGATTCGATCTTCGCCAGCAACCTGATTGTTTGCCGCGTATTGGCGGAATCGCGACTGACGCTGCTCAACGATCAATTGAACGAACGCGCCGCGGACGGCCAGATCATCAGCGAGCGGCAACTCAAAAGCGCGGCCGAACTGGCCGCCTGCCTGCGCGATCAGTTCCGCCTGAACACTGGCGACATCGACATCGCCGACATATTCGCCAGGGTGCGCAAGCCCTCGGCGGCGGTCGCCTGACACGATGATCAAGCGCCTCGTCCTCCAAACGTTGATCTCGCTGGCCGGCATGGGCGTGTTGTTGTTCGGCGCGGCGGGCACGTTCGCGTGGCCGGCCGCCTGGTGGTATCTGATCGAGATCGGCGTACTGAGTTTGTGGGTCGGATTCTGGCTCGCGCGCCACGATCCCGGCTTGCTCGCCGAGCGTCTGGCGCCGCTCGTGCAGAAGCAACAAAGCCGTTGGGACCGCTTCTTCCTGATCGGCGTCATGCTGGTGTGGTGCGGCTGGCTGATCCTGATGGGACTCGACGCCATGCGCTTCCACTGGTCGGCGCCGCTGCCGGTGCCGCTGGCGAGCTTCGGTTCGCTTTGCGTGTTCCTCTGCATCTTCATGTGCCGTTTCGTGTTCCAGGCGAACAGCTATGCCGCGCCAGTCGTGAAAATTCAGGCAAGCCGTGGTCACAAAGTCGCCGACACTGGCCCTTACGCGTATGTCCGTCACCCGATGTATGCCGCCGCGCTGCTGTTCTTCATCGGCACGCCTTTGTTGCTTGGTTCGTGGTGGGGTTTCACTTGCGTGCCGGTCATGGTGATCGCGCTGGGCTGGCGCGCGGTGCGCGAAGAGCGCCTGCTGGCCGCGCAACTCGATGGCTACGCCGACTACATCACCCGCGTGCGCTACCGCTTCATACCGTTCGTCTGGTAGGCGCGCGGATGCGTTATCGCGACACGCATCCGGCCAGTTTGCACCAACCTGTCTAGACAAAATGCACTACGCTGATGCACGAAGCTGCGAGCGGTGCATGGCCTCCATCCTTTCAAAACTCCCGAAAAGCCCCATCCCGTGGGGATGACTAGGGGCTTACCCGATGATTCGAGTGATTTTCCGCCAATCCACTTGCGACGATTTTTTGACTCATGCAGACTTGTCTATACAAATTAAGCGGCAGTTAAAAAATCCGTCTCGGCGGTTTCCTCAATCAAAGGAGTTTCGACGTGAAGTTCAAGCGCACGACGTTAGCAAAAGCATTGATGGGCGCCGTCCTCGGCGCCGCGGCCATTTTCGCGGCACCGGTGCAGGCGAAAGACTGGAAGACGGTGACGATCGCACTGGAAGGCGGCTACGCGCCGTGGAACCTGACCTTGCCGGGCGGCAAGCTGGGCGGCTTCGAGCCCGATCTGGTCGCCAATCTGTGTGAGCGCATCAAGTTGAAGTGCAACCTCGTTGCGCAAGACTGGGACGGCATGATCCCCGGTCTGCAAGCCGGCAAGTTCGACGTCCTGATGGACGCGATCTCGATCACGCCCGAGCGCGAAAAGATCATCGCGTTCTCGAAGCCGTATGCGGCCACGCCCGCGACCTTCGCCGTGACTGACGCGAAAGTGCTGCCGAAGGCTGTGCCTACCGCCGGCGTCGTCAAGCTGACGGGCGATCCGAAAACCGATCAGCCCACCGTCGACGCTTTGCGCAAGCAGCTGAAGGGCAAGACCATCGGCATCCAGTCGGGCACGGTCTACACCAGGTTCATCAACGACGGCTTCAAGGACGTCGCCACGATCCGCGTCTACAAGACTTCGCCTGAGCGCGATCTGGACCTGGCGAACGGCCGCATCGACGCCTCGTTCGACGACGTGACCTACTACGCCGCCAGCATCGACAAGAAAGAAACTGCGTCGATCGTGATGGCCGGTCCGAAGATCGGCGGCCCGATCTGGGGCCCGGGCGAAGGCCTTGCGTTCCGCAAGCAGGACGCCGATCTGAAAGCGAAGTTCGACACGGCGATCAGCGCCGCGCTCGCCGACGGCACGGTCAAGAAACTCTCCGGCAAGTGGTTCAAGACCGACGTCACGCCTTGATTCGCCGTCGCGCATAGAGGTAAGGGCAGGTGCGCTGTCACGCTGCGCCTGCCGGCCGGTTCGATCCGTCGTAGTGAATGAGGGGTAGGGAATGGCTCTGATAGAGGTGCTCGGCTTCGGGCCGCAAGGCTGGGGCGGCGTGCTGCTGCTGGCAGCGTTGATGACGGTCGCGCTGACGCTGGCGGCGCTCGCGGTGGGCGCCGTATTCGGCGCGCTCGTCGCGGCGGCCAAGCTGTCGCGCTTTCGCACGCTGCGCGTCGTCGGCGATCTGTACACCACCGTGTTTCGCGGCGTGCCTGAACTGCTCGTCATCTATCTGTTCTACTTCGGCGGCTCGACGCTCGTGACGGCCGTCGGCCAATGGTTCGGCGCCGAGGGTTTTGTCGGCGTGCCGCCGTTCGTGATCGGCGCGCTCGCGGTCGGCATGATTTCCGGCGCGTATCAGGCCGAGGTGTACCGCTCGGCGGTGCTGGCGGTGTCGCGCGGCGAACTCGAAGCGGCGCGCTCGATCGGCATGCCGACGCTGACGATGGCGCGCCGCATCCTGATTCCGCAAGTGCTGCGCTTCGCGCTGCCCGGCATCGGCAACGTGTGGCAACTGAGCCTGAAAGACTCGGCGCTGATCTCCGTCACCGGTCTGGCCGAATTGCTGCGTGCGAGCCAGGTTGCGGCGGGTTCGACGCACCAGTACTTCACGTTCTTCGTGGTGGGCGGCACGCTGTATCTGCTGATGACTAGTATCTCGAACCGGGTCTTCAACCGCGCTGAAGCACGCGTGGGCCGGTCCTTCAAGCGCAACTTCGCGCGCAACTGACGAACCACGGACATCATGAATTTCGACTTCGATTTCCTGCTCGACACGCTGCGGCAACTGCTTGCGGCCGTGCCGACCACGCTCGGGCTGTTCTTCTGTTCGTTGATTCTCGGCGGCTTGCTCTCGCTCGTGATCGTCACGATGCGCGTGTCGCCGCACTGGCTGCCGAACCGTTTTGCGCGCGCCTACATTCTCGTTTTCCGCGGCTCGCCGCTTCTGATCCAGATGTTCCTCGTGTACTACGGGATGGGCCAGTTCGGCGTGATTCGCGAGAGCTTCCTGTGGCCGGTGCTGCGCGAGCCGTACCTGTGCGCGGTTTTATCGCTGGCGCTGTGCACGGCCGGATATACCGCTGAAATCATCCGCGGCGGCTTGATGGCCGTGCCGGTCGGCCAGATCGAAGCGGGTTATTCGATCGGCCTGTCGGGTTTCGCACTGCTGCGCCGCGTGATCGGCCCAATTGCACTGCGCCAATGTTTGCCCGCGTATTCGACAGAAGCGGTGCTGCTCGTCAAATCGACCGCGCTCGCGAGTCTGGTCACTGTGTGGGAAGTGACCGGCGTCGCGCAACAGATCATTCAGCAAACGTATCGCACGACTGAAGTGTTCATCTGCGCCGCGCTGATCTATCTGTTCCTGAACTTCATCATCGTGCGTTTGCTCGGCATGCTCGAAACGCGTCTGTCGCGCCATCTGCGCGCGGCGCCCACGCAAGCCGCACCGAGCCGCCCGGTTTCCGCCACTACCGAAGCACGCCGCGCCGCGCACTGAACGGCCGCCCATCCTGGATGAATCTGGAGAATCCCATGAACGCTGCGGCACCCGTTGCATTGTCGGTCAAGAACATTCATAAGTCGTTCGGCGACCATCACGTGCTCAAAGGCATTTCGCTCGACGCCCATCAAGGCGACGTGATCTCGATTCTCGGCGCGAGCGGCTCGGGCAAGAGCACGTTTCTGCGCTGCCTGAATCTGCTCGAAACGCCCGACGACGGCTCGGTCGCGCTGGCCGGCGAAGAGCTGAAAATGAAGCGCCGCGGCGACGGCAAGCTGCATCCGAGCGACCGCCGCCAGGTGGACCGGGTGCGCTCGCAACTCGGCATGGTGTTCCAGAACTTCAACCTGTGGTCGCATATGACCGTGCTGGAGAATCTGATCGAAGGGCCGATGCGCGTGCAAAAGCGCAGCCGCGCCGAAGCGGTTGAAGAAGCCGAAGCGCTGCTCGCGAAAGTGGGTCTCGCGGAAAAGCGCGGCCACTATCCGGCGCATCTGTCGGGCGGCCAGCAACAGCGTGTGGCGATCGCGCGTGCGCTCGCGATGCATCCGAAGGTGATGCTGTTCGACGAGCCGACGTCGGCACTCGATCCTGAACTGGTCGGCGAAGTGCTGCGCGTGATGCGCTCGCTCGCCGAAGAGGGCCGCACGATGCTGGTCGTCACGCACGAAATGGGCTTCGCGCGCCACGTGTCGAATCGCGTGTTGTTCCTGCATCAAGGCCGGGTGGAAGCAGACGGCACGCCTGACGAAGTGTTCGTCGAGTGCAAATCCGAGCGCTTCAGGCAATTCGTGTCGAGCCACCACGACCGCACCACTAACTCACTCACCACGTGACGGGCAATATCATGGCCGTGATCCGTTCCGATCGTCCTCTCGACTGGGCTCAGGTCGCGGCCGTTGCCGCCGGCGAGCCGCTCGAACTTTCCGCCGACGCCCGCGCGCGCATCGCGGCGGCGCACGTGCTTGTCGAACAGATCGTCGAGCGCGGAATTCGCGCGTATGGCGTGAATACCGGCGTCGGCGCGTTGTGCGACGTGATCGTCTCGCCGGCCGAGCAGCGCACGCTGTCGCGCAACATTCTGATGAGCCACGCCGTGGGCGTCGGCGCGCCGCTCGGTGTCGCCGGGACGCGCGCGATCATGGCGGCGGCCGTCAACAACTTTGCGCATGGACACTCGGGGATTCGTCTCGAGGTCGCGGACCGGCTCGTCGCGTTGCTCAATGCCGATTGCCTGCCCGAAGTGCCGGCGTTCGGCTCGGTCGGTTATCTGAGCCATATGGCGCATATCGCGCTGGTCTGCATCGGCGAAGGCTATGTGCGTTATCGCGGCGAACGGTTCAAAGGGCGCGACGCGTTGCAGATGCTCGGCCTCGAACCGCTGGTGCTCGAAGCGAAGGAAGGCTTGAGCCTTATCAACGGTACGCCGTGCGTGACAGGTCTCGCGGCGTTGGCGCTGGCGCGTGCCGAACGCCTGCTCGACTGGACCGATATGGTCGCCGCGATGAGCTTCGAGAATCTGCGTGGCCAACTCGCCGCGTTCGACGCCGATTCGCTGGCATTGCGCATCTCGCCCGGCCTGAACCTGGTCGGCGAACGGATGCGTACGGCGCTCGCCGACAGCGGCATTCTCGCCGCGGTGGCCGGCCATCGCACGCAAGATCCGTTGAGCATGCGGACCATTCCGCACGTGCACGGCGCCGCGCGCGACGTGCTGGCCGCGACCGCCGGCGTGGTCAACCGCGAACTCGCGTCGATTACCGACAACCCGATCGTCGCCGGCATGCCGGACGAGCCGCGCGTCTATTCGCAGGCGCATGCGGTGGGCGCGTCGATCGCGCTGGCCATGGACAGCCTCGCCACCGCGATCGCACAAGTCGCCGCGATGGCCGAGCGGCGGCTGGATCGTCTCGTCAATCCGCTGGTGAGCGGCTTGCCGGCGTTTCTCGCGGAGCCGGGCGGCACCTGCTCGGGCTTCATGATCGCGCAGTACACGGCGGCCTCGCTGGTTGCGCAGAACCGGCGTCTGGCGATGCCCGCGAGCCTCGACGGCGGCATCACGTCCGGCTTGCAGGAAGACCACCTGTGCCACGCCACGCCCGCCGCGCTCAAAGCGCTGGAGATCGTCGACAACGCCGGGCGCATCGTCGCGATCGAATTGCTGGCCGCGGCGCAGGCCTACGACCTGCAGATCATCGAGGCTCCGCGCGCGCCGTACACCGACGCGCTCTGGCAACGCGTGCGCAGCGTCGTGCCGACCTATCGCGACGACCGGCCGCTTGCCGACGACATGAGCATCGCGTTTTGCATGATCGCCGACGGCGCGCCGCCGCCGCTGCCGAACCCGGGTAAGATGCGGCCTGCGCTCACGACCGCTGCCCGCAGCCTGGGCGTTGCCGATCTGGCGAGTGTGGCCGGCCTTGCCGCCCCGGAGAGCCCCGGCGCAGGCCGCGCGGCCAACGATGGTTTGGCGGCCGCCATATAAGTTGACCAGGCAGGTTGAATAAGCAGGTTGAATAAGCAGGTTGAATCAGCAGGTTGAAGAGACAGAGTTGCTGGACTTGAGATGACGGAGACAGCGCTGGTGAGCAGGCTTATCCGCCGGTGAACCGGCCTGACGTGTACCCCCGCGTACCACCCACGAGGTCGACGTGAACACTATTACAAACACAAACGCGCAAACCGCAGACACGCAGGACCGCCCTAACCGCAGCCAGGACACGCCAGCCAAGGCGATGCCCGCCTATGAGCAGATCAAGCGCTATGTGCTCAAGCGCATCAGCGAAGGGGATTGGAAGCCGGGCGGGCTGATTCCGTCCGAAATGGAACTGGTCAAGGAATTCGGCGTCGCGCGCATGACGGTGTCGCGCGCGCTGCGCGAGCTGACCAGCGAACGCGTGCTGACGCGCGTGCAAGGTTCCGGCACCTTCGTCGCGCCGCAACGCTACGAATCGACGGTGCTGGAAATCCGCAATATTGCCGACGAAATCGCCGCGCGCGGGCATCGTCATTCGGCGCGCGTGCTGACGCTCGAAACCAGCGACGACCCCCAGGCGCTCGACTCGCTTGGCCTCGCCGGCCGCCCGGCGTTTCACTCGTGCATCGTGCACAGCGAAGAGGGCGAGCCGATCCAGTACGAGGATCGCTATGTGAATCCGCTGGTGTTTCCGGAGTACCTGCAACAGGACTTCACCGTCGAGACGCCGAATCACTACATGGTGCGGCTCGCGCCGATCCAGCGCGCGGAGTTTCGCATCTACGCGCAGAAGCCCGACGCGTATGTGCGGCGGCATCTGATGATGGAGATCGGCGAGCCGTGCCTGCAGCTATGGCGCCGCACGTGGGTGGGCGACGCGGTCGCGACTTCGGTGCAGTTGTGGCATCCGGCGTCGCGTTTCCATCTGGCGGGGAACGTTTAGCCAACTTTAGCCAACGCCGCGTACGCTCGCGGCGTTTGCGCCGCTGCCGTTAGCCTTGCCGCTGCGAGATATCCGGCGAGAAGCGGCAACCCAGCCGATAGCGCGAGCCCGGATGCACGAACCGCGCGAACGTCACCGCGACGCCGCTCGTCCAGGTCCGGCGCATCAGCGTCAGGCACGGCTCCTCGGCGCGGATTTCCAGCAACTCGGCTTCGGCGCGCGTCGGCAGACCCGCGTCGACGACATGCTCGACGTCATGCGCGGGCACGATATCGTACAGATACTCCGACGGCCTAATCGCGGCGAAATCCTGCTGCAGGAACGCCGGCGCGATCGCCGGATTGACGTAGCGGTCTTCGAGCTGCACCGGCAGGCCGTTCTCGCGATGCACGCAGATCACATGAAATACGGAAGCGCCGGGCGCGAGGCCTAACGCGTTCGACACCGTCACCGGCGCGGTTTCGCGTTGCGCCAGCACGGTGTCATAGCTGTATTCGTGGCCGCGCGAGCGAATCTCGTCGCCGATATGGGCGATCATCAGCAGCGTCGATTGCGGCTTGGATTGCGCGACGAACGTGCCGACGCCGGACACGCGCGTGACGAGACCTTCGTCGGCGAGTTCGCGCAGCGCGCGATTGACCGTCATGCGCGACACGCCCAGCGTCGCCACCAGGTCCAGTTCGGATGGCAGACGGTCGCCCGCTTGCCGCGCACCCGATTCGATGATCTGGCGGATGTGGCTTTTGACCTGTTCATAGCGCGCGGCCGGCGCGTCGGATGCCACGCGCGCGGTTTTCATCGCCGCGGCGGGAAGCGGCTTGTCGTGAGCTTTGCTGCGAACAGTGGCGGACATCGGCGGCCCTCGCGCTTACGGTCCGTGCCGCGAGGCCGGGGCAGACGGGGACGCGCTCATACCGGCTCCGCGTCGTCGGGACCGCGCGCCCAGAAGGCGTTGCGGTCGAAGTAGTTTTGCAGGAATTGCCGCAAGCGCGGCTGCCCGGCGTCGTGAAAGACGTCGCGCGGTTTGCCCTGTACAGCGATGCGGCCCTGGTCGATGAACATGACCTTGTCGGCGACTTGCGCGGCAAAACCCATTTCGTGCGTGACTACCGCCATCGTCATGCCGTCGCGCGCGAGTTGCTTCATCACTTGCAGCACTTCGCCGACCAGTTCGGGATCGAGCGCCGAGGTCGGCTCGTCGAACAGCATGATGTGCGGCTCCATGGCCAGCGCGCGTGCAATCGCGACGC
Organism: Paraburkholderia sp. FW306-2-2C-D06C; assembly: GCF_058781505.1. NCBI lineage: Bacteria > Pseudomonadati > Pseudomonadota > Betaproteobacteria > Burkholderiales > Burkholderiaceae > Paraburkholderia > Paraburkholderia sp. FW306-2-2C-D06C. The sequence goes on along the minus strand of NZ_JBYSWU010000015.1, from coordinate 92,728 downwards.
GCTGCTGCTGGCCACCCGAGAGCTTCGAAGGGTATGCATCGCCCTTGTGCGCGAGGCCGACCGTTTCCAGCATCGTATTGGCGCGGCGCCGCGCTTCGTCGCGCGATAGATGACGCGCGCGCAGCAACGCTTCCATCACATTGCCGAGCGCCGTCATATGCGGCCATAGATTGAACTGCTGAAATACCATGCCGACGTTGCGCCGCACGCGATTGATTTCGCCCTGCGAAGCCCGCACGCGCTTGCCGTTGCGCTCGCTATAGCCGAGCAGTTCGCCTTCGATGCGCACGTCGCCCTGATCGTAGGTTTCGAGCGCGGCGAGGCAGCGCAGCAGCGTGCTCTTGCCCGAGCCCGACGGTCCGATGATGCAGACCACTTCGGAACGGGCGATCTCGAGGTCCACGCCGCGCAGCACTTCGACTTCGCCGAAGCGTTTGCGCAAGTCGCGTACTTCGATCAGCGGCGCGCCGGGCGGCGTATCGACGGCAGCGGTGGACGCGGAGGAGGGCATGTCGGCGATGGCGTTCATAGAGTGGTCCGGATTCCGTTCATGCCATGAAGCGCGCGATGCGGGCTTCGGCCCACATGCCGGCGCGCGAGGTCAGTTCGACCAGCGCCAGATAGCACACGCACAGCACCAGCAGTGTTTCGACGAAAGCGAAGGTGGCCGAGCCGATGCCGGTCAGCACGAACGTGAGTTCGGGCACGGTGACGATCGACAGCACCGCGGTTTCCTTGCTCAGCACGATGATCAGATTGGTCAGCGCGGGCACGATCAGCACCAGCATTTGCGGCAACTGGATGCGCAGCACGGCTTGCCAGCGCGTGAGTCCCAGACAGGACGCCGCTTCGAGATGTCCCGGCGGCACCGATTGAAAACCCGAGCGGAATGCTTCGGCGAAATAGGCGCTGCCGTACAGGCCGAGACCGAGCACGCCGGCCGTCATCGGTTCGAGCGTGACACCGATTGAAGGACCGCCGTAGTACAGCAGAAACAGCTGCACCAGAAACGGCGTGCCGCGAAACACCTCGATGTAGAGGCGCAACAGGCCGCGCACCCAGCGTCCGCAAAAGAGCTGCAGCACGGCGATCAGAAAGCCGATCAGGATGCCGATCGCGACGCCCGCGGCCCACGTGCCGAGCGTCGTCGCGAGGCCGGCGGCGATCGGTTGAAGGTTGTGCGTGATAACGGCGGGGTCGAGCTTTTGCATGGTTTTATCGCACAGCGGTTCCGTCAGGCGTGTTGCAAACGATATTCGGCGGCATGCGCAACCAGCGCCAGTGCGCCGCAGATCACGAAGTAAATCAGCCCGGCAGCAAGGTACGCTTCGAGCGGCCGATAAGTGCTGGCGGCGATATTTTGCGCGGTGCGGGTCAACTCGGCCACGCCCACCACTGAGATCAGCGAAGAAGCCTTGATCAGCAGCACCATTTCGTTGACGAGCGACGGCAGCGTCAGGCGAAACGCCTGCGGCACCAGAATCCGCCGCAGCATATCGAACGGCGAAAGCCCGAGCATGCGGGCGGCTTCGATATGACCCGGCGGAATGCTCAGAAAACCGCCGCGCAGAATCTCGGCGATATATGACGCGGAACATAGCGACACGGCGCTGATCGCCGCGACCACCGGCGACACGTTGATCCCGGCGAACGGCAGCAGGTAATACACCAGCAGCAGTTGCACCAGCATCGGCACGCCGCGAAAGAAGAACACATAGGCGCCGCCGAACATGCGCGCCGCGCGGTTCGCGGAGAGCCGCGCCGCACACACGCCGATCGCGACGAAGAAGCCGATCATGAGACCGGTCAACGAAATGCCGATGGTGGCGAGCGCCGCGTGCAAGAGCAGCGGCAAGCCCTGGACGAAGACGGTCGTGCTGAACATAAGCGTCGCACTCGCTAGAACGGGAAGGGCGATGCGGCTCGCGACGGAGCCAGCATCGCGGCCATCACATCGCGTGCGTCAGGACATCAGTAATTCGGCGTGGGCATTGTGGTCGGTGCATCCATCGCGACGCCGAACCATTTCTTCTGCAAGGTCGCAAGGCGCCCGTCGTTGTGCATTTTCACTAGCGCGGTGTTGAAGGCGTCGGCGAGCGGCTTGCTGTCCGCGTCTTTACGCAGGCAGTAGGCAAAGTACACCTTCGCGCCGAACGGCGGCTGCACGACCGCGAACGTTTCCGGGCGCTGCTTGGCGACATACGCAATGTTGGTCATCGAGTTCGCGACGGCTGCGATGCGGCCGGCGGCGAGATCGGCATAGGCCTGATTGTTGTCGACGTATTCGCGGATTTCAGGCGGCTTGGGCAAGGTGGCGACGTAGCTCTTCAACTGGTCGAGTTGCGCCGAGCCTTTGCCCGCGCCCACCGTCTTGCCGGCGATGTCCGACGATTGCATGACCGACGAATCGTTGGCGCGCTTGAGCAGCGCGTCGGTGGCGTCCGCGATCGGCAGCGTGTACGTGTAGCGTTCCATGCGCGCCCTGGTCACCGTGAGCGGGCCGCCGACCATGTCGAACTTGCCTGCTTCGAGACCCGGCAGCACGCTCGGCCACGGCAGGTCGATGAAGCGCACCTTCACGCCCATTTCCTTGCCGATCTCGGCGAACAGATCCTTGTTGAAGCCCGCTTGCTGGCCGTTTTCGAGGAAGTCGAAGGGCGCGAACTGCATCTCGGTGCCGACCACCAGTTCACCGGCTTTCTTCACTTTGGCGAGCTGGTCTTCCGCGTGCGCGCTGACGCTTGCCGCGCACAACGCCAGCATGACCAAACGACACTTCCAGCCTGCAAGGATGCTCATGGGATTCTCCGGTTGGCACAGCGGTATTGCGCGAAAGCGGCTAGTAAGACGGGCTCGGCGCGAGTCATGCGAGGCAGTATATACCGCAGTTTTCCCGCGAAATAAATAAACACGCGAGTAGAGAAAAGCCCTTACGTGAGGCGTCGCCATGTAACTTGCGGGCGTGCTTTTGGCGGTATATACAACTGGGATGCATGAGGCCCATGCCGCGCTGGAGGGTGATCGGCGGGCCTCTTTCGTCAGTTGAACAGTCCGACCCTTCGGGGACTTCAGGGAACCAAGCGATGCCCGTGACCCGTATTCCGCTCATCGATCTCGCCGGCGTGCGTGCCGGCGACCCGCAAGCTTTGCAGCGCGTGGCCCGCGAAATCCGCGAAGCGTGCACGACGATCGGCTTCTTCTACATCGTCAATCATGGCGTGCCGCAAGCTTCGATCGATGCAGCCGAACAGGCGGCGCGCAAGTTCTTTGCGTTTCCGGTGGAGACCAAACGGCGCGCGGCGGTGAATCAACGGCATCGCGGTTTCAACGCGCTCGGCGACGCGACCATGTATCAGGCGAAGCGTCCCGACTACAAGGAGTTCTTCAGCATCGGCCTGGAGTTGCCGGAGGACGATCCCGACGTGCTCGCCGGCCAGGCGCTGCGCGGGCCGAACAACTGGCCGGACTTCATGCCCGGGTTGCGTCCCGCGCTCTACGGCTATTACGAAGCGGTGGCGGCATGCGGCGCCGATCTGCTGCGGGCGGTGGCGGTGAGCCTCGGCGTCGACGAGCACTTCTTTGTGCCGCGCTATACGAAGCGGATGCAGCGCACGCAGATGGTCTACTACCCGCCGCAGCCGCCCCAGTCGGACGCGGATCAGTTCGGCGTCGCGCCGCATACCGACTACGGCTGCATTACGTTGTTGTGGCAGGATCAGGTGGGTGGCTTGCAGGTGCGCGAAATCGCCAACGCTACGTGGATCGATGCGCCGCCGATCGAAGGCAGCTTCGTCGTGAACGTCGGCGATCTGCTGGCGCGCTGGACCAACGACCGCTTTCGTTCGACGCTGCATCGCGTGATCAATGCGTCGGGGCGCGAGCGCTATTCGATCGCGACGTTCTATGATCCGACCTACGGCGCGACAGTCGATCCGCGTGAACTCGGTACCGGCGAGGCCGACCTCAAATACCAGCCGGTCGCCGCGGGCGACTACATCCTCGGGCGCATCAACGATTCGATGGGCTACCGGAAGAAGGCGGCACAAGGAACCACTGCATGACGAATAACCACCCCGCGCCGCTTTCCGCGACGCTCGATGCACTGCGCGCCGCGCTGGGGGACGACGCGGTGCGCGTCGGCGAACAGATCGGCGAACGCGCGATGACCGACTGGACGCGCCACGATCCGACACGCCCCGCCGCGTTGCTCTTGCCGCGCAGCACCGAAGAAGTCTCGCGCGCGCTGGCCATCTGCCACGCAGCGCATCAACCGGTGGTGCCGCAGGGCGGCATGACCGGGCTCGCCGGCGGCGCGATCGCGCGCGCCACGGATATCGCGCTGTCGCTCGAACGTCTGAGCGGTATCGAAGAAATCGATGCCGCCTCGGCCACATTGACGGTGCGCGCCGGCACCACCTTGCAAACCGCGCAGGAAGCCGCCGCCGAGGCAGGCTTCGAACTCGGGCTCGATCTCGGCGCGCGCGGCTCGTGCCAGATCGGCGGCAATCTCGCCACCAATGCGGGCGGCAATCGCGTGATCCAGTCGGGCACTGCGCGCGACCAGGTGCTTGGATTGGAAGTCGTGCTGGCGAACGGCGACGTGCTGAGCTCGCTCGGCAAGATGGTCAAGAACAACACCGGCTACGACCTCAAACACTGGTTCATCGGTTCGGAAGGCACGCTCGGCGTGATTACGCGCGCAGTGTTGCGATTGCAGCCGCCACGCGCGGCGCGCCACACGGCGCTGGTCGCGCTCGACGGTTACGAGGCCGCGGTGAACCTGCTGCGCCGCTTGTCGACGCGCTTTGGCAACGACATTGGTGCGTTCGAGATCATGTGGCCGGACTTCTACGATTTCGGCGTGAAGCTGACCGGCGCGCGCTCGCCGTTCGCGGACGCACACCCGCTCTACGCACTGATCGAACACGCGAGCTTCGATGCCAACGACGACGGCGAACGCTTCTCCGCTGCGCTGACCGAAGCGCTCGACGCGCAGGCGATCCGCGACGCGGTGATCGCGCAATCGGTCGCCGACGTGCGGGCCTTATGGGCGATTCGTGAGTGCACCGCGGAGTTTCCGGTGCGGCTCGATCCGGTCAACTTCGATGTGAGCTTGCCGATCGGCGAGATCGGCGCATTCGTCGACCGTTGCCGCGCGGCGCTCGATCAGCGCTGGCCGGGTAACGAGTCATATTTCTTCGGCCATATCGGCGATTCGAATCTGCACCTGACCGTCGACGGTCGTTCGATACCGGGCGTCGATCATCACGCGGTGTACGCGTTCGTCTACGAAATGCTCGGGCCGCTCAACGGGTCAGTGTCGGCGGAACATGGGATCGGTTTGCTCAAGCGAGAGTTCTTGCCGATCTCGCGTTCGCCTGCCGAGTTGGCCGCGATGGCCGCGATCAAACACGCGCTGGATCCGCACGGCATCCTGAACCCAGGCAAGCTGTTCTGAGCAGCGGGGGGCAACACTCACCCGTCAGTGCGCATCGAGATACCTCGCGATCACCGGGTAGACATCCACAGCCGCGTTCTTGCCGAAGATGCAGTCGATGTGCCCATAGCCGGGAATTACGTGCCGTTCATAAGGCTGCTCGGGGAAACGCTCGACCAGCATGTCGTAGGTGAGCTGGGTGCTTTTCGGCAAATAGGTTTCGTTTTTGTCGCCGTGGATGAAACCGATCGGCAGGCGCATGCCCTCGAGACCCTTCATGCCGTTCATCCCCCCCAGGTAGACGTCTTTCCCGGCGGCATCGACAACCTTGCCCGCCCGCACCATGGTGGCCAGATGCTTGAACACCTCGACGTCATGCACACCGAGCAGTTCCTGCAAATTCGAATGAAGCTTCTCGTTCAATTGTTCGTGTTCGTAGAGCAGGCCGTAGAGGAATGTCGCGCGATGACAGATGGGGTTGCCGCAGCCCTGTTTGTGGTTGAGCGGGTAGAGCCGCAACGCTTCATCGAGCAGGTTGTGGGGCCACTTCTCGTGCTGCGTGTACGCGCTCAGGTCGAGCACGCCGAGATGCTCCATGATGTCCGGTATATGCAGGCCGGCCTTGATGCGTTCCAGCGTGCCCGGCACCGGATGCGCCGAGACTTGCGATATGACCGCCGAGCGCACGCCCTCGAGGCCGTACAGCAACGACATGCTCAATGCCAGCCCGCCCATGCAGTGACCGAGCGCCTGGATTTTTGGCGCGCCGGTCAGTTCCCGCACTTTCGCGACCGCGGCCGGAATGTCCTCGCGAGCGACCTTGTCCACGTTGGTCGGCACCAGCACGCTCGGCATTTCGATGCTGACGCGCAGATCGACGAGCCACACGTCGTAGCCGGCCGCGCAGAGATATTCGACCAGGTTGGTCGCGATCAGATCGGTGGAATAGATTCGGCTCGACACCCCCGAGCCGTGGATCAGCAGCACCGGACGCGCCGCTTTGTTGGCACTGTCGACGTAGCGGGTGAGCCTCAGTTGCGTCTTGTCGGGCGTTTCGAAAAAGAAGACTTGCGGCGCCGGCGCACGCAGTGCCCGTCTCAGGCGCGGTGACATCTTCGGGTCAAAGAACTGCAGCGGCGCGGCCACGCCGCCATATTCGGCGAACAGCACGCCCGCAAAAAACTTGCCGAACTTCAAGGTCCATTCGAGGCGGGTCTTCAGGTCAGGCGCGTTGGTGACTTCCAGCGTGCGTTGCTGCTTGAGGAAATTTTCCGGCGTGATGATCAGCGTCGCTTTGCCGAGCACCGGCGCGTCGGCTTGCGACGACTCGCGAAGCTCGGCGTAGAGCGTGTTGGTCTGTTCCCACAGATTGATTGGCGAGGTGCGCGTGATGATCTTTCGCCCGCTCAGGTAGTACGTCTTGCCTTCGGTGGAATCGAGCGTCATGCGATAGTTCATGTCACGCTGATCCACGTCCGCTCGATCGACGACAAAAAGGTTGAAGGTGCCGTCGCTGATCGTCATCGGTTGCGCGGAGAGCGCTGGGCAGGTCAGCGTGCCGGCCGTGCGCGCCTCGTGTCGCGGATTGTCCAGCATGTCGGCCAGATCGTCCGATTCGACCGTCAGCGTGAACTGGATCGGACTTGTCGCGACTGCGCCGCCCGCGACCGCCGGCGTATAGGTGCCGACCATCGTCTCGGTGAAACGCAAGCCGATTTTCCTGGGCGGCGGCGTGTCGGCATCGCCCCTGGACTCGTAGTCGATGTGCCAGTCGTGCGCCGCCGCGAGCAGCGCGCAATTGCGTTCCGCAAGCGCGGAGATCGTCAGCAGCGGATTGACGCCGAGCGACATCGGCATCACCGCGCCGTCCATCACATACAGGCCTTCGTGCACCGCCTTGCCCGCGTCGCCGCTGAACACACGGCCCGCGTGATCGACCACGCCGTGCTCCGCGTCTTCGCCCATTCCGCAGCCGCCGAGCGGATGCACGGTGACGACGCGGTTGCCGATCATATCGGCGGAAATCGGATTGCGCAGGAATTCGCCGCCGAGCGGCGCTGTCGCGTCGATCAGGGTCCGCTCGACCGTTTCGAAGACCGGCTGCTTGCCGGCGTTCGGCCAATGGATGCGCGGACTGCCTTTTTCATCCACGCGGATCTGGCCGCTTTCGTCGTCATGCGCCATCACGAGGTAGGTCTGCGTGTGGTTGAGCGCGCCATGATAAGGCCCGCGCAGGATACTCTCGATCACGCGCGCGGACGCGCCGAGCGGTTCGCCCGCCGGCCGCGGCTCGGGAATGTCCACGCCTTCGAGCGGCGCGGCGCCGCCGAGCAGGCCGATCATCGCCACGCCGATCGGCCCGGCGAGCGAGCCTTCTTCGATCACGAAGCCGTCTTTCACGTGTTCCGTGTTGCGGTGGTCGATGATGCCGGTGATGGTCGGCCCGACCGGCGCAATCTCGCCCGGCTCGTGCGCACCCCAGCCGACGCCGTTGATCGTCTCGTCGGTGTTGTACGCGAAGGCGAGCACGTCGCCGTTGCCGGTGAAGTGTTCGCCGAGTTGTTTCGACACCGGCAACCCGGCCTTGTTCGAGCGCAACAGGAGCGCGGTGGAACCGATCGTGCCGGCCGCCGCGATCACGATATCGGCGCTCACGAACAGATCGGGCGCGCCGTAGCTCTCGCGGCCGAGACTCACCAGCTGGTAGCGCACGATCCATTTCTGCGTGTCCTCGTCGCGCACCACCGAATGCACCGCGGCGCCCGTGAAAATCTGCGCGCCGTGCGCGACGGCATCCGGCAGATAGTTCATGTGGGTCGAATTCTTCGCGTCGTAGTTGCAGCCGGAATTGCAATCGCCGCAGCCGACGCAGCGGTTCTGGTCGACGCCCGCCGCGTTCTTGCCGGTCGTGAAAGTGACGGTGATCGGCGGCCGGTAGAAGCGGTCCTGCATACCGAGCGCTCGCGCCGATTGTTCGAGCGCCTGCAGTTTCGGCAGCGGCGGAAAATCGTCGGGCACCGGCGACGGTTGCAGCATCGCGCGGGCAAGCTTGTAGCCGGTGTCGCGGCCCGCCTTGTCGGCACGCAACGCGGCTGGCCAGCGCGGATCGTCCCACAGCCGCGGATCGGCTTCGAGCGCGACGTTCGCGTTGATCAGCGAGGTGCCGCCCAGCCCGCAGCCGACGACCGCGTTCACCTCCGAATTCACGTGCACTTCGAGCAGCGCGAGCGGTGAGCCGATTTGCGCGAGGCTGGTGTTGTATTGCACCTGAGCGGCGCCTTCGAGCGGCGTGCGCGGAAATTCGCCGGCCATGAACTCCCGCCCGCGTTCCAGCACGCACACCTCGCGGCCGGCGCGCGCCATGCGGCTGGCGGCAATCGCGCCGCCGTAACCCGAACCCACGACTACGACCTCGTAATGCGACTTCAGCGCCGTCATGGCGCTCGATAAGCGGTTCATCACGACCACCTCGTCAGGAGTTGGATGCCGGGCGGGGGAGCCCGGAGTTCGGAAGAAAGACGGTGCGCGGCCGCCGGTTTTTTATCGTAGGCGGTGCGCAACGACAAAAAAAGGCGCATCGTACGTGGCGCGCGGGCCGTATGCGCCGCGCTTGCGTTATTGGAGTCATTGGCGCGATTGGCGTCGTTTGCGTCGCTTCCGCCGCTTCCGCGGCTTGTGTCTCGCTCAGGACGGACGGCGGCCGGTCATATCCGGCGGCCGGCGATCCGGTGGTTCAGGCGCAATTACGCGGCCACTTCATTCATCTCGCTGTCGCTCGATTCGGCGGCGAGCAGGTTCAGGACGAGCAGAATCGCCGCGCGATTGTCGAGGTCGATCTCGATGCCGAGCACGTCGGTGAGCCAGCGGCCGATCTTGGTGTTGGAAAAATCGCCGGCGTTGGCCGTCTTTTTCATGGTGACGCCGAGCTTGACGGCGCGATAGTGATAGGAGGGCACCCGATGCTGAGCTGCGACTGCCGACAGGCCGCCTTTGCCTTCCGAGCACCAGCCGAGGCTGCCGGCCAGCACGATGCGCTCCGGTTCGTCGAGGCTTTCGATAAATGCGCGCGCCGCGAGCCGCACGCGCTGTTCGTCGAGGCCGTACTGCAACAACACGCTTTCGACCGGATCTTCCAGCGCTTGCGCGTGCAGATCGATTTCCTGCGCCATGCCTTCGTTTTCCATCGACACGTTGCGCTGATGGCCGGCGCTGCGCAGGCAGTCGATCAGATAGCGGCGAAAGTACGCGCACAGTGCGTAGCCGTTGGACGGCGCGCTGTCGGCGCAGGCGTTGGTTTCCGTGTGGCCGGGCGCGAGACGCAGCACCTTCGCGTAGATGAACTGCGCGACCAGTTCTTCCTTGTCTTCGCCGAGCGCCTGCAATTCGGACGGGTGATAGGTCTGCAGCGCCCGCCTGACCAGCTCGACCATCGACACCATTTCGTCGGCGGACAGCTGGGTTCGCCGGCGCCACAGGTTGGGCAGGATCGCGTCGTCGAGATTGCGGACGAACTCGTGGCTCGGAACGGCGCCCATGAAAGCCTCCATAAGGGGTAAGGCAAGGAGCGCGGTGAGCCTGAACTGCGGGCGGGGAAGGGTGTTCGAAGATTTGAAGCCGCGCTGGAATGTGAAGGCAGTATGGTTTCCGGCGACGGCTTCGCCTATATGGATTAAGTGGTAGCTGATGGGTAAACTGCCGGGTAAACCATCCGACTCGCCATCCGGTTCGCCGTCCGGTTCGCCGTCCGGTTCGTCGTCCGGTTCGTCGTCCGGTTCGCCATTTGACCCGCCATCCGGCTCGCCGCGCGTTTCATCGTTCGCTTCACTGTCAAAAAAAACCGGCGCCGCACCAGAATGCTGCGGCGGCGCAGCAGAACAATGCAGCACCTTTTGCGCAGCACGCCCGGCCCGCGACCTCTGCTTCGCCGCCCCCCGCGCTACGCCATCGAATTTGCCGTGCACGACAAGGAGACCGCAGGATGCGGGCCGACCCTATGCAGCGTGCGATCGACGAAGACCTGGTGCGCGTGCTGTACGCCCAGGACCCGATCGCATTCTTTTCGCACTGGTTTTCGATTGCCGTACTGGTAGCGATCTACTGGCCGAATATCCCGTCGCCGCGGCTGTTCATCGCGTGCTTCGGGTTCTACGCCGCAGCCAATTGCGGCTGCCTCGGGCTGTGGATCTGCAATCGCCGCTACCCGAACCTCGTCACGCCGCGCGCATGGATCTACCTGCACGCATTGCGCGGCGTGCTGTTGTATAGCGCGCCGGGCGTCGCGATCTGGTTCGCGTTCCAGAGTCCGCAAACCGATCTGCCGCTGCTGCATACCGTGATGCTGGTCACCCTGGCGGCGGGCGTGTTCATGTCGAACGGCTTCGATCTGCTGAATTTTTCGACCTCGATTCCGTTCCTGCTATTGCCGTCGATCGTGTTGCATTTCGGCTCGCATACGTTCGACCGCACGATTCTGGCGATTGTCCTCGCGTTTTTCTTCTGCGCGATCAACGTCTATGCGCTGAGTTACCGCAAGCTGTTCCGGCGCGTCGTGCAGGCGCGGGTGGATCAGCAATATCTGGCGGAGTCGCTAGCCGCGCAAAAGCGTGTCGCCGAAGAAGCCAGTCTTGCCAAAACGCGCTTTTTTGCCGCCGCGAGCCACGATCTGCGCCAGCCGCTGCATGCGATCGGCCTGCTGGCGGCCTCGCTCAACGATGCGGCGGCGACGCCCGTACAGCATGCGAAGACCGCCGAGCACATCGTCTATAACGTCGAGGCGCTGAACCAGTTGTTCAATCAGGTGCTCGATCTGGCGCGGCTCGAAAGCGGCGTGACCCAGGTGATCCGCCTGCATTTCCGGCTCTCCGAACTATTCGAGCGGGTCGGCAGCCAATACCGGCCGCAGGCCGCGGCCAAGGGGCTGGCGCTGCGGATCGCGCCGACCACGATGGTGGTTCACGACGATCCGGTGCTGCTCGAACGGGTGCTGAGCAACCTGCTCTCGAACGCGGTGCGCTATACCGAGGAAGGCGCGATCTGGATGGGCTTGCGCCGCGCGGGGCAGCGTTCGGGAGGCTATATCGAAGTGCGCGATTCGGGCATCGGCATCCCGGCCGAAGAGCATGAGCACATTTTCGAGGAGTTCTATCAGGTCGCCAATCCGCAGCGCGACGCGCGCCAGGGGCATGGCCTCGGCTTGCCGACCGTGAAGCGGCTGGTCGGTTTGCTCGGCGGCGAATTGCAGGTGCGCTCGGCGCCGGGCCGTGGCTCGGTGTTCCGCTTTCCGGTGCAGGCGGGCGATGCCGGCGGGATTGTCGCGAGCCTGAACGAAGCGGTGGCGGGCGGCCCGTCGGCGCAAGGGCGGCGCGTGCTGTGCATCGACGACGACCCGTCGATTCTCGAAGGCCTCGCCAGCCTGTTGGCGCGCTGGGGCTGCAGCGTGCGCGGCGCACACGACGAAATCCACGCGCTCAAGGCGCTCGACGACGGCTTCGTGCCGGATGCCGTGTTATGCGACTACCAGTTGGCGAACCATCGGACCGGCGCGCAGGCGCTGACGGCCGTGCGCAATGTCCTCGCGCAAGCCGGCCATGAAGGCGTGGTGACGCTGCTGATCACCGGCGATATGGCGTCGGCGGAACTGGCGGCGCTGGCTTTGCAGGGGATTCCGGTGCTGCATAAGCCGGTTACGCCGGCGCGTTTGCGGCGCACGCTGGAAATGCTGTGGCGGCAGGCGGAGCTGGACAAGGGGCGGGCGGCGGCCGCCGTCGAGCGGTGCGCGGGCGAACCGCGGCGAGCGCAGAGCGAGCTGAACGAAAGCAACGAAGGGAACGAAGGGAACGAACGCAACGAAGTGGGGAGCGAGCCGGAGAGCCCGCCGCAGAATCCACCGTGGAACCCGCTACGCAGCCAGACACAGAGCCAATCCCAAAGCGAGTCGCAACAGTAGGCGGCGCGCGCCGCCTGCTTCTGAACGAACGCTACAGGGTTTTCCCGGCTTCCAGCCAGCCGTTGATCACGGCGATCGCCGTTGAGCGGTTGTGCACGCCGAGCGCCCGGAAAATCACTGACAGATGCACTTTGACCGTACCTTCGGCGACACCCAGCTCACGCGCGATCATCTTGTTGGTCCAGCCGCGATGGACGAGCCGCATGATGTCCTGCTGCCGTGGCGACAAATTCTCCAGCAGATGCTGCTGGTGCGGCTGCAACGCCTGGATCTGCGCGATGGGTTCCGTCAGCGCGGCGCCGGCATGGCAGGACGCTTGAGCCGACGCGTCGGCAGACGCTTCAGCATGCACAGGATGCACCAGCGCGGCTTGCGCGTCGCGCGAACCTAGCAGGCTGAGCGCTTCCATCGGCACATAGGCGCCGCCCGACAACACCAGTTCGATTGCCTTGAGCATGACGCTGGCAGGCTGCCGCTTTGGCACGAAGCCGAGCGCGCCGGCCGCCAGCACTGCGCGCATCTCGTCGGGCGATTCTTCGGCGGAAAGCACGACCACCGGCAACGCGGGGTTCGCCTTCAGCAGCAATTCCAGCGATGACGCGCCGCTCATGCCCGGCATATGCAGATCGACGATCGCCAGATCGTGATCCGCGTCGGGCCGTGCTGCGGCGGCGAGCGTTTCCCAGCTGTCGGCTTCGTCGAATTGGGCGCCGGGATCGAGGCCGCGCAGCAGCCCCTTGACGCCTTGCCGGATCAGTTCATGGTCGTCGGCCACAAGAAACTTCATGATGTCTCCGCGAGTCGGGCCTGCGCGTTGTGGACTACCGCTGTCGTGCTGCTCGTTGCACTTCTATTTTGCCGCTTCGCCAGTGACGCCGTCCGCGCTGCTGCCGGCGCGGATGGCGCGACCCCCGTCGCACCCCCGGCCGTCAGTCCGCGGCACGCTGGGTCATGCTTTGCGTCATGCCGCGGCGCGTGGCGCTTTCTTTGCTGCGAGCCTCCTTGAAGGCGAAGGCCACTCCCTGTGCATCGCGTCATTGCCTGCTACCCCGCGATCATATGCCGATCGGTGGCGCGGCGCGCCTTCCGGGTTGCCGCGCAATTGACTCTCAGTGGCTCTCAGTGACTCTCTGAACGATCGCCGGCTGGTGCGATGGACCAGCATCCTGGGTAAGGCAGGTCTCCCGCGCCAGGTTCCGGCTTGCTAGGTAGACGAGCCGCACGCGCCTTTTTTGAAGCCGTCCACACAGGATGGCGCAGGTTATGCACGTCGGATGAAATCACACAAAACAGGCATCTACCTGACGGCGAATAACGTCGCCTTCATCAGCAGCTTGAACGCGAAACCGAGCGACATCGCCGAGGCGACGCCGAAGCACCACAGCGCGATGAACCACAGCCAGCCAGGCAGTTTGCGCGAGGACGGGCGAGCGGCATGGCCGCCCGCCTGCCTAGTGATAGTGATGTTGGTCGCCATGACGCACCTTGCCGCGAAATACCCAATAACCCATCGTCGTATAGCCGATGATGATCGGCAGAATCACCGCCGCGCCGACCAGCGTGAACATCTGGCTCGAACGCGGCGCGGCCGCTTGCCAGAGCGTCATGCTCGACGGAATCGCATACGGCCACAGGCTCACCAGCAGCCCGGCGTAGCCCAGCAGCACCAGCGTCAGCGCCAGCACGAACGGCGTGTTGTGATGCCGTTCACGCACCGCGCGATGCATGAAGAACGCGCAGACGGCCACGAGGAACGGCACCGGCAGCAGGCGGTAGAACAGGCCGTCGTCGAACCAGCGTTGCGCGATGTTCGGATCTTGCAGCGGCGTCCACAGGCTGACTATCGCGATGAATCCGAGCAGCACGATCGTCAGCGGCCACACCACGCGATGCAGGCGGCGTTGCAGATCGCCCTCGGTCTTCGCAACCAGCCAGCAGCAGCCGAGCAGCGCATAGGTGACGAGGAGGCCGAGACCGGTCAGCAGGCTGAACGGCGTGAGCCAGCCGAAGGCGTCGCCGGCATAGGCGCCGTCGACTACCGGAATGCCTTGCAGGAAGGCGCCCAGCACGATGCCCTGGAAGAACGTCGCGCCCGCCGAGCCGCCGATGAACGCCAGATCCCACATATGTTTCGTGCGCTTGGCCTTGGCGCGAATCTCGAACGACACACCGCGAAAGATCAGGCACGCGAGCATGAAGATCAGCGGCAGATAGAGCGCGGACAGCACCGTCGAATACACCACCGGGAACGCCGCGAACAGACCCGCGCCGCCGAGCACCAGCCAGGTTTCGTTGCCGTCCCACACGGGCGCGACCGTGTTCATCATCAGGTCGCGTTCCTGTTCATCGGGGAAGAACGGAAACACGATGCCGATGCCCAGATCGAAGCCGTCGAGCACCACATACATGAACAGGCCCAGCGCGATGATCGCGGCCCACACTACGGTTACATCCATTTTTTATCTCGTCAGCGGGTAGTGAAGCTGGTAGTGAAGCGGGAAGGGACGCCGTTACGGTCAGGCGGCATCGATCAGCTGATCGGCGGCGGACAGCGGGCGGCGCGCGGTCTGATCCGGCGAGTGCTCCGGCACGCCGTGCGGCGTCTGTCCCGGCAGCGCCGGGCCCGAGCGCATCAGCTTGAGCATGTAGTAGATGCCGGTGCCGAACACCAGGAAGTAGACGATCACGAACGCCATCAGCGAGATGCCGACCTGTTGCGTGGTGAGCGGCGATACCGCCTGCGACGTGCGCATCACGCCGTACACCACCCACGGCTGACGGCCTGCCTCCGTGGTGACCCAGCCGGCCAGCAGCGTGATGAAGCCGGTCGGGCCCATCGCGATCGCGAGCCGCTGGAACCACTTCGCTTCGAACAGCCTGTCGCCGCGGCGCAATGCCCACGCGGTCACCGACATCAGGATCATCAGCACGCCGAGCCCGGCCATGATGCGGAAGCTCCAGAACACCACGGTCGAGTTCGGCCGGTCTTGCGGCGGGAATTCCTTCAGGCCGCGAATCTCGCCGTCCCAGCTGTGCGTGAGGATCAGGCTGCCGAGATGCGGAATCGACACCGCATAGCGTGTGGTTTCAGCTTGCATGTCCGGGATGCCGAACAGATTCAGCGCGGTGCCGCCTTTCTCGGTTTCCCACAGACCTTCGATCGCGGCGATCTTGGCCGGCTGATATTCGCGCGTGTTCAAACCGTGCTGATCGCCGACGAACGCCTGGATCGGCGTGAGGATCAGCAGCAGCCAGAGCGCCATCGAGAACATCTTCTTGACAGCCGGATCGCGCCGTCCGCGCAACAGATGCCACGCGCCCACCGCCGACACCACCAGCCCCGCGACGATGAACGCCGCCAGCGCCATGTGCGCGAGCCGGTACGGGAACGACGGATTGAAGACGATCTTGAACCAGTCGAGCGGTACGACGCGGCCGTTCACGACTTCGAAGCCTTGCGGCGTCTGCATCCAGCTATTCGACGCGAGGATCCAGAAGGTCGAGATAAGCGTGCCGATCGCCACCATCAGCGTCGCGCCGAAGTGAGCGCGCGGACTCACGCGCTGCCAGCCGAACAGCATGATGCCGAGGAAGCCCGCTTCGAGGAAGAACGCCGTCATCACCTCGTACATCAGAAGCGGTCCGGTGACGGGACCGGCGAAACTGGAGAAGCCCGACCAGTTGGTGCCGAACTGATAGCTCATCACGACGCCGGAGACGACGCCCATGCCGAAGGCGACTGCGAAGATCTTCGACCAGAACAGGCAAAGATCTTTGTAGTACGCCTTGCCGGTTTTAAGCCAGCGCCATTCGAGCACGGCGATGAAACTGGCGAGGCCGATGCTCAGCGCCGGAAAAACGATGTGAAACGAGACGGTGAACGCAAACTGAATGCGGGCGAGGTCGAATGCCGTGAGTGCGGAGTTCATGAGCGTGAAGTTGCGTGATGCCCGTGGGCGGACTACGCGCGTCGACCGTTGTCGGTGCGCACTGCGCTTGGCAGATGGCGCAAGAGTAGGGGATGGCGGAACGTTTTGCTGCGGCGCGACGTGCGTCAAAAAACCGCGTTGTTTTGTGCCGAATCCGATTTGTGAGACGCTAAGGCATTGATGGGTATCAAGTTTTCCTGATTACGCGCTTGTGCTCATTCTCACTGTTTGAAGTGCCAACTGCGTCAATCGACCGCGCTGCAACAACGTGGTTCGCGCCCGTAAGCCCACAGATGACCAGGTGTTTCATCGTGGGGAAAGTATTGGGCCTGGCGGAGTCGTACTGAGGTGCAGCAGAGCGTACGGCCGCGCCGCACCGGTTTCAGAAAATCACATAGACCTTGCGCATGGTCTCTTCGACTTCCCAAAGTCCTTCCGTGTTGGCTTCGAAGAACAACGTGTCGCCACTTTCGAAATGCACGGTCTCTTCGTTATCCGGCGTGAAGCGTCCGCGGCCCGCGAGAAAGTGCATCACTTCGGCCTGCTTCACCGAACGGCGGTAGGTGCCCGCCGTGCACTCGAAAATACCGGTGTCGATGGATTCGCTGCCCTTGATCACGCGCTGCACGCCCGACACCTGAATCGGCGTCGTGCCGGGCAGTCCGGCTGTGCCCCAAGCCTCGAGGTTCGGCAGATTCACGCTTTGTTTGATGTGTTGAACCTTCATGCTGACGTTGCCTTTGAATGTGCGGGAGCCGGCTCACCGGCTGTTTGCGATGGTTTGTTCGATCTTGCCCAGCCGCACGACGGTGACGCCCGGACGCAGTTGCCGCAGCGACGGCATCACGAGCATGCAGTTGTCGTACGGCGTGAGCACGGGTTCTCCGTTCGACCAGCCGATCACGGCGCCGGCCCGCGGAAAAATTTCCAGCCCGGTGTAGGGCGCCGCAAAGCGAAAATCCATGCTCTCGGCCACCACCGGTTGCGTGACGCGCACGACGTGTTGACTGGCCGGCAGCGGAGCCATCCAGCCGGCCGGCAGATCCGTTTCGTCGACCACGCCTGCCAGCAGCAGAAAGCGCGCGGTCGTGTCGCGCGCGACCGCAACCGCGCTCTGCTCCCAGTGCTGGCCGCATTCGATCAGCAGCGCGTTTTTCGGACTGTCCGGTTGACCGAAGCCTTCGTAGTCGCGCATCCGGCGGCCTTCCGGATGACCTTCGTCGCAGATCACCGTGGCCGGCGTGCCGAGCTGCACTGCGAGGTCGATCCCCTTCTGCAACGGTCCCGACACGATCAGCGGCGCGCTTTTCTCATGCATCGAATGAAGATCGAGCAGGGCGTCGACGCTGTCGATCACCGGTCTCATTTGCCGCGCGCGGGCCAGTTCGCTGGACGTACGCGAGGTATCGTCGAGCACCGCGGCGGTCCACACGCGATTGAAGTCCTGATCGACGAAGCGGGCCGCGTCGGGCCTGGCGGAATCGAAGCTGCGATACGCGGCGACGTTCGCGAAGGCCAGCGTCAGGCGCCCGCGGCGCGGCCTCAGGCCACGGCGCAGCAATTCGTCCACGACGATCGCGCCGCATACCTCGTTGCCGTGCGTCAGCGCGTTGATCATCACATGCGGTCCAGGCACGCCCGAGTCGAACGTATGGACGTAGGCTATGCCGGACGACGAGTGTTCATGCACCGAAAGGTCCGGGAATTCGACCTCGATGGGATAGGCCTCAGTGCTCATTTCCGTACTCATTTCCGTGCTCATTCGAGATTGCCCTGACAGAGGTATTTGATCGACAGATAGTCGTCCAGACCGTATTTCGAGCCCTCGCGTCCGTAACCCGATTCCTTGACGCCGCCGAATGGCGCAGCCTCGCTCGCGACCGCGCCTTCATTGATGCCGACGATGCCGGCTTCGAGCGCGCGCGACACGCGGTCGATGCGTTTCACGCTTTCACTGTAGAAATACGCGGCGAGGCCGAACGGCGTGTCGTTGGCGGCCTGAACGGCTTGCGCCTCGTCTTCGAAACGGAACAGCGGCACGATCGGGCCGAAGGTCTCTTCGCTGTTCAGCTGCATGTCCGCGGTGGCGTCGGCGAGCACGGTGGGCGCGTAGTAGTGCGCGCCCAGCTCGGGCAGGCGCTTGCCGCCGGTCAGCACGCGCGCGCCGTGGGACACCGCGTCGTCGACGTGGCGGGCGATCTTGTCGAGCGCGCGCGGGTTGATCATCGGGCCGATCTGCGCGGCGGGATCGGTGGCGGGCGCGACCTTCAGCGCACCGACACGCTCGGCCAGCATGCCGGCAAAGCGCTCGTACACACCCGCTTGCACGTACACGCGATTCGGACACACGCAGGTCTGACCGCCATTGCGGAATTTCGCCGCGAGCAGTCCGGTGACGGCGGCGTCGAGGTCCGCGTCGTCGAACACGATGAAGGGCGCGTTGCCGCCCAGTTCCAGCGAAAGCTTCTTGAGCGTTTCCGCCGATTCGCGCGCGAGATATTTGCCGACCGGCGTCGATCCGGTGAAGGTGATCTTGCGCACGCGCGCATCGTGCAGCCAGTCGGCGACGGTCGCGACCGCGTGATCGCGCGATGCGGTGATCAGGTTCAGCACGCCCGCCGGCACGCCGGCTTCGTGCGCGAGCAGGACGAGGGCGGATGCGGTCAGCGGCGTATCTTCGGCGGGTTTGGCCACCACCGTGCAACCGGCGGCAAGCGCCGGCGCGATCTTGCGCGCGATCATCGCGAGCGGGAAGTTCCACGGCGTGATGGCCGCGACGATGCCGATCGCCTCCTTCACGGCCGTCATGCGCTTGCCGCGCTGCTGCTGTGGAATCAGATCGCCGTAGATGCGGGTGGCTTCCTCGGCGAACCAGGCGACGTACGATGCGCCGTACGCCACTTCGCCTTTACCTTCGGCGAGCGGCTTGCCCTGTTCGAGCGAGATCAGCGCGCCGAGCGCTTCCTGATGCGCGACGATCAGCGCATGCCAGCGATGCAGCACCGCCGCGCGTTCTTTCGGCAGCAACGCGCGCCATGCCGGCAGCGCGCGGGCCGCGGCGTCGGTGGCGGCCCGCGCGTCGGCGGGGCTGCTGTCGGCCACCTGGGCGATCGTCTTGCCGGTGGCCGGATCGGTGACGGCAAAGCGTGCGCCTTCTTGCGCCGGCGTCCAGCGCCCGTCGATGAAGTTGTCGGAGCGAATCAGTTCGCTCAGTTCAAAAGTACGTGCCATAACGGTTCCTCAAGATTCCCCAATTGCTCGACCTTGCTCAACGCTGCGCGACGTCGCGCAGTTTTGTGCAGTTTTGCTTAAGCCAGCTTCGCCGCGATCGCCTGACCGACCTCGGTCGTGCTCGCCTTGCCGCCGAGGTCGCCGGTATGCGGACCTTCGACGAGCGTCGCTTCGATCGCCGCCAGAATCGCGTCGTGCGCCTCGCGTTCCTTGCCCTCGTGATGGCCGAGGAAGTCGAGCATCATCGCCGCTGACCAGATCATCGCGATCGGGTTGGCGATGTTCTTGCCGGCGATATCCGGCGCCGAGCCGTGCACCGGTTCGAACAGCGAAGGAAACTTGCGATCGGGATTCAGGTTGCCCGAGGGCGCGAGGCCGATCGTGCCGGTGCAGGCCGGACCGAGATCGGACAGGATGTCGCCGAACAGGTTGGTCGCCACCACCACGTCGAAGCGATCCGGGTTCAGCACGAAACGCGCGCAGAGAATGTCGATGTGCTGCTTGTCCCACGTCACGTCCGGGTACTGCGCCGCGATACCGGCCGCGCACTTGTCCCACCACGGCATGCTGATCGCGATGCCGTTGCTCTTCGTCGCGACGGTGATCTTCTTGCGCTCGCGCCGCTGGGCAAGATCGAACGCGAATTTCAGCACGCGCTCGCTGCCGTGCCGCGTGAACACGGATTCCTGCAACACGAACTCGCGCTCCGTGCCTTCGAACATCACGCCGCCCACCGACGAATATTCGCCTTCGGTGTTCTCGCGCACGATCCAGAAATCGATGTCGCCGGCCTTGCGCCCGGCGAGCGGCGAAGGCACGCCGGCAAAGAGACGGGCGGGGCGCAGGTTGATGTACTGATCGAACTCGCGCCGGAACTTGAGCAGCGAACCCCACAGAGAGACGTGGTCGGGCACCGTGTCGGGCCAGCCGACCGCGCCGAACAGAATCGCGTCGGCGGATTGCAATTGGGCTTTCCAGTCGTCCGGCATCATCTGGCCGTGCTTCGCGTAGTACTCGCAGCTCGCCCATTCGATGTGCTGGTACGCCATTTCGATGCCGAAGCGCTTGCCGACGATGTCCAGCACGCGGATGGCTTCCGGCATCACTTCGACACCGATGCCGTCGCCCGGGATGACTGCGATGCGATATTTCTTCGACATGTTCCTGCTCCTCCATGGGGCTTTCTACGTTTCGACAGCGGCTATTTTATTCCTGCTATTTGAGCTTAAAATGGTCGCTTTAGTTAAGCCACTGTGCACGATCCGTGTACAAACAAAATAGCCTATGAATGCCGTCTCATCACCCGATCTCGGCGATTTGCGCGTGTTTTGCGAGGTGGCGCGCAAATCGAGTTTCAGCGCGGCGGCCGAGGCTTTGTCGGTGTCGGCGGCGTACGTCAGCAAGAGAATCAACGTGCTCGAGACGACACTCGGCACGAAACTGCTGCACCGTTCCACGCGGCGAGTCGCGATCACGGAGGCGGGCGAGCGGGTCTACACGTGGGCCGAAAAAATTCTCGACGACGTCGAGCAGCTCGTGGAAGACGTCTCCACCACCCGCCGCATTCCGGCCGGCAAGTTGCGCATCTCCAGCAGTTTCGGCTTTGGCCGCCGCTTCGTGGCGCCCGCACTCGCCCGTTTCTCGGACCACTTTCCACAACTGAGCGTGCGGCTGGATCTGTTCGACCGCCTCGTCGACGTGGGCACCGAGGGCTTCGACCTCGATATCCGGATCGGCGACGAAATCGCCGCGCATCTGATAGCGAAGCGGCTCGCGTCGAATCACCGGGTATTGTGCGCGTCGCCCGATTACCTCGCGCGGCACGGCACGCCGCGGCAACTCGCCGACCTGTCGTCGCACGCCTGTCTGGCGATCAAGGAGCGCGATCATCCATTCGGTCTCTGGCGTCTGACCACGCGTGGCGAGACGGTGTCGATCAAGGTTACCGGGCCGTTGTCCACCAATCACGGCGAAGTGGCCGTGCAATGGGCGTTGGCCGGCCGCGGGATCGTGCTGCGCTCGATGTGGGACGTGCGGCCGCTGCTTGAAAGCGGCCAGTTGCAGCAGATTCTTCCCGACGTGACCCAACCCGCGAACCTGTGGGCGGTGTATCCGGCGCGGCTCGCGCAATCGGCGAAGGTGCGGGTGTGTGTCGACTTTCTGAGCGAGGAATTCGCGCATTGGAGTCCGCCGTCCGAAACAACGCCGAACGGCGGCGGGCCAGGCGGCCTGGAGGCGAAAGGCCGCGCCATAGCGGTTGCAACTGAACCCGGTCAGATTTCCAGACGGTAACCTACGCCATACACTGACGCGATCGGCTCGCTGTCCGGCCGCGCTCCCTGCAGCTTGCGACGCAGGTTCTTGATATGGCTGTCGATGGTGCGGTCGGTGACCACCCGGTGATCCGCGTAGAGATGACTCAGCAAATAGTCGCGAGAAAAGATGCGCCCCGGCGATTTCATCAGTAGCGCGAGGAGCCGCAATTCAAGAGGCGTGAGCTTGAGCTCCTTGCCGTCGAGCAAAGCATGATGAAACTGCTCGTCGACTTCGAGGCCGCGTGGCGCTTGGGTCAAACCGTCCATAGCCACGGCGGCAGGCATCGCACGGCGCAGGATCGCCTTGACGCGCGCCACCACTTCGCGTGGGCTGAATGGCTTGCAGACGTAATCGTCGGCGCCGA
Organism: Paraburkholderia sp. FW306-2-2C-D06C; assembly: GCF_058781505.1. Taxonomy (NCBI): domain Bacteria; kingdom Pseudomonadati; phylum Pseudomonadota; class Betaproteobacteria; order Burkholderiales; family Burkholderiaceae; genus Paraburkholderia; species Paraburkholderia sp. FW306-2-2C-D06C. Next base: position 70,505 of record NZ_JBYSWU010000015.1, on the reverse strand, counting down.
TCTCGAGACCCAGCAGACGGTCGATTTCGTCGATGCGCGCAGTCAGGATAATGACGGGCAACGCCGAAAATTGCCGTAGCTCGCGGCAGATGTCCATGCCGCTGCGCCCGGGCAGCATGAGATCGAGCAGCATCAGCGCCGGCGGCGTCGAGCGGATGAATGGCATCACGTTATGGCCGTCGTCGAGGGTCGTGGTGCTGAAGCCGTCGAGGTGCAGATAAGCTTCGAGTACGGCGGCGAGTTTGGGTTCATCCTCGACGATCAGGATGTGCGAAGCGCGCCCTTCGGTCATGATGTCAGCCTCCTTCCGGTGGAAAGCGGGCAGTGATCCAGACGCCGCCCAGAGGCGAGGCTTTGGCGTCGATCGTGCCGCCGTGCGCCGTCACAATAGCGCGGCACAGCGAGAGGCCCAGACCCGCGCCGCCGCTCTGCCGGCTGCGTGATTCGTCCACGCGATAGAAGCGGTCGAACAGATTGTCGAGCGCGGCCTCGGGCACACCGGGCAGCGAGTCCTGCACGTCAAGTTGCCAACCGCCGGCGCTCTGCGAAAGCGACACGCGTACGTGGCCGTCCGGATCGGTATAACGCAACGAATTTTGCAGCAGGTTTTTCAGTAATTGAACGAAACGTGCGGAGTCGACCGCGAACGTTGTGCTGGCGATTTCCGGCATGCAGCTCAGGTCGAGCGCAATTCGTTTTGCCTTGAACGACTCCCGCATGGCCTCGATCGAAGCCCGCGCCAGCTGCCCGACCTGGGTTGGCGTTTTGCGATAGCTGAGTGCGCCGACATCGCTCAGGGACAGCTCGTATAAATCCTCTATGAGCTTGTTGAGCATGTTCACTTCGGTTTGCAGTGAAGTGAGCGAATCGCGGTCGAATACATGCACACCGTCTTCTATGGCTTCCAGCTCGCCGCGCAGCACCGCGAGCGGCGTGCGCAACTCATGTGAAATATCGGCAATGAAATCGCGCCGGGAGCGCTCGGCTTTCTGAAGCGAATCGGCCAATACGTTGAAGTCGCACGCCAGCCTGCCAAGCTCGTCGCGTCTGCCGGCCGGCACCCGTGTCGTGTAGTCTCCGCCAGCAAGGCGGTGGGTCGCGTTCATCAGGCGCCTGACCGGCGCGAGAACGATGCGCGCAAGCACCAGCGCAACTAGCGCCGCGAGCACGACAGCAACGCCTGCGATTTCCCAGGTCGCGCGCGCCTGCTGCGCCTGGAATGCGATGTCGGCTGCGTCCGAAAGGGTATCGGGCCCGTTCGCGGCGAGCCAGCCCACGAGCTTGCCGTTATAGACGACGGGTCGCATCGGGCTGCCGGGCGGCGCAGGCTGGCCGCTGCTCGCCACGAGTTCGCGGCTGGCATCGTAGAGTGTGACGGGCGGACCCTCGGGCGGCGTGCCACGGCTCGTGCCGTCATGCGACGGGGACGGAGGGAGAGGGGGAGGGCGTTCATAGTTATTCTCGCCGCCCGCGACACCGCTCGCGGACACACGGTCACGCTCCATCATGATGCCCGGATTGGACGGCGGCGGAGCCGGCGGCAGGCGCATGCCCCAGTGCGGTCCTTCAGACGGGCCGGAGAGCGGCCCGAGCAGTTGCTGAACGCTTCCGCTGCCGGGGAAAGTTCTCCAGCCCGGCAGCTTGCCCAACTGCGCTGCGGCGAGTTCTTCGCGCAGGGCGTCGTGTGCGGCGCCGTCCAGCAGCGCGAGCCATGCATCGGGGTGCTCCCGCAGGAAATTCCAGTTGCCGTGAGCGGCGTATTCCGCCGTCACTTTCGCCATGACGGCTTTGATGCGCCCGGAGTTGCGCTCTCGCACATAGTGCAGGAAACCGTTTTCGAAGCTCACGCGCACGGCGTAGCCCATCGTGACGGAAATGGCCAGGCAGGCGACCAATACCGCGAGGAACATTTTCCAGGTAATGCCAAAGCGCACCTTCATTCGCCGTTGCCGCGCGTGAGAGAGCATGGTCCTGAAAGGGCGGCTCGGACGAGTGCGGATAGTTTCGCTTTGCATGGCCGGATTCTAGATGAATGCTGCGTCGATCCGCACTTGCCGGCGAATCTCCATAACTTCTCCTTCCTTTCTTCGTCGTGTCTGCGCGATGTCTGGATACGATGGCGTGGCAGTTTTACGGTGGCCTGACAAAGAGGCCATGTCCTGTGGTCAGTTCCATCAGTGGAGCATTCCCATGCAAGTCTCCTCACCTGTGAACCGTGCCGTGTCACGCGGTTTCCGGCCCGGCCGAAACACAGTCACCGCTGCCAGAACTCGCGGCGAAGCTGAAAGCGGTGTTAGCACGCCACGGGTTACGGACGCGGTGAAGATACGCGGCTGCCGCGTTTCTGCGCCGCTCATCCAACCATGGGGCGAGTGCTGCCGGATCGTCGAGTGGATCGATCGCAATGGCGAGTACTCTTGTATTGCTGTGCGAGGCGCCGCTACCGCGGCGGAGATCAGGGAGCGCGTGCGTATGCACCGCAACGGCCGGCGTCACACCCTGACGGACGACTCCAGCACGCCTGCGGACCGCGTGCGTCTGCGGCGCGCCTGAGCGCTGCTGAACCGGTTTCATTTATGCGCATCCTCATACTCGTGCTGGCCGCCGCATCGATCTGTTGTCCTGCGATCCGCCATGGTTTGCGCCTGGACAGCATCGATGCTTTCACTCGCGACAATGGCAGCGTTTTCGACGGCGCCGCGGATGATCTGAACGCGTGCACGGCGAGAGCCCACACTGCGTCGGGGTTCAGGCCAATCGTTGCGGCGGATTTCCACTACGGGCTCGGCGGTCTCCTGGCTGCGACCCGTGACCCGTATGCCGACTATTTCGATGTGATCGACGCCGCGATCACGTTGCCTTTGACACGGCTAGCGGTGGCGGAAGATCGGGAATAGCGCCGCTGAGAACGCGGCTGAATGGTGCGTATGACGCCCACGGTCCTCATGCAATGAGCGCGGGCGTTCAAGATCAGAATGAGTGCGCTAGTTGTGGTTCTGCGAGAACAGCGTTTCGAGCGGGTAGTGACTCTTCACGAACGGCGACTTGATGATCACATAGCTGAAGTACTTTTCGATGCCGATATCGCGCTCCAGCAAGCCTTCGATGATGCTCTGATAGTGGCTCACGCTGCGCGTGACGAACTTCAGCAGATAGTCGTAGCCGCCGCTCGCCAGATGACACTCGACGATCTCGTCGACGTCGCGGATCGCGTTGACGAACTTGATGAAGTCTTCCCGCCGATGATCGGCAAGCGTCACTTCGGTAAACACGATCTGCACGTCGCCGAGCTTTTCGAGCTGGATCTGCGCACCGTAGCCGATGATGTAGCCGGCCTTCTCCAGACGCTTGACCCGAATCAGGCAAGGACTGGGCGAAAGGCCGACCGCGTCGGCAAGCTCGACGTTGGTTATGCGGCCTTTCTTCTGCAACTGTGAAAGTATGCGCAGGTCAATCCGGTCCAGCTTGCAGTCGCTGCTCATCGTAACGTTATCGCTCCGGCGATGGATGAATGGGTCGAAGGGCCCTCTACTCTAGCACGCAGCGGCATGGCTTTTGTCCCTGAGCGCGGCCCGGACATCGGCTTGCGCGAGTACGTCGTCGAGGGTTTTTTCGAGTCGCTCGAACATCAGATCGAACTCCGCCTCGGTGTACGACAGCGCCGGTGCAAAGCCGAGAATATTGTCGCCAAACGCGCGGAAGATCAGGCGGTTTTCATACGCGGCGGCGGCGATCCGGTCGGACAGTTTCAACGCAGGAGCGAAGCCCGCTTTGCTGTCCTTATCCGCAACCAGTTCGAGCGCGCCAAGCAGGCCGCGGTGACGCGAGTCGCCGACCAGCGGATGCGCGAGCAGCGCATCCAGGCCGCGGGCGAAACGCGGGGTGCGCGCCACGCCGTTAGCGAGCAGGCCGCCCTCGTGATACAGGCGCATCACCTCGAGGCCGATCGCCGCGCTGACCGGATGCGCGGAGTACGTGTGGCCGTGACCGACGATTGCTTCGGCGTCGCCGTCGGCGATGCCCTGGTAGATTTCGTCAGACATCAACACCGCGCCCATCGGCGCATAGCCGGCGGTCAGTCCTTTCGCCACCGTCATCAGATCCGGTTCGACGTGTTCGGCCTGGCACGCGAACAGCGGACCGGTGCGGCCGAAACCGGTGATGACTTCGTCGGCGACGAACAGGATGCCGAGCTTGCGGCAGGCATCGCGCATCGCTTTCAGCCAGCCGACCGGCGGCACGATCACGCCGCCCGAGCCCTGAATCGGTTCGCAGAAGAAGGCCGCGACATGATCCGCGCCCAGTTCCGCGACCTTCGCTTCGAGTGCGGCGACCGAAGCGGCGATCAGCGCGGCGTCGTCGGCGAAATCGTTGCGGTACGCGTACGGCGACGGCAGATGATGCTGGGTCGGCAGCGGCAGATCGAAATTCCGATGGAACGCGGGCAACGCGGTGAGCCCCGCGCCCATCGACGATGAGCCGTGGTAGCCGCGCTGCAATGCGATGATGTGTTTCTTCGACGGCCGGCCCGTCGCGTTGAAGTAATGCGTGATGAAACGGATGGCGGAGTCGACTGCATCCGAGCCGCCGAGCGTGAAGTAAACGTGCTGCAACGAAGCGGGCGATGCCTCGACCAGCTTTTCCGCCAGTTCGATGGCCGGCGCCGAGCCGAAATGAAAATAGCCGGTCGCGTAGGGCAGTTTCTTCATCTGCTCGGTGGCGGCCTCGACGATGCTCTGCTGGCCATAACCCACGTTCACGCACCACAGGCCGGAGAACGCGTCGAGCAGTTCGTTGCCGGCCGCGTCGCGCAGAAACGCGCCGCTGGCGGAGTCGAGAACGGTGACGCCGCGAGCCTCGTGCGCGCGGTAGTTGATGACCGGGTGAATCAGATGCTTGCGGTCGGCTTCGATGAGCGAATGAATCGGCATGGTGGTTTCTCGTCGCGGAAAGGGGCTGTTGACCGTTCCATACTACTGACCTGCGACGAGTGCCCGCTCATCTAAACAATTGTCTGAAAAGCGCGCGCGACGCGTTTTGCTGCACGTGCTTAGCATTTTCTGCTGCGGACGCTGAAAAGCGGATGTGGGCCGGCCATGCCGCGCTCGAAGTCCCTTCAGTGTCCCTTCAGTGTCCCTTCAATATCCTTGAGTCCGGTCGATCTGACCGATCATCGGCAGACCGGCGCGATGCCGGCGCAGATTCTCCAGCACCACGTCGACGGCCGTTTCGGGGCGCGTGGCGCTGGCGATATGCGGCGTGATCCGCACGCGCGGATGGGTCCACAGCGGATGGCCGGTGGGCAAGGGCTCGGGGTCGGTCACGTCGAGAACCGCGTTGTGCAAGTGGCCGCTGTCCAGCGCCGCCAGCAGATCCTGCTGATTCAGATGCGGACCGCGTCCGGTCTGGATCAGCGACGCGCCGCGCGGCAGCTTCGCGAACAGCTTTGCGTCGAGCAGGCCGCGGGTGGCGGGCGTCAGCGGCAGCAGGCAGATCAGAATATCGGTACGGGCGAGAAACTCAGCGAGCGCGTCTTCGCCTGCATGGCAATCGACCCCTTCGATCTCGCGCGGCGAGCGGCTCCATCCAGAGCAGGCGAAGCCGAACAGGCGCAGCCGTTCCAGCACCGCGGTGCCGAGCACACCCAGTCCCAGCACGCCGATCCGGCGCTCGCCGGCCGGCTTCACCGGCTGTTCCCGCCAGACCTGCTGCTGTTGCTGAAGACCGTAGTCGAACAGATCGCGATGAATCGTCAGCACGGCCTGCGTGACGTATTCCACCATGCCTTCGACAATCCCCGGTTCGATCATCCGCACGACCGGCACATGAGCCGGCACGCCCGACAGATCGAACTGATCGATGCCGGCCCCGACCGAAAACACAACTTCGAGATTCGGGAAGATGCGCGTGGGGTCTGCGGGCGGCTGCCAGGCGGCGAGGTAGCGGATCGCGGCCGGGTCGCCGAGATCCGGCCAGATGTGGAACGGCAAATCGGGTGCTTTTTGCGCGAACAGCCTGGCCCATTGCGCGCCGCGCGCCGGGTCGGCTTTATAGAGGAAGGCCATGGTGAATCAGCAGAGCGCCTGATTGATGATGCCGAACTGCAGATAAGGCGCGTCCTCGCCGGCTGCGTGGGTGGCGTTGGCTGCGTTGGCTGCACCGGTTGAATTAGCCGCGCCGTCCGGCGCCGGATGGCGGACCATTTTCACGACCGTATCCACGCGCGGCAGCCCCAGCTGTTCCAGCCATTCAGTCAGACCGCTCTCGCCCGGCGTGTCGATCCGCACGAATACGCCTTCGTTGAGCGCGAGCCAGTGGCTGATCAGCGCCTTGGCGCGGCTCGAGTCCGCCGACCCGGGAGCGACCACCGGTCCGATCGCAAACCCCCGCCCGAAGCGGCGAAACAGGGCGAAGCCGACCAGTTCGCCGTCGCGGTCGAGCGCGATGCCGTCGGCGCAGCTCAACAGCGCGGGCAACACTTCGCCGCGGTCGAGGCCGCTCGCCTGCGACGCCAGTTCCACGAGCCGCGCCGTGTCGCTCGAACCGAGCGGGCGCAGACGCTCGCCCGGCGGCAGAGAAACGAGGGGCGGCTGGAACGCCGCGCCCTGATGCTGATCGAGCGTGCCGACTGCGCGAAAGCCCAGCTTCTCATACAGCGGCTGACCCGCGGCGGTCGCGTGCAGGAACGTGACCCGGCCGTCGAGTTCCTCCAGCACCCGCTCCATCAGCTTTTTGCCGATGCCGCGCCCTTGCTGCGCGGGCGACACGATCACCATGCCGAGCGAGGCCCGGTCCGCGCCGAACTTCCAGCACAGCGACGTGCCGATCACGCCGTTAGAGTCTTCCGCGACGAAACCGATGCCGAGCTGCGCGACGAATCTCCAGTCGTCCGCGCGATGCGGCCATTTCAACTCGACCGTCAGCGCGTGCGCGGCGGCGATATCGTCGTTGGTGAAGCGTCTGTAGGTAATCGGTTCGGACACGCCGTACTCCCTGAATGGCTGAAGACTTACGCCGTCACTTTGTCATCCGGCGCGCAGCGTGACTAGGACGATCTTTTTATCACGGCCGTTCGCAAGCCCCGCGGCGAAGTTCGACGCAAAACGCCTGGTCTGGGCGTCCATAACAAGCGTGATCTGCTGAACGGAGATTTTTGTCGGCGACATATGCCGCGCGCGTGGCCCTACGATTTCGTCATGCCGGCGGCGCCGTTCAGGCGCACTGCCCGAGGCCATCAGCAAGCCACTCAGGAAAACTTTCTCATGGACAGTTTCAATCCGGACGACGTCGCGGTTCGCAGCGGGCACTTCATCGGCGGCCAGTATGTCGACGAAGGTGTCGACGCAGGCGGGCGCAGCGGCGTGCGCAGCGGCGAGCGCCGTATCGAGGTGGCGCGCCCCTCGGACGGCGTGATCTACGCCTCCGTGCCGCTCGCCGGCGCGGCGATGGTGGATCGCGCGGTGGAGAATGCGTGGCAGGCGTTCAGGAGCAGCGGCTGGGCGCGGATGGCGCCGCGCGAACGCGCGAAGATCCTGCGCCGTTTCGCCGATCTGGTCGAAGCCGATGCGATGACCCTGGGCCGTCTGGAAGCGCTCGGCTCGACCCGCCCGATCGCTCAGGCGATCGGCTGGGACGTGCCGTTCACCGCCGAAGGCATCCGCTTCTACGCGGAGTTCGCCGACAAGCTGGGCGGCGACGTGGCCGCGACCGATCACGATCACCTCGGCATGACGATCGCCGAACCGTACGGCGTGATCGGCGCGATCGCACCGTGGAATTTTCCGCTCGTGATGGCGTCATGGAAGATCGCGCCCGCGCTGGCGGCGGGCAACGCCGTCGTGCTCAAGCCGTCCGAGATGACGCCGTTTTCGGCTCTGCGGCTTGCCGAACTGGCGGTGAAGGCAGGCGTGCCGGCCGGCATCTTCAACGTGGTGCAGGGCGACGGACGCGTCACCGGCGACGAGCTGGTGCGTCATCCGAAGGTCAGCAAGGTCACCTTCACCGGCTCCACGCGCACGGGCGCCGCGATCATGGCGGCCTGCGCCGGCAGCGGCACGAAGCCGGTCACGCTCGAGCTGGGCGGCAAGAGTCCGCAGATCGTGTTCGCCGACGCCCCGCGGCTCGATGACGTGGCGCGCCGCATCGCCGGCGCGATCACCGGCAACGCCGGACAGGTCTGCGTGGCGGGCTCGCGGCTGCTGGTCGAGCGAAGCCTCGCGGAACCGCTGGCCGAGCGCATCGGCAAGATCTTCGCCGAACTGAAGCCTGGCGCGACGTGGTCCACCGGCACCACGCTCTCGCCGATCATTTCCGCGCAGCAGGCGGCGCGCATTGAAGGCATTGTCGGGCGCACCCTGGAAGCGGGCGCGACGCTGCGCTTTGGCGGCGTGCGGGCCGACGGCGGCGCTGGTGCGGCGGGTGCGGCGGGTGCGTTTGCAGGCGCGTTCTACACGCCGACGCTGCTCACGGACGTCACGGCCCACTCCGAGGCCGTGCGCGAGGAAGTGTTCGGCCCGGTGCTGACGCTGCAAACCTTCGACACTGAAGAAGAAGCGCTCGCGCTCGCCCAGCATCCCGAGTACGGGCTCGCTGCGGGCGTGCATACAGCCGACCTTGGCCGCGCGCTGCGCTTCGTGCGCGGCCTCGAAGCCGGCACGGTGTGGGTCAACCGCTACGGCCGCACCTCCGACTTCATGATCCCCACGGGCGGTTACAAGCGCTCGGGCATCGGCAAGGATCTCGGCCGCCAGGCCTATGAGGCGAATCTGCGGTTCAAGAGCGTGCTGATCGATCTGCGGCCCTGAAGCCTGCTCTGAGCGCGGCCCCGAGCAGACCAGCGGGCCAGTATCGGCGGGGCTTTCCGCCCGGTCGCCGCAGACTCTGCTGTGCGACGGCCTCAAAACGAACGTTTTGTGTCACCGGCGGCGCCCGAATCAGGAACATCTATGTTTTTGCGCTGATTAAATCTTTTACAGGAATGAGCTTTCCCTGTCGACCGCAGTTAGCGCTTTAGCGCTTACTGCGGTCCCATGCAACGCTGTCGATCGGAGTTGGCGCTTTGGCACTTACTCCGATCCCATGCAAGATAGTTGCTGTTTTCGCCACTGAACTCGCCGCGAGTTCATCCCAACGATAAGGACTGACACCATGATCGAATTCGAACCGAAATACATCACCTTCGATTGCTATGGCACGCTCACGAAATTCCGCATGGCCGACATGACCCGCGAAATGTTCGGCAACGTGCTGCAGGGCGAAGACCTCGAGAAACTCGTCGCGTTCTATGCGGGCTATCGCCGCGACGAAGTGCTCGGCGCATGGAAGCCGTATCGCGACGTAGTGGTCAACGCGTTGCGCCGTGCCTGCAAGCGCATGAATGTCGAGTTCGATGAAGTGGAAGCCGAGAAGATCTACACGACGGTGCCGACCTGGGGTCCGCATCCGGACGTGCCGGAAGGCCTGTCGCGGCTGGCGAAGAAGTACAAGCTGGTGATCCTGTCGAACGCGTCGAACAACCAGATCCAGAGCAACGTCGACAAGCTCGGCGCGCCGTTTCACGCGGTCTTCACGGCCGAGCAGGCGCAGTCGTACAAGCCGCGCATGCAAGGCTTCGAATACATGTTCGACCAGTTGAACTGCAATCCGGAAGACGTGCTGCACGTGTCGTCGAGCCTGCGCTACGACCTGATGACCGCGCACGATCTGGGTATCAGGCACAAGGCCTTCGTCAAACGCGGCCACGAGCCGTCGACCCCGTACTATCAGTATTACGAGGTCAACGACATTCCGCATCTCGCGTCGGAACTCGGCCTGTAAGCGCGGTTTGTGCGCGTTGTTCGCACGCGGTTTGCGCGCGGTTTGCACGCGTTGCCCGGAAGCCGTTTGCACAAGCCGTTTGCCCATTCACCGCCTCGCTCATTGCCCAACCCAAGGACAGACCGGATGAAGCTCGACTCCTATTGGCTCGATACCGCGCCGCCGCTGCTCTCGGCGTGTGAAGGTCCGGTCGACAGCCAGGCCGATGTGGTCGTGATCGGCGGCGGCTTCACAGGGCTGTCGGCGGCTCAGGCGCTCGGGCGGCGCGGCGCCTCGGTGACGGTGCTCGACGCCGGGCGCATCGGCGGCGGCGCGTCCGGGCGCAACGGCGGGCAGGTCAATACCGGCGTCGCGCAGGACTTCGTCGCGCTGGTCGCGCAACTCGGCGTGGAGCGGGCGAGCGCCTGTTATCGGGCGTATGCGGATGCGGTCGACACCGTCGAGCGTCTGATTCGCGAAGAAAACATCGATTGCAATTATGCGGCCACCGGCAAGCTGAAACTGGCGTCGAAGCCGCACCACCTGGCGCATCTGGAGAAGACCGCGGAGCTGATCCGGCGCGAAGTCGATACGGATATCGAACTGATCGGCCGTGAGCGGATTCGCAGCGAAATCCAGTCGGACAGCTTCCATGGCGGATTGCTGCAGCGGCATGGCGGGCAGATGCACATGGGCAAGTTCACGGTCGGTCTCGCCGATGCCGCCGTGCGCCTCGGCGCGAAGCTCTACGAGAACGCCGCGGTCTCCGCGATCGTGAAGGACGGTGGCGGCTACCGCGTCACCTCGGCGCGCGGCGAAGTGCGCGCGAAGCAGGTGCTGATCGCCACCGGACCGTCGCGGCATGGTCCGTTCGGCTGGTACCGGCGGCGTCTCGCACCGGTCGGTTCGTTCATCGTCGTGACGGAACCGCTGCCGCCGGAACTGCTGGCGCAGGTGTTCCCGAACCGGCGCGCGTACACCACCACGCGGCTGATGCACAACTACTTTCGCGTGACGCCCGATGCACGGCTGCTGTTCGGCGGCCGGGCGCGTTTCACGGCGTCCGAGCGGCCGTCCGACGCGAAGAGCGGGCGGATTCTGCAGCAAGGCCTCGCCGGGATGTTCCCGATGCTGGCGAACGCCCGCATCGACTATTGCTGGGGCGGTCTGGTGGACATGACCGCCGACCGGCTGCCGCATGCCGGGCAGCACGACGGTATCTATTTCTCGATCGGTTATAGCGGCCACGGCACGCAGATGTCGACGCACATGGGCCAGGTGATGGCCGACGTGATGGACGGCCACGAGGAGCGCAATCCGTGGCGTGCGTCCGAGTGGCCGGCCATTCCCGGCCACACCGGCAAACCCTGGTTCCTGCCGCTCGTGGGGACGTATTACCGCATCAAAGACATTTTTTACTGAGTCCTCGTTGTTTTATCTGTAAGTCAACACCACGCAAGCATCCCTGCCAACCCTCGCGGAGAATCGTTCGATGAATAAGGAAAACTCGCAACATGGCGCTGTCCAACTCGACACCGGGTTGGAGCAGTTGACGGCCAAAGGCGCCGCGCGGCGCGACGTGCTGCGTGCAATGGCCGCCGCCGGCATGATGTCGATGACAGGCGCCGGCCTGCTCACCGCGAGCGGCGCCGCGTTTGCGCAGGCCAAGCCGAAGCAGGGCGGCAAGATCCGGGTGGCGACGCAGTCCGCGTCCGCAGCCGATACGGTCGATCCCGCGAAGGGCGCGCTCGGCACCGACTACGTCCGTTGCAACATGTTCTACAACGGTCTGACCGAACTCGATTCGCATCTCGGCGCCAAGATGGCGCTCGCGCAATCGCTGGAAACCAGCGACGCGACGGTGTGGGTCGCCAAGCTGCGCAGCGGCGTGCAGTTCCACGACGGCAAGTCGCTCACGCCCGCCGACGTGGTGTATTCGATCATGCGGCACAAGGATCCGGCGACCGCCTCGAAAGCGAAGACGCTGGCCGACCAGATCAAGGAAGTGAAGGCCACCGGCCCGAACGAAGTGACGATCACGCTCGAAGGTCCGAACGCCGATCTGCCGGTGATTCTCGCCACCTCGCATTTCCTCATCATCAAGGACGGCACCAAGGACTTCAAGACGGCGGTCGGCACCGGCCCGTTCAAGGTCAAGGAATTCTCGCCGGGCGTGCGCACGGTCGGCGTGAAGAACGAGAAGTACTGGAAGCCGGGCCTGCCGCACCTCGACGAAGTCGAATTGATCGGCATCGGCGACGAATCCGCACGCGTGAACGCATTGCTCTCGGGCGACGTGCAGCTGATCAACGCGGTGAGCCCGCGTTCGACCGCGCAGATCAAGGGCGCCGGCGGTTTCGCCGTGCTGGAGACCAAGACGGGCGAGTACACCGACCTGATTGTCCGCGACGAAGGCGGCATGACCGGCAACGACGATTTTCGTCGAGGCATGATGTACCTGCAGGATCGCGAGCAGATGCGCCGCGCGATCTTCCAGGGCTACGGCGCGATCGGCAACGACCAGCCGATCGATCCGACCAACAAGTACTACCTGGCCGGTTTGCCGCAGCGCACTTTCGATCCGGACAAGGCGAAGTTCCATTTCCAGAAGGCCAAGATCGGCAGCACGCCGATCCAGATCTTCGCGTCGCCGGCGGCGGAAGGATCGGTTGAAATGGCGATGTTCCTGCAGCAGGTGGCGCCGCAAGCCGGTCTGAATCTGCAGGTGTCGCGCGTGCCGTCCGACGGCTACTGGTCGAACCACTGGATGAAGCATCCGCTGGGTTTCGGCAATATCAACGCACGTCCGAGCGCCGACGTGATCTTCACCCAGTTCTTCAAGTCCGACGCGCCGTGGAACGAAGCGAACTGGAAGAGCCCGAAGTTCGATCAGATGCTGGTCGCGGCCCGCGGCGAACCGGACGACGCCAAGCGCAAGAAGATCTACGGCGACATGCAGGTGCTGGTGCATGAAAGCGGCGGCGTCGGCATTCCGCTGTTCCAGAGCTCGCTCGATGCCTACACGACGAAGCTCAAGGGCCTCGGCTCGATCCCGCTCGCGGGTCTGATGGGTTTCATGTTCGCGGAAAACGTCTGGCTCGACGCCTGAGCTTTGACGCCTGAGCTGCATGAAGGAAGGGTTTCCAGTCTGACGAACTGGAAAGTCAAACCCGGCAACACGCACGCCGCTTTTGCCGGCGTGCGGTTTTAACCGCAACTATCTTGCATGGGATCGGAGTAAGCGCTAAAGCGCTAACTCTGGTCGACACAGGAGGCGACTCTCGATGAAAGCACACGCGCAACGACTCATCGCCGCGCGCCTCGGCCTCGCGCTGCTTACGCTGCTGCTGGTCTCAGCCGTCGTGTTCGCCATCACCGGCCTGCTTCCCGGCGACGCCGCCCAACAGGCGCTCGGCCAGGCGGCGACGCCCGAAGCCGTGGCGGCCTTGCGGCATCAGTTCGGACTCGACCAGCCGGCGCTGCAGCGCTACTTCGAGTGGCTCGTTCATATTGTCAGCGGCAACTTCGGCACTTCGATGTCGAACAACCTGCCGGTCAGCCAGTTGATCGCCACACGCCTGCCCAACTCGCTGGTGCTGGCCGGTCTGACGGCGCTGGTCTCGGTGCCGGTCGCGTTGCTAATCGGTATCTCGTCGGCGATGTTCCGCGGCTCGCTGCTCGACCGCGTGCTCAATGTGCTGACGCTGTCGACGGTCGCCGTGCCGGAGTTCCTGATCGCGACGATCGCCGTGCTGATCTTCGCTGTCAAGCTGCGCTGGCTGCCCGCGCTCTCGTATCTGTCGGAAGTGCACTCGCTCGGCGCGCTGCTGCGGATCTACGCGATGCCCGTGATGACGCTGTGCTGCGTGATCGTCGCGCAGATGGCGCGCATGACGCGCGCCGCGGTGCTCGATCAGCTCAATTCGTCGTATGTCGAAATGGCCGTGCTCAAGGGCGCCTCGCCGGTGCGCGTGGTGCTGCGGCATGTGCTGCCGAACACCATCGGCCCGATCGCCAATGCGGTGGCGTTGAGCCTGTCGTATCTGTTCGGCGGCGTGGTGATCGTCGAGTCGATCTTCAACTATCCCGGTCTCGCGAGCCTGATGGTCGACGCCGTCACGAACCGCGACATGCCGCTCGTGCAGGGATGCGTGATGGTGTTCTGCGCGGCGTATCTCGCGCTCGTGCTGATCGCGGACCTGTGTCAAATCGTATCCAACCCGAGGCTGCGTCAATGATGAGCCGACCCACCCACCCCCACGTTCCTCACGCCGGCACGGAACTGTACGACGTGAGCCGCGACGAGCTCGTCGTCGAGCCGCCGGCAGCAGCGTCGGCAGCCGCGCCGGCAGCGCCGAAACAAGGCGCGTTGCAACGGCTGGTCCACCGCTTCTCCGTGCTGGGCCTGATCGGCCTCACGCTGGTCGCCTTCTGGCTGATCGTCGCGTTCATCGGGCCGCTGGTCGCGCCGTACAAGGGCGGCGCGCTGACCTCGACGGAAATTTTCGGCTCCTACAGCGCGGCTTATCCGCTCGGCACCGACTATCTCGGCCGCGACATGCTGAGCCGGATTCTCTATGGCGCGCGCTACACGGTCGGCCTCGCGCTGGCGGCGGCCGTTCTCGCCAGCGTGATCGGCACGTTTTTCGGTCTGCTGGCGGCCGTGTCCACACGCTGGGTCGACGAGATCCTGAGCCGCCTGTTCGACGCGCTCATTTCGATTCCGAGCAAGGTCCTCGCGCTGGTCGTGGTCGCCGCGTTCGGTTCGTCGATCCCGATGCTGACGACCGTCGCCGCGCTCGCCTATATTCCCGGCGCCTTCCGGATTTCGCGCTCGCTCGCGGTGAACCTGATGGGCCTCGAATACGTGCAGGTGGCGCGAGCGCGCGGCGAGGGCATTTTCTACATCGCGCGCGTCGAAGTGCTGCCGAACATGATCCATCCGATGCTCGCCGATTTCGGCCTGCGCTTCGTGTTCATCGTCCTGCTGCTCAGCGGACTGAGTTTCCTCGGCCTCGGTGTGCAACCGCCGAACGCCGACTGGGGTTCGCTCGTGCGCGAGAACATCGGCGGCTTGTCCGAGGGCGCGCCTGCCGTACTGATGCCGGCCGTCGCGATCGCGACGCTGACCATCGGCATGAATCTGCTGATCGACAACCTGCGGCGCCGTGGCCGTGGTCAAGGAGGTGCGTGATGGCGGCTCACGACATGATTGAAGTGAAGGGCCTGCGGGTCGTCGCGGGTGCGGCGCCGGGTCCGGTGACCGAGATCGTCAAGGGTGTCGATTTTTCGGTGAAGAAGGGCGAAGTGCTCGCGCTGATCGGCGAGTCCGGCTCGGGCAAGACGACCATCGCGCTGTCGCTGCTCGGTTATGCGCGCGCCGGCTGCTCGATCAGCGGCGGCTCGGTGCGGGTCGGCGATGTGGACGTGCTGTCGCTCGACGCGAACGGCCGTCGCGCGTTGCGGGCGCGGACCGTCGCGTATGTCGCGCAGAGCGCGTCGGCCGGCTTCAATCCGGCGCGCACGATCATGGACCAGGTCACCGAGCCGGCCTTGCTGCATCGGCTGATGACGAAAGAGGCGGCGCGCGCCAAGGCGGTCGGCCTGTTCCGCGCGCTCGCGCTGCCCGCGCCGGAGACGATCGGCGCCCGCTATCCGCACCAGGTGTCGGGCGGCCAGTTGCAGCGGCTGATGGCCGCGATGGCGCTGATTACCGATCCGGCCGTCGTTGTGTTCGACGAGCCGACCACCGCGCTCGACGTCACCACGCAGATCGAAGTGCTCGCGGCGTTCAAGAAAGTGGTTCGCGAACTCGGCACGACCGCCGTGTATGTGTCGCACGACCTTGCGGTGGTCGCGCAAATGGCGGACCGGATCGTCGTGTTGAACGGCGGCGCGGTGAAGGAGAACGGCGCGGTCGCGCAAGTGCTCGACGCACCCGTGGATGCGTACACGCGCCAGCTGCTCGCCGCGACGCGCCGCCCGGAAATGGAATTCGACACGCTCGCCGACAAGACCGGCCGCGTGCTGCCGCCGCTGCTGGAAATTCGCGGCCTCGCGGCGGGCTATGGACGGCTCGACAGCAAAGGCGTGCCCGCGGTGCGGGTGCTCGACGACGTCAGCCTGTCGATCCCGCGCGGCAGCACGCTCGGCGTGATCGGCGAATCCGGCTCGGGCAAGACGACGCTGGCGCGGGTGGTGGCAGGTCTGGTCGACCGTGCGCGCGGCGAGGTGCTGTTCAACGGCAAGCCGTTGCCGGCGCAACTGTCGCAGCGCACGCCGGAGCAATACCGGCAGATCCAGATCGTGTTCCAGAACGCCGACACCGCGCTGAACCCAAGTCATTCGATCGCCGATATCCTCGGCCGGCCGCTCGCCTTTTATCACCGTCTGAGCGGTTCCGCCGCGAACAAACGCATGCTGGCGCTGCTCGATCTGGTCAAGCTGCCGGCGTCGGTCGCCACGCGCACGCCTGCCGGACTGTCCGGCGGTCAGAAGCAGCGCGTGAACCTGGCGCGCGCGCTCGCCGCCGATCCCGCGTTGATCCTGTGCGACGAAGTCACCTCCGCGCTCGATACGGTCGTCGGCGCGGCGATCCTCGACCTGCTGGGCGAATTGCGGCGCGAACTCGGCGTGTCGTACATGTTCATCAGCCACGATATCTCGACTGTGCGCGCGATCTGCGACGAAGTGATCGTGCTGTACGCGGGGCATCGCGTGGAAGCCGGGCAGCGCGACGTGCTCGCGGCGCCGCCGTACCACCCGTACACGGAGCTGCTGGTCGATTCCGTGCCCGCGCTGAAGCCAGGCTGGCTCGACGCGCGCCGCGAGATTGGTGCTGCCGCCTTGCCGCCGCTCGGGCCGGGCGCCGACATCCCGGAGTTGTGCGCGTTCCGCGCGCGCTGTCCGGTGCGCATCGACGGGATGTGCAATATGACGCCGCCGTCGCTGAAGAAGCTGCCTTCGGGCGCGGAGATTCTTTGTCACTATCCGGCGGCTGAATTGAACCGTTTGCAGAGCGTAGAGGCGACCCTGGCATGAGCGGACGATTTGTGCGGGTCGCGGAGACCGGCCGCAAGACCTTCCCGATCACGGTGGACGGCGTCGTGCAGCAGGCCGCCGAGGGCGACACGCTGATGGTCGCGCTGCTGACCGGCGTGACGGCGTTGCGCGATTCGGAATTCGGCGACGGCCGCCGCGCCGGTTTCTGCCTGATGGGCGCCTGCCAGGACTGCTGGGTCTGGACCGCGCAAGGCGAGCGGGTTCGCGCCTGCACTACGCCGGCCGCGCCGGGCATGTCGATCGTCACGAAGCTGGCCGAGGCCGGGGAGGGCGTATGGCCCCGCGGGTAGTCGTCATCGGGACCGGCCCGGCGGGTGTGCGCGCCGCCCAGGCACTGGTCGAAGCGGGCCTGCGGCCCACCGTTATCGATGAGGGGCGGCGCGACGGCGGGCAGATCTACCGGCGGCAACCGGAAGGTTTTTCGCGCAGCTACGAGACGCTCTACGGCACCGAGGCGGCGCGCGCCGCGGCGCTGCATCAGAGCTTCGATGCGCTCAAGGGCAAGCTCGACTATCTGCCGGAGACGCTGGTCTGGAATATCACACCGAACACGGTGCATCTGGTGAGCGGTACGCAGTACCGGACGCTGGCGTTCGATGCGCTGATTGTTTGCAGCGGCGCGACGGACCGGCTGATGCCGGTCAAGGGCTGGCATCTGGCCGGCGCTTACAGCCTGGGCGGCGCGCAGGTCGCGCTGAAATCGCAGGGCTGCGCGATCGGCGCGCGCACCGTGATGATGGGCAGCGGCCCGCTGCTGTATCTCGTCGCCGCGCAATACGTGAAGGCCGGCGCGCAGGTGGCCGCGGTGCTCGATACGTCGACGTTCATGCAGCGCGTTGCCGCGCTGCCCCGGCTGCTGGCGATTCCCTCCGCGCTCAGAAAGGGCATTGCGTTGACGCGCGTACTGGCGCAGGCGCGCGTGCCGGTTTATCGCGGCGTGCGGCCGGTCGAAATCAAGGGTTCGCCGCAACAGGGCGTGAGCGGCGTCGAAGTCGCGTTGCCCGGCGGCGAGCGCTTCGAGGTCGCGTGCGAGGCGGTCGCGCTTGGTTATCACTTGCGTCCCGAAACGCAGCTGGCGGACCTTGCGGGTTGCCGGTTTCTGTTCGATGAGCGTACCCAGCAATGGCTGCCGCAAATCGACGCGGACGGCCGCAGCAGCCTGACGGGCATCTACCTGGCGGGCGATGGCGCAAGGGTTCGCGGCGCGGACGCCGCCGAACGCTCGGGCCGCCTCGCGGCGCTCGCGGCGATGCACGATCACGGTATGCGGGTCGAGGGCGTCGAGCGTTTGCGCGCCGAACTGGCCCGCTTCACGCGCTTCGCCGCGGGTTTGCGGGAAGCCTTTCCGTGGCCGGCGAAATTCGCCGCGTCGCTTCCGGACGAAACGATCATCTGCCGTTGCGAGGCAATTACCGCAGGCGAATTGCGGCGCGTCGTGCGCGAAACCGGCGCGCAGGAGGCCAACCGCGCGAAGGCGTTTTCGCGCGTCGGCATGGGCCGCTGCCAGGGACGCTATTGCGGCCACGCCGGCGCCGAGGTGATCGCGGCGGCGGCGTCGGTGCCGTTGTCGTCGGTCGGACGGCTGCGCGGGCAGGCGCCTGTCAAGCCGCTGCCCGTGGCGCTGGTCGAGGAGGCGGGCGAATGAGCGCCATGAACACAACGAGCACGACGAACGCGACGAACGCAACCGAAGCCGATGTGATCGTGATTGGCGGCGGCATCATGGGGACGAGCACCGCGTTCTTTCTGCGTCAGCGCAACCGTTCGGTGATCCTGCTCGAGCGCGGACTCACCGGGCAGCAGGCGAGCGGCGTGAACTTCGGCGGGATTCGCCGGCAAGGCCGCGCGCTGCCGCAACTGGCGATGGCGAACCGTGCGCTGCGGACCTGGCAGCGCTCCGCGGAGCTGCTAGGCGAGGACATCGAGTTCCTGCCGTCGGGCCATACGCGCGTGTGCTACCACCAGAAGGACGTGGAGAATTTCGACCAGTACGCGATCGACGCGCGCGCCTATGGTCTCGAACTCGAAGTGCTGCACGGCGAAGCCATGTTCCGGCGCTTTCCGTTCCTCGGGCGCGAGGTGCTGGCGGCATCGATTTCGCCGCTCGACGGCCACGCGAACCCGCGTCTCGCCGCGCCGGCGTTCGGCCGGGCCGCCGCGCGTCTGGGGGCGCGGATCGTGGAGAACACCGAGATCGTCCGGGTCGACAAGGACGGCGACCGCTTTCGCGTGGAGAGCGCGCGCGGCGACGTCTATCGCGCGGCGCAACTCGTGATCTGCGCGGGCGCCTGGGCGAACCGGCTCTCCGAGCAGTTCGGCGAAGCCGTGCCGCTGACCGCGAGCGGGCCGCAGATGGCCGTCACGGAGCCGGTGCCGTACGTGTTCAGGTCGTCGATGGGCGTCTTCACGTCCGTGAAGGAAGAGAGCATTTATTTCCGCCAGATTCCGCGCGGCAACATCATTCTCGGCGGCGGTCCCGGCGGCCCGGCGGATGCCGTCACTTCGCGCGCTTCGGTCGTGCCGCGCAACACCGTGCGGCAACTGGCGCAACTGCGCCGCCTCGTGCCCGCGCTGGCGCCGCTGCACGTGATTCGCGTGTGGAGCGGGGTGGAGAGCTATCTGCCCGACGGCGAGCCGGTGATCGGACCCAGCAGCAAGGTGGATGGTCTGTATTACGCGTTCGGTTTCTGCGGCTCGGGTTTCCAGATCGGCCCGGGCGTCGGCGAGACGATGGCTGAACTCGTCGATACAGGCAGTACGCCGATTCCGCTCGACGCGTTTGCCATCGCGCGTTTTGCGAAGCATCCGGCCGCCCGTTCCGAGGCCGCGACGTCATGAAACAGTCCATCGCGCTCAGCGCGGCCCGGGCATTTATCGAAGCGCATTTCGCGGAGCCGGTGACGCTCGCGCAGCTTGCCGAGCTGTCCGCGCTCAGCGTTTCGCGGTTTGCGACCGTGTTTCGCCAGCAGTATGGGGCGTCGCCGTACCGGTATCTGTGCGGGCTGCGGATTCAGCGCGCGCAGACGCTATTGCTCGAAGGCGTGCCCGGGTCCGTCGTCGCGACCGAGGTCGGCTTCTTCGACCAGAGCCATTTCGGCCGCCATTTCAAACGATGCTGCGGCATGACGCCCAGCATGTTTATCGAGCGCGCGGCAGCGAACGCGGCGACGCATGGCGGCAAGCAACTTTCCGCTTCTTCTTTGTCCATCACGAAGCGAGCGGCGAGGGTGGAGGCGTCCGCAACCTTGCTGAACGCCGAACGTTCAGCCGAGCACCAGTCCGGCTTTTTTTAGCGCGGCGCGGATGCCGAGCGCCGGGTGCGTGCGATCGACCGTGCGTATATCCGCCCGCGTTTCTTCGATGATCCAGTCGCGCAAGCTCGCCACGACCGGCCGCATCGGTCGATTGGGCGGCGACACGACGCAGAAGCGCCGGCTGGTCACGATGATTTCGTTTTCGGCCGGCACCAGCGCGCCTTCGCACAGCCAGTGCGCCACCACGTTGAGCCAGCCGAGCGCGATGCCCTGGCCGAGCAGCGCGGCCTGCACGACGATCGCGTAGTCGTTGAAACCCAGCATGTTGGCCGCCCGCCGCCGATGTTCCGCGAACGCCGTGAAGCGCTCATGCCAGCCGCGTTCTTCGTCGTCCATGACGATCACCGTGTCGCCTTTTTCGCGGCCGGCTTCCTGCTGCATCTGCGCGTAATAGCGTGGGTTGCAGATCGGCAGCAGCGTCTCGGGCATCACGAGTGCGCTGTTGGCGTCGAATTCTTCTTCCCTCAGGAAACGCATGCCGAGATCGACGTCGACGAGCGGACCGCCGATGCGCCCTGAAATAAGCTGAAAACGCAGATCGATCGACGGGAACGCCTGCTTGAGGCGGTTCAGCCGCGGCATCAGCCAGTGCGTGGTAAACGCCGTGGATACCGAGAGCGTGACGGCTTCCACACCGGTGGCGCGCGCTTCGATTTCACGCAGCGCGTCTTCTATTCCACCGAACCCCTCGCTGATCTTGCGGTAGAGAATCCTGCCGTTTTCCGTCAGTTCAATCCCGCCGCGCACCCGCTCGAACAATTGCACGCCGAGATGATCTTCCATGCGCGCGAGCATTCTGCTGACGGCCGGCTGACTGACATACAACTCCTGCGCCGCGCGCGTGAAATTGCCACAACGGGCGGCGGCTTCGAACACGAACAAGGCGTTCGCGCTGGGTAGTTTTCGACGGAGATTCGGCATAACTTCATGTTATGCCCGATCCAATAATTAGGGAATTGCTGTCAATAAGATCGGCCCGTATATTTTTTCGAAACGCGCGGCAAGACCTGGCGTCATTCACTGAACCTTACTTACGGACTTCAAAGGATTACGAAATGAAATTGACTCAATTCAAGGTTTTGACTTTCGACGTCGTCGGCACGCTGATCGACTTTGAAAGCGGCGTGCTCGCTTCGGTGCGCCGGCTCGGCGGCGACGCAGCAAAGGACCTGACCGACGATCAGATCTTCCAGCCGTACATGCGCGGCCGTGAAAAGCATCCGGGCCGTTCGAGCAAGGAGATGGCGAACGTTTATCTGTCGCTGGCAAAAGAGCTGGGTCTGCCGGACGACGCGCAAACTGCCGCTGCGTTCCAGCGCGACGTGCTCGACTGGCCCGCATTCAGCGATTCAGTCGATGCGCTCAAACGTCTGCGCAAACACTTTCGCCTCGTCGC
Source organism: Paraburkholderia sp. FW306-2-2C-D06C (assembly GCF_058781505.1). Classification (NCBI taxonomy): domain Bacteria; kingdom Pseudomonadati; phylum Pseudomonadota; class Betaproteobacteria; order Burkholderiales; family Burkholderiaceae; genus Paraburkholderia; species Paraburkholderia sp. FW306-2-2C-D06C. Next base: position 48,938 of record NZ_JBYSWU010000015.1, on the reverse strand, counting down.
CATGACGAATGCGGATCGCGTGGCGCTTTCGTCTTACGCCTACACGCTCGGCGATCCGTTCGACGACACGGTGACGTGCGATGAAACCGGCGTCGCCAAGCCCGATCCGCAATTCTTTGCGTACAACCGTGGTCGGCAGGCTGCGTTCGGCTACAAGTTCGGCGAGATTCTGCATACGGCGCAGAGCCAGTATCACGATATCGGCGTGGCGACCGCGCTGGGCTATTCGACGTGCTGGATCGAACGCCGGCAAGGCCTGAAGGGTTTCGGCGCGACGCCGACGCCGTCCGAAGTCACGACGCCGACGTTCAGGTTCGCGACGATGGCGGCGCTGGCCGACGCGGTCGAGGCCGAAGCGCGGAGCGCTTGATTCCAGATGGCGCCGGCGCTCGCGGGACGAGCGCCGGTTTCGTCAGCGCTGATCGGCGACCGCCGAGCGAGCGCAATGCGTACTACGATATTCTGGAGCGCCCTCAAAAGGCATTGGACGTCACGGCCAGGCTCGTATGGTTTCTCGACGCGCTCTATCTAAAACATCGCCATGCAACGCGTTCTAATAATCAGCGGAATACTCCTCGTCGCCGCAGGTCTCGGCTGGCGGTGGCTATCCCGGCTCCCGCTCGGGCGTCTGCCCGGCGACGTCAACATCGTACGGCCGGGGTTCAGCTTCCATTTTCCGATCGTGACGTGCATCGTCATTTCGGTCGTTTTGTCGATCCTGATCTGGCTGTTCAGGCGATGAGCCCGAGACGCCCGGTCACAAGAAAACGGCCGCAGCCGCGCGAATTGACGCAAGCGATCTGCGGCCGTTTTAGCTAGCCGACTAACTAGCGGGAAGGTATCAGCCCGTCGCCGCGCCCGTTCCACCCGCCTCTGCCTCCTTCCTCTCGAGGCGCAGATAGATATCGGCCGCGACCAGCCCGAACACGATGTGGCCGATGAAGCTCACCCACCCGCGGGCCTCCGCGAACCACGGGAAAAACGCGGTCATGCCGTAGAAATTGACCAGGTACACGGCCACGCCGAACAGCCCGCCGGCGAGCGACGCCATTCCGACGCTCGAATCGAGGCTGAACGGCGCCATGATCACCGCGAGAATGACGGCGAAAACGATCGCTAGCACGAAGTGGACGATCAGCGCCGTCAGCATGATGCCGACGGCGAACGTCGCAGGCTGTGCCAGCGCATCGCGGCCAAGGACGATCGCCGCGATCATCCGTGGCGGCCCCCATGGGCTCTGCCCTATCGCCCACATCGCGAGGAGCTCGAGCACGAGGAACACCGCGCCTGCCACGCAGCCGCCGATCACCGCTGCGCGCCAGTCCGGCATGCGGCGCGCAAAATGGTGCGAATGCATGTGAAGTTCCATGATGATCTCCTTGAGCGCGGCAGATTCGCACCGCTCTCCCTAGCCATTCTAGGAAAATCTGCAAAAAAAGTGCGGCGGCGCCCCGGATCGCCAGCCGGCCCGGGCCGCGCTGTCACTGCACATGCGTGCAGGCGATTGAGCGTGGCCGGGTCGACCACCTTGTCAGCGGACAGGTCAAGGTCGACTTCGCGCATTTCAAAGTCGAATTTGGCGACGCTCAGGGTCAGCGCCGCTCCATCTGGCGCATCTCGGTGGCCCTTGGACACAGCCGGCATCTTTCGGGACGCTTCGTCGAGCATCAGGATCTGCAATTTGCGCTTGGACAACCATATCGTATCGCCGGAAGCGGGGAGGGACTATCCCCGCCGCCCCAACATCGCAGCCGCCGGTGTTGGCTGAGCACCGACACGTCTTGCGTCTGTGCGACGACGAAGGTGAGTAGAGAGCCTCGCTGTCGGATGGCATGGTCCATGCATGGCGGTTGGTGAGCGCCGTGTCAAAGGCCCTCATCGACCATCTCCAGGAGAGCATCATGACCACACTTGTTATCAAAGATCTGGCCCGCGTGGACGGGCTCGATAAATCGGCGATGCGCCGTCTCGCTGGCGGCAATCTGATCGGGCCGCACGTCGACCTTATTCCGCCAGAGTTGCAGCGTTTTCTGCCGTTTGACCTGCCATGGCAATTAAAGCCGATGGATCCGAGGAACTTCTGAGACCGTGTGCGCGGTCACTGGCTGGCGCTGGCGGTCTTCCCAGATCGACCGTTACAGAGGAACGTCCTGAATCAAGACGGACTGCACGGCGCGGATCCTGCGATCGACGAAGTATCCACCGCCTTCGGTATAACGCAGATAGAGACGGCGGCACTGCGAACATTCCCAGACACCACAGCGGTTATAGGGGAAATAGCGCGGCGCGATGGGTGCATCGGCGGACCAATAACTCGTTTTGCTGGGCAGGAACTCGCTGAACGTGGGTTCGGCTTCGTCATTCGACACGAGCGTGCCGATCTCCTGAAACTGTGTTTCGTCTAGAGAAAGCGGTTGGGATTGCCAGCCGTCCAGCGAAGTTCGCGTACAGCTGCATGGTGCACTGGCGACACTTTCAGCACACCTCGCGAGTTCGATGAGGGCTGACGCGTCTAGATGTTCCGGCATGACGGACCGATTATGTTCAGGGATTGAGTGGATGACGCCAACGCGACGCAGAATAACAGGCAGTCGCTTGCGCGTCAGCCATTCATCATCCGGTCGCGGTGCGGAATCACCCATGAACGATCGAAACAACCGTCGACGATCGAACTCAGCGCCGCGGCTTCCTTGGCAGCCTGGCGCCGCGCGCCTTCGATCACCGTTTCCACGTCGCTGAGTGGGATTGCGAGCAAACCGTCCTCATCGCCGACGATTACGTCACCAGGATGGACGACCATTCCGCCGACGGTGACCGGCACGTTGATCTCTCCCGGGCCGTTCTTGTAGGGGCCACGATGCGTGACGGCGCGCGCGTACACAGGAAAATCGCGTCTCCGTATCGCGCCGACGTCGCGGATCGCGCCGTCGATCACGAGACCCTGCACGCCCAGGCTCTCCGCATAGCTGGCCATGATGTCGCCCATCAGCGCTTGCGTGAGTTCGCCGGCGCCGTCGATCACCAGAACATCTCCCGGCCGGCAAAAGTCGAATGCGCGATGAATCGCCAGATTGTCGCCGGCCCGCGTGCGCACCGTGACTGCGGTTCCGGCCATCGGTTTCGGCTGATGGAAGGGACGCAAGCCGACCATGCCGCTCGAGCGGGCCATGTTGTCGCTCAACAGGGAGACCGCCAGTTCGCGCAAAGCATCGAGCGTCGCGCTGCCCGCTTGCGGCGCGGACTCGTATTCGCGCCATCCGATCGGGTTCATGTGGTTATCCCTTCCGCTGAAAATTGCAGTTCCAGTTGACGCGACAAGCGCCGATACACCGCGCGGGCGTTGTCTTCATAGATACGCTGCCGGTCGGCGGGACTCAGCCACTCGATGGCGTCGATATAGCGCCGCGTGTCGTCGTAGTAGTGCCCGGTTTCGGGATCGATGCCCTGGACCGCGCCGATGGTCTCCGAAGCAAACAGGATGTTTTCGACCGGTATGACCTTGGCAAGCAGTTCGGCGCCCGGCTGGTGATACACGCAGGTGTCGAAGAACACGTTCTTCAGCAGGTACTCGTTGAGCAGCGGCCGTTTCATGTCCTGCGCAAGCCCGCGATAGCGTCCCCAGTGATACGGCACCGCGCCGCCGCCATGCGGGATGATGAAGCGCAGCGTCGGGAAGTCGGCGAACAGGTCGGCGCTCAACAGTTGCATGAACGCGGACGTATCGCCGTTGATGTAGTGCGCGCCTGTCGCGTGAAAATTTGGATTGCACGACGATGAGACGTGGATCATCGCCGGTACGTCGAGTTCCACCATCGCTTCGTAGAGCGGATACCACGAGCGGTCGGTGAGCGGCGGTCCCGCCCAATGACCGCCGGACGGATCGGGGTTCAGATTGCAGCCGATAAAACCCAACTCTTCCACGCAGCGCCGCAACTCGGCGATGCAGTTGGCGGCCGGCACGCCCGGCGCTTGCGGCAGCTGGCAGACGGCGGCGAAGTTGCGCGGGAAGAGGGTGCACACGCGATGCACGAGGTCATTGCATTCGCTCGACCAGTAGGCGTTGGCGTCGGCGGTGGCGAGGTGATGGCCCATGCCGGCCGCGCGCGGCGAAAAAATCGTCAGGTCGGTGTCGCGCTCGCGCTGGATTCGAAGCTGGCCGGTTTCGATGCTCGCGCGAATCTCGTCGTCGCTGATGGCCGGCCGCGGTGGCGGGGACACGCCGTCTTGCAGGGCGGCGACCTGCTTCGCGCGCCAGGCCTCGTGCTGCGGCGGCGAGGTCGTGTAGTGACCGTGGCAATCGATGATCATGCTGGGATATCCGTTCGTGGTCTGTCGGCGTGGTGTGTTGGTACTGCGATTGAATTCAGGTTCGCGCTGCGGGGTCGGCGGCCGCCAGCGACGCTGTTTCGTCCTCGGCCGGCGTGACGCGCATGACAAGCGCGATGATCGTCGCGACCACCAGAAAAGCCGCGATCGTCAGCAGCGCCAGCTTGAAGTTGCCCGTCGCATTGCGCACGAGTCCGATGCTCCATGGTCCGACCAGTCCGCCGAACTGCGCGACGGTATTGATGAGCGCGATGGTTGCGGCGCCCGCCGCGCCGGTTCTGAACGACGACGCGAGGCTCCAGAACAGCGGGTTGCCGGCATAGATGAAAAGACCGGTCAGGCACAGCAGCAGGTAAGCGATGACCGGGCTCGGCGCGTAGGCGCTGCCCGCTATCGCCAGTGCGCTCATGCCGTACACGAACGCGAGATGTTTCTTGCGGTCGCCGGTGCGGTCGGAACTGCGGCTGATCACGAACGTTCCCAACACGCCCAGCAGCGGCGGCGCGGCCGATAGAAAGCCGACTTCGAGGTTGCTCAGGTGGCCGAGGCTTTTGACGATCTGCGGCAGCCACAGGAACAGGCCATAGATGCCGACCAGCGCGCAACCGAATAGACACGCAAGGCTCCACACACGGATGTCGTTCGCCACGCGCAGCAGCGAGAAATGAGCGTGTTCGCCCAGCGTTTTGCGCTCGGCTTCGAGGGTCGATTCGAGCCAGCGTTTCTCGTCATCGGCGAGCCAGTTTGCATCAGCGGGGCGCTCGGTCATGATGCGCAGGGTGAGCAGGCCCAGCAGCATCGCCGGCACGCCTTCGAGGATGAACATCCACTGCCATCCGTGCAAACCAAGGGTGCCGTTGGCGTAGGTCATCAGCGCCGTCGAGATCGGGCCGCCGAGCACGGCCGAAAACGAACCGGCGATGATGTAGCCGCCCACCGCGCGGGCCCGATAGCGCACCGGAAACCACTTGGTCAGGTAGACCGCCACGCCAGGCAGGAAACCGGCTTCCATCACGCCGAGCAGGAAGCGCAAAACGTAGAAGCTCGAATCGTTGAAGACGAAGGCGGTTGCCGCCGCCACCGCGCCCCAGGTGAGCAGGATGCGGGCGATCCAGCGGCGCGCGCCGACGCGATGCAGCAGCAGGTTGCTCGGCACTTCCAGCAACATGTAGCCGACGAAAAAGATGCTGCCGGCGAAACCGAACACGGCCGGACTGAAACCCAGTTGCCGGTTCATGTCGAGCGCTGCGAAGCCGATATTGATCCGGTCCAGATAGTTGAAGAACATCATGGCGAAAAGCAGAGGCATGAGCCGCCCGTACACTTTTCGCATGGTCGCCGCTTCGTTGAAATGGGTCATGCTGTCTCCTGCCTGGCGGCGACGGCCGTGGCCGTTGCCGCGTTCTTATCGTCTGGCTGCCGGACCGGCGGACCGCCGGGTCGTTGCCGGCAGTTCCTCAGGCCGTGCAGGCCGCGCTTTCGGGCCGTTCGCAATTGGCTATGGCGTCGGGCTAAAGCGTGACGCCAATGATAAGAACGTGTGGACGGTCAGTCCAAGACAGCTTGCTTATTCTTGTATATATATTTTCTTATAGTGTGGCGCCGGCAAGCGGCTCGGGGAGACAGGCAAGGAAGGCGTGCAGATGGGAGGAGGTGTCGTCGGTGCGAAAGGTGGCGGCTAGCGTTGTGCGTTGCGACGAGCCGGGGCCCTCGATGTGGCGGAACACCACGTCGGCGCGTCCATGCCTTGCAACCGATTCGCCCACGAATGTCACGCCCAATCCTGCTGCAACCAGAGCAATAGCGGTCTGGATTTCATAGGCCTGATGCGCGATGAACGGTGTGATCCCTGCGTCGCGATAGAGCGACTGGACGGAATGCTTGAATTGCGCGTTCTGATGTTTCGGGTAGAGGATCAACGGCGTATCGGCGAGATCGGCAATACGCACTTTTTTTCGTCCCGCAAGAGGATGGTCCGGCGCGAGTGCGGCCATCACGCGCTCGCGCAGAATCGGATAGGAAGTACAGCCCGCGACCGGAAGCGGTTGCCGCCCGATACCGACGTGGATGCGCATGTCGCGCAGCGCGTCGGTCTGTTCTTCGGTCAGCATTTCGAAGAGCTTGAGTTCGACCTGCGGGTAAGCGTGATGGAACGCTTTGAGCGCGGGCGGCAGGATGCTGTACATCGCGGATCGCGTGAAGCCGATGCTCAGCCACCCGCGCCGGCCGATGCTGATTTCCTGCGCGCCGAGTGTCGCCTGCTCCCAGGCGTCGAGTATTTGACGCGCCTCCGTGCAGAGATAGTGCCCGGCCTCCGTCAAGTGAAGCGGGCGCCTTGTCCGGTCCACGAGCTGTGTTCCGAGCCGCTCTTCCAGCAAGCGGATCTGCTGGCTCAGGGCCGGCTGCGCGATATGCAGGCGCTCGGCTGCGCGACTGAAATTGAGCTCTTCCGCAAGAATCACGAAGCACTGTAGAGCCCTGAGATTCATTTTTTACATTCCTGGCTGATTAATAGATATTCGACACGCTGGGTGATTCGTAGCGAACCGTCTCCTTGGCGTAAGAGTACATTGTCTTCGCCTGCGTTCTTGATGCAGACACGCAGGCGTACGACAGTTTGCAGCATGTTTGAAGCAGGACCCGATGGTTCATAAACCGACATTTCAACCCGGCCAACCCATGAACGGAGCACGTATGCAAGACGACGCAAAACGGATCGCGCTGGTTAGCGGCGCGAACAAGGGCATCGGGTACGACATCGCCCCGCTCGCTGGCGCAAGCGGGGCTGTGCGTGCTGCTCGGCGCGCGGCACGCCAGCCTCGGCGAAGCGGCCGCGGCGCGGTTGCGCGACGCGGGGCTCGGGGGTGCAGTTCGTCGAACTCGTCGATCTGACGAATGCGGCAACCGTGCAGGCCACGGCGAATCGCATCGGGAGCGAATTCAAGCATAGGCTACTGACGCCGCGCCGGGCATTCCCGCCACGTTCGCGCTACGATATGGAGCCGGCACGCGGACCCACGGATTCGCCACGCCGTTCCACTAGGAGACGAGCTGATGCGTGAACTACGATGGATATCGGAAGAGGGCGACGGCGTCGAGCATCTGGCGTTCGACGCCCGCGACGACGGTGTTGCGGTCGAAAGCGCCGTGGTCGGGCAGCGCTACGGCAAGGCCTACGGCCTGCACTACAAGGTGCGCTGCGATTCGCAGTGGCGCACCACGTATGCGTGGCTGAAGATCGTCGGCGGCGGCGAGCTGGAATTGCACGGCGACGGCGCGGGCCATTGGCGCGACGGCCACGGCCTCGTGCTGAGCTCGATCGAGGGATGTATCGACATCGATATAGCGGCGACGCCGTTCACCAACACGCTGCCGATCCGCCGCTTGCAACTGGCTGTCGGCGAGCGTCAGCCGATTTCCGTGGCGTACATTTCGACGCCTGATTTGCAGGTCACGCGTGTCGAGCAGGCGTATTCGTGCATCGAGCTGAACCGCGAGTATCGCTACGAGGGCATCTTCCGCAATTTCACGGCGAATATGAAGGTCGATAAAGACGGCCTGGTGATCGACTACCCGACGCTGTTCACACGCTTGCCGCGTGCACGTTGACGGAGCTGTCCGGGCCGCCGTTGAAATGCGGCCGGGAGACGCCGACGGCGTCGAGCAGGTCGGCGAGCGGAGAGCGGAATGCCGTCCTTCGCCATGGTCGCGCCGGCTTGCAGCGCTTCAGCTGCGTGCCGACGCGAGATGATCGTCCGGTACGGTCGCGTCGCCCACGCCCAGGGTTCGCTGCATCAAGGTGGTGTCGAGCCACCGGCCGTGCTTGAAGCCGACCGCTTTCAACGTGCCGATCAGCTCGAAGCCCAGTTGCCGATGCAGCGAGAGGGAGCCGCCGCTGCCTTCGTCGGCGATCACGGCGACCATCTGGCGCCACGGTCCGGTTTCGCATCGTTCGATCAGCGCCTGCAACAACACGCGTCCCAGACCCCGGCCGCGATATGCGTCGCCGACGTAGATCGAATCTTCGATCGTGTTGCGATATGCGGCGCGCGGGCGGTAGGGCGTCGCGTAGCAATAGCCGGCGACTTCGCCGCCGATCTCGGCCACCATGTACGGCAGGCCGTGACTGCGGACCGACGCGAGCCGCATGCGCAGATCGTCGACGGAAGGCGGCGTTTCTTCGAACGAGGCGACGCCGGTCAGCACGTGGTGCGCGTAGATCGCCTGAATCGCGGGCAGATCGGCTTCGGTGACGTCGCGGATCAGCGGCGCGGTGGGTGGGGTGTGGACCGGATTGGTTGAAGAAGGTGCGTGGCGGGCGGTACTCATACGTGTTCCTGTTGTAGCCGGTGTCTCTGCGGATACGTTTCACTATGCCCGCAACGCGCGCGGATTTGAAGCGAGTCAAAAATCGCCGCGATGAATAGGTCGTATCGAATAGGCGGTGCCGAAAGGCGGTATCGATAGGCCGTAACAGCGCGGCGCCGATCAGTTGTGCGAGTACCGATCCGGCTGCGTCACATGCCCGCGATGATGCCGATGATGCTTTGCCTTGTACTTCGGCTTGGCCTTGGAAGGAGCGTGTTCGGCGGGCTGCGGCTGTTGCGCCTGCGCGCCCGGCGCGGGTGCCGGATGCGTATTGCCTGAGGGCAGCGTGTTTTGGCCTTCGCCGAAACGATAGGTCTGCGAGGTTTGCGCGTACGCGGTTGCGGACAGCGCGAGGGCGGCAACCGCCAGGCAAATCGAAAGCTTCATGAATCCTCCTTCTGAACGAGCCGGTGAGGATACCGCAATGTGGCCCACGGTGGGTTTGTCGCCGTTGTACGTCGACAAGGTGCTGGAGTTGATCAATACGATCGACCGCCACGGCGTGACGTTCTTCATGGTCGAGCACAACGCCGGCCTCGCCGTCGAAGCTTCAGGGCTCGAACTGATTGAGCTCGCCTTGCAGTTCGCGGTTGCGGGCGACGCGTTCGTCAAGCGTCGGTCCGAGCCGTTCGACGATCGCGGTGATCAGCAGATTGAACAGGCACGTGAGGGGCGCGAGCGAGTCCCAGAACTGGCCGACGTCGGTTTTGACCTGCAGAAGATCGCCGGCGAAATCCCGCGCCCACGGGCAATAGATATCGGTGACGAGCGCAAAGGGCAGGCCGCGCCGCGTGGCGGCCTCGCAATAGCGGCGGGCGATCATCGAGTAGGCGCGCGTGTCGGTGACGATCAGGTACGGCGACGCGAACCCGGAGTTCAGCGAATCGACGTAGGAGCCCGACATGCCGTCGGAATAGAACACCCGCGGGCGGATATATTCGAGGTAGCTGTAGAACGCGTTGCTGATGCCGCGCGTCGATTGAATGCCGAGAATGTAGACGGCATCCGCGTTCGAAATACGTTCGGCGACATGGGCGAACACCGGCGATTGCGCGAGTCGGTAGACGTGCTGGATCGCGGCGATTTCGAGTTCGAGCGAGCGGGCGAGGGCCGGGTTGAGGGCGGCGGCGCTGCCGGCCTGCGCGGTGGCGACGTGTTCGTCAGACGCGTCAGACGCGTCGGATGTACCGGACGCACGGCGAAACGCGTCGAGCCGGTCCGTGATCATCCACGGGCGTTCCTGCGTGCCGCGCAGTTCGCGCTTCAGATCGTCGAGATTGCGGTAGCCGACGCTGCGTAAAAAACGGCCGACAGAAATGCCGCTGGTGCCGGCCTGCTGCGCGATCTGATCGGCGGTTTCGAGGCCCAGCCGGTCGAGATTCGCGAGCAGATAGCTGGCGATCCGCTTGGCTGTGGGAGTGAGTTCGGCGAAGCGGGCTTCGACGGTTTGGGCGAAGGCGGTCGGCATGGCGGCGCGTTGTCTTTGATGAGTTGCTTGTCGTTCGCCAGAATGATGACATGTAAACAAGGGCCGCCAAACAAGGGCCGCCGTGAAATGAAGCCGGGCGACGTTTGCCGCCGCGTCATCGCCGTCGTTACGCTTCGATCACTTGCATGTGATACAGGCCCCACGGGCATAGCACGAAGCGATCTTTGAGCGGCCTGGCCGCCAGCTCGGGAATATGGTCGGCGTCATAGACTGCCCATAGCGGCCCCACGCCGCCAAGCGGCATCGGCTTGGCGTCCATATGCGTCGCCACGATAAAGCGATAGGCGCGTACTTTGTCGAGCGTCGTCATGACCGCGTAGCCGTCGATTGCGCGCAGCAGTATCTGCGTCTCTCCTGCGCCCGGCGCGCCGACGTATTCGAGCACGTCGCCGAGCAACGGGCCGCTCAACGTATGCTGCCGGGCATCGTATTCGGTGGTGGGCTTGATCGTCACGGCGGGCAGGCTCGCAATCGACTGAAAGTCGAGCGCATACGCCTGCGGAAATTTGACTTGCTGCTTCGCGAGCAACTGGTCGAACGCCGGATCCAGTGCGCCGCGATTACTGCGCTTGATCGCGCCGGTGATCGTCAGAAGCACGGGTGATGCGGCACAGGATTCGTTCCGGCCATGCTTCCGGCCGAACGCAGGTGTGGCGGATGCACCAAGTACAGCAGCGCTGGCCAGGAATTGGCGCTTGTCCATTTACGGTGACTCCCTTTGTCGTATGGATGCGAACGTGGTGGTTGAAACCGTCGCACCCGTATTGTCGGGGAATTACCGCCTCGTGTGTCGCATGGCCCTCTTCGTCCGCTTCGCCCGCTTCCTTTGCCGGGCGTTTCAGCCTGCTCCGACAGCGCGCATCATGGACAAACGCACCGCAATGCGCCTGCGGATCGTGCTAGATTGCACGTACGACGCCTACCACGGAGCCTCTCATATGGATACCCGTTCAATTCTGGGCATGATGCACGCCGAGGAGGCCTTGCTGGTCGCCATCTTACGGGCGATGCCGCAGGACATGAGGCGCAAGGTCGCCAATGATTTCCATGAGCAGGTCGAGTTCGCCGAGACGTCGCACCTGGACCCGAAAAACGATCGCGAAACGAGCGACGCGTTCAAGGCTCATCTCCGACGATTGTCGATCATGCTTGCTTCGCTGTCTTAGCGAAAATTCGACGAATCCGCGGTGCTGCATACGGTGTGCCGCCGGCATGTCGCGACGTGACGGTGGTGGCCGCAGCGTGAACGGCTCTCGGGGGCGGCGCCTTCCGCGCCTTCCTTATGGCTTCGCTGCCGGCAGCGCGTCAGCGCCGGCCTCGGCAACCTGCGCGTCCTGGTCGGAGCGCATGCCCGACACGCCGATGGCGCCGACTACGGCGCCGTCGCGGATCAGCGGAATGCCACCATCCAGCGGCACCAGATTGTTCATCCCGAGCAGGCGCAGATGGAGTCCCCCCTGTGCGAGCGCGTCTTCGAAAACGCGCGTGGGACGCCGGAACAGCACGGCTGTTTCGGCCTTCTGTCTTGCGACGTCGATACTGCCGAGTTGCGCTCCATCGAGCCGCTGCTGAAGGATCAGGTGCCCGCCGCTGTCCACGACGGCGATCACCATGGGCCAGCCGTGACGCGTTGCTTCCTCTTCGGCCGCCGCCACGACCTGGCGCGCATCGGCCAGATTGAACCGGTTGCTGTAGCTCATGGGCATTTCGTTGCCGTTTCGTTGAGTCATTCGTCGCCTCCTGCGAATCTGATCGGGTGTCGCTGTCGAGATGGCTAGAATGTACGGCGGCGGCGTGGCCGCGCATAGCCGCGCGAGCCGTCAGACATTCTTCCAGGAAACGAGAGAATGACGCGCATGAACAAAGACGACTATGAAGTGCTGCTGGCGATCCTCGACGAAGGCAGTCTGACCGCGGCGGCGCGATCGCTGGGGCGGACGCTGCAGTCAGTGAGCCGCGCCATTGCGGCGCTCGAGCGCGATCTGAACACGACCTTGTTCCACCGAACGACGCGCCGTGTGCAGCCGACCGCGGCATGTTTGAGGTTCGCCACGCGGCTGCGGCCCGCACTCGGAGAAATCGAAGCCGCACGTGATGAACTCGCCGAGCATGCGACCCAGTTGCGCGGCGGTATTCGCGTCGGCGCACCGACGGCTTTCGGCGCTGAATTCGTTGCGCCGCTTGTCGCGCAGTTTTTGGCGATCCACGAAAACGTCAGGGTAGAACTCGTGCTTGCCGAGCAGCATCTCGATCTCGCCAAAGCCAACATCGATCTCGTGGTTCGCCTCGGTCATCTGCCGGATTCGAATCTGCGAGCGCGGCAAGTGGGTACCTTGCGGCGTGTCGTCTTCGGTTCGCCGGCGTATTTCGTTTCGCGCGGCTACCCGGCCCATCCGTCCGAGCTTGCCGCGCACGACTGCGTCGTGCGCCAGCACGCTCTACGCGAAACCTGGAGATTCAACCGGGCAGGCGGTGCAGTCGAGGTCGCGGGGCGCTTCCGGTCGACGAGCGCGCTAGCCTGCAATTCAGCGGCCGCGGCCGGAGCAGGGATCGGCCGGGCACCGATTTTCCAGGTACAAAAACTGCTCGACGATGGTCAGGTGGTAACGGTGCTCGACTCGTTCGAGCCCGAGCCCGTACCCGTGCATCTGTTGTGGGCGGAGGGCCGTCCGGTTCCGCGTCGCGTACGCGCGCTGATTGATTTTCTGGCTGCGCGCCTTGTCCCGGGAATAGACGCGAGCGTTACCTGATTGCACGTATACGGCAGCCGGCGCTTCGCAGGTCGTTACCGCGCCGGCTTACACCGGCTTACTGCGTGGCGGGCCGGTTCGGCGACTGCGGCGGAGGTGGAGGCAATGACGGATCGGGTTTGGCCGACTCCTTGACCAGTGCGTCCGTCATCGCCGCCGCGACCGGGTTCGAGCCGCGGCGATGCGGATCGTCACGAACGGGTTGGTTCGGTGGTGGCGGCAGTGCCGGATCGAGTTTGGCCGACTCCTTGACCAGTTGGTCCGTTATCGCCGATGCGACCGGATTCGAGCCGTGGCGATACAGACCTTCACGGCCGCGCTCGCTTCGCGGTGCGGAACTTGCTTTCGAACTGAAGGACTGCTGGGCATTCGCTGATTCGAGCGTCGGCGTCGGCGTCGGCGTTGGCGTCGGTGCCGGCTTTGGCGTTGGCTCTTGACGCGACGCGGTTGACGGTTTCTGTTCTGTTGCAACGATTCTGGCCGCCGGAGCAGGTTCAGGCGCCACCTTCGCGACCGGAGATGGCTGCGGCCGCGGTGCCGCGACGATGCTGTTTGTGCCTTTGGCGGGCGGCGTTGCGCTAACCACACTTCCCGCGGTGACGTGATCGCTGCCAAATCGGGAATCGACCCCCTGGATGATTGGGGGGCTGTTCATCCCGGCCTCGGCTTCCGCCGTTGCTTTGTCACTTTTTGGGAACAGTAAATAAGAGGCGAATCCCAACTCAACCAGGAGCACCCCGGTTATCAATACCTTGCCTGTATTCGTCATATCTAACTAGCGCGTCGTTGAAGCGATTCGATTGACTCATGATAATCGAATGCTCGCGAAACGCGTCAGAGGGGGCTAGCAACATGCGATCACGTGCGCTGCCGTCAGCGCACGTTGAAGGACGGCAGGAACGCTTATTTGCACAGCAGAAGCAGGCGTTCCTGGTCTGTGCAGGAGGGGCGTGGTTTCGGCGCGGCTTGCGTCGTCGCCGTGCTGATCGCCGCGCTTTTGTTCGCGAGACATGCGCGCAGATGTTTCTCGACCGGCCCGTAGTATTTCCATCCGCGCACGAGGGGCGGCAACTCGATTTTCACCTGCTTCCACTTGGGATGCCCGTGCTCCTGCAGATTGTCGAAGTTGGCGCACAACGAATCGGCGAAGCGGCTCAGCTTGCCGACGGTATCGCGCAGGCCGTAGTCGTAGGTGACGAGAAAGGCCTTGACGGTGAGCGTGGGCACGTCTTCTTTCAGCCAGTTCGGATAGCTGCTCGCGCGGATCGTCGCGGGGAAATACGTCTGCTTCGCGCGGGCGGTTTCAGGCGCGGCAGGATCGACCTTGAGAAGACGGATCTGTTGCAGCAGGTCGGGGTTCATGTCGTTGAACAGCTTTGCCGGCTGCCCGACGACGATGATTGCGACGTCCACCTTCCTCGCGATCAAGGCGGCTAGCGCATCTTCGTTGCTCAGATGCTGAACGTTCTGTTCCGGGATCGCCTGGCCGAACATCAGGTGATACAAGGTGGTTGCCGATTGAGCGGTGCCGCTGCCGATCAGACCGACACTGATGGATTTGTCCTTGATGTCGGCGAAGGTTTTCAATGGCGAGTCCGTGCGCACCACGACGTTAATTTCTTCGTCGTACAGCGGCATGATGAGCCGCAACGGGCGGATCGCCGTGCCCGCGTCGGCGTTGCCCGCGTTGGCCATATCGATGTAGGCCTGGTACACGTCGGATTGCACCAGAGCGAGTTTCACGCCCGGCTCGAAGCGCATGCGCTGCACGTTTTCAGCCGAGCCCTTCGAAGCCATCACTTCGAGGTCGATGCCGGCAGGTCCCGCCACCCATTTCGACAGGTCCTGGCCGATCTGGATATAGGTGCCTCGTTCCGGACCGGTGACGATCTTGTAGTGCGTGGGCTCGGCGACGGCAAACGAAGACATGACCATCAGCACAAGCCATCCCGCCAGAAGTCTCTTCAGCATGGTCGATCTACCTATCGGTCAGGTTTGAACAGGCTCGCGCGTCGGCGCGCGCGAAGCGTCGGTGAGCCGGTTTGCCATGTCATGTTCCAAGCATTTCGCGTGCAATGTCCGTCTGTTGCCGCTCAGTGGCCATGCGATTGATCGAGAAATTACGGTCGTCTGATTGGTCGATTAGCGGTCGATTAGCGGTCGATTAGTGGTCACTTAATGGTCGTGAATACGGCTTAACAATTCGTTATCCAGATGATTTTCTACCGTGCCGGCGCTGTCGCCAATGTACTGCTGTTCGCCGGCATACCCTTTGGCAACGGCACTTGCAACCGGGCTTGCGACGGTTGCGTCTGCGGCTGTGCCTGCTGTCTGGCTTGCGCCGGGCCGCTTGCCGCGGCGTGCGAGTTGAGCGGCGCCCAACCGGTTTCGCGAATCGCACGCTCGAGGAGGGTCTTCGCGGTGGCGTTGCCGATGTCGATCGTGAGTGCGTCGTTTGCGTGTTGACGCACGCAGGTCCACGACTGCTGCGCGGCGCACACTTGCGCCATCCGCAACGCGGTATCGCGGCGTGCGGTCAATGGCTTCAGTTCGCCCAGCAGATTCTGCGCGTCGGCGTTGTCCGGTTGCAGCGTTTGCGCCGCGCTTAGCGCTGCTTGCGCTGCGGTCAGATCGTTGGCGCGGAAGGCCGCGCGCGCCGCTTGCACGGCTTGCGCGGCATTGCGGAACTGCGGCGTTGCCTGAGGTTTTACAGCGACGGCGGAGGCTGGCGCAACCGGCGGAGCCGCAGTTGCCGGATTAGCCGGCTTGATCGGTTTGGCCTGGCTAACCTGGCTAACCTGATTGGGCTGATTGGGCTGATTGGGCGACGGCGCAGGTTTGTACAGCGCGATTATTCCAGTCGCCGTCCTCGCGTCCCGGTGGGTGTCGGCGCTCTGGTCGGCGTTGCTGTTCTGCCATTCGTGGTCATCGCTGAATAGTGCATAGCCGACATACGTTAGTCCGATTGCGACGATCGACGCGCTCCCCATCAGCATCATCCGCACTGAAGCTCCGTGCCCGCCGCTCCAGTGC
The DNA here is from genome assembly GCF_058781505.1 of Paraburkholderia sp. FW306-2-2C-D06C. Classification (NCBI taxonomy): domain Bacteria; kingdom Pseudomonadati; phylum Pseudomonadota; class Betaproteobacteria; order Burkholderiales; family Burkholderiaceae; genus Paraburkholderia; species Paraburkholderia sp. FW306-2-2C-D06C. The sequence goes on along the minus strand of NZ_JBYSWU010000015.1, from coordinate 32,972 downwards.
GGCGGATTGGCGAGCGGCGCAATGGGTGCATCGGGCGACGTGAGGATAGGGGCATGCATCGCGGCCTCGACCCGATCGGCCTCGCTAATGTCGGCGTCGTGGCCGGTGTCGGCCGGCGGCGTCGATTCGAGGCTGCTCTTTGGCGTCGATTTGTTCATCGCGCCGGCGCGGCTGCTGGGAATCTCGACGCGCTTGTGCGGGTCCCCTTCGAGCGGATGTATCGCGCCGCAATATGGGCAGTAATCGACCTGCCGGTACAGCGCACCGCCACAGCGTTTGCAAGGCGTCGGAAAACTATGGCCGATTAGTGTCTGGGTGGACATGCTGTGGACCCACCTGTGGGAAACAATGCCGGTACGGCATGCTCCAGATCGTGCTGAGGCCGGAGCAATGTCGGCGTAAATCACGATCCACATGCGCTGAAGAACGTTGGGCCGCAAATCCTTGTTATGCGGTGCCGCTGCTTTAAATTGCTGCTTTAAATATGTGGCGTTTCCGTGAGAACGTCAATCGACGTTCTCACCTACCTTTTGTGCGTAGGCGCACATTTTGTCGGTATGCCGAAACACTGTGAAACACCGCATATGTCGGCAGAACGAATGGGCCGCGCGTTTTTTTCACAGCGACGGTGCAGCTGCAGCGTGATGGTGCGGCGGCACGATTGGTAGGACGAAAGAGTGATGATCAAAGTATGACGATCAAACAGAACGAGGTCGAAGCAGCCAGCGTCCGACCTCGTGATTCAGGCGCGCAGCGGCGTAGCCCGATAGGGGATCACTGCTGGCGCAGCGGATGATCCTTCAGGAGCCACGCGAGTGCGAAGGCGAGCAGGACCACGCATGCCGCCGACAGATAGACCGTGTGCAACGCGCCGGCAAACGCTTGCAGATAATCGTCGCGCAGTGCTTGCGGCAGTTGGCGGATCGCGGTGGGCCCAAGCGCGTGCGGCAATTCGGTGTCGGGAGGAATCAGCGTTTCGAGGCGCGCGGCGAGACCATTCGAGAACACCGCGCCGAAGCCGGCCACGCCGACCGAGCCGCCGATCGAGCGGAACAGCGTCGCGCCCGACGTGGCCACGCCAATGTGCCTGAACTCGACGGTATTCTGCACGGCGAGAATCAGCACTTGCATCACCATGCCGAGTCCGCAGCCGAGAATGCCCATGTCGATATACATCACATGGATCGGCGTGGCGAGTTGCAGGCGGGCGAGCAGCAGCATCGCGACCGCCACGAGGAGCGTGCCCGCAATCGGAAACATGCGGTACTTGCCGATCTTGCTGATCATGCGGCCCGTCACCATCGACATCACGAACAGACCGCCCATCATCGGCAGCATCTGCATGCCTGCTTGCGACGGCGTCGAACCTTTGACCACCTGCAGATACAGCGGCAGGAACGTCACCGCGCCGAACATCGACACGCCGACGATAAAGCCGATCAGGCTGCTCAGCAAAAACGTGCGTTGCCTGAAGAGTTCAAGCGGCATGATCGGTTCGACGGCGGTCCGCTCTTCGTGGATGAAGCCCCAGATCGCCACCAGTGCCATGCACAGCGTGAACCACAATTGCGGCGACGACCACGGCAGGATCGTGCCGCCCTGGCTCGTGAACAGGATGATGCAGGTCAGCGCGCCGGCGAGAAAGGCGGCGCCCATGTAATCGATGGTGTGCTTCACATGGCGGACCTGCGGTTTGAAGACCGCGCCGATCACCACCAGCGAGATCACCCCGAGCGGCAGGTTGATGTAGAAAATCCAGCGCCACGTCAGGTGCTCGACAAGGAAGCCGCCGAGCAGCGGCCCGACCACCGTCGCCAGACCGAACACGCCGCCGAACACGCCTTGATAGCGGCCGCGTTCGGCCGGCGGAATCACGTCGGCGATGGCGGCCATGGTGACCACCAGCAGCCCGCCGCCGCCGAGTCCTTGCAGCGCGCGCAGCACGATCAGCTGGGTCATGTCCTGCGCGATGCCGCATAACGCGGAGCCGATCAGAAACAGCACGATGGCGGTTTGCAGCACGATCTTGCGGCCGAACAGATCGCCGAATTTGCCGTACAGCGGCACGACGATCGTCGAGCTGAGCAGGTACGCGGTCACCACCCAGGACAGATTGTTGAGGTCGCCCAACTCGCCGACGATGGTCGGCAGCGCGGTCGAGACGATGGTCTGATCGAGCGCGGCGAGCAGCATGACGAGCAGCAGCGCCGGAAACAGCAGACGGATCGGCGGGTGACCGCTATCGTGCGCCAGCTCGGCGGGTTGAGTCGTTGTAGATTGATCCATGGCACCACGGCGTTGAAATTAATTAATTCGGAGATTAATATATGCGACATCCCTTTAGTCGTCAAATCGAAAGTAATGACCAGTAATGCGTCCGATGAGCATGGCTTGAACAGCGCGCCGGCCCGGCGGCCGGGGAGGCCGTCAGGCTCCGCGCGCGGTTCGGAGCAGCGCAGCCGTCTGCTGGATGCCGCGCTGGCGCTGTTCGCGCGGCAGGGCATCGTCGACACCACGCTCGGGGCGATTGCTCGCGAGGCGGGTTTCACGCCGGCGATGGTGCATTACTACTTCAAGACGCGCGATCAACTGCTCGACGTGCTCATCGACGAGCGTTTCGTTCCGCTGCGCGCGTCTCTGAGCGGCCCGTTCCAGGAAAATCCGGACGATCCGGTGGCGGCCATCACGCAACTCGCGCAGCGGTTCGTGCAGGTCGCGGCGGACTATCCGTGGTTCCCGTCGCTGTGGGTACGCGAAGTGATCAGCGATGGCGGCTTGCTGCGCCAGCGCATGCACGAACGCTTCGGCGACGCTCAGCAGAAGGCGGCGTTGTCGTGTATCGCGCGCTGGCAAAAGGAAGGGCGTCTGAATGCGGAGCTGGAGCCGTCACTGGTGTTTGTCAGCTTGCTCGGGCTGACGATTCTGCCGTTGGCCACCTCGAAGCTGTGGCGTGACGATCCGGTGCGCCGCAATATCGGCGGCGAGGAGATCGCGCGGCATGCGGTGGCGCTGCTGACACACGGCGTCGGACCGCAGCGGTAGCCGGTTGCGCTCAGCGTGGCTTGTGCGCGCCGCGATTCTTTTTCCACACTTCGTAAGCCGCTTTTGTCGCGTCGCTCGGCGGGTACGTGCCGGGCAGCGCTGCGCCCGTGCGGATACGGCCGGTGAGAAATTCTTCGAGTTGCTCCTGTTCGGCGGCAGCTTGCGCGACTTCGGCGGCCATCTCGCGCGGGATCACGACCACGCCGTCTGCGTCGCCGACGATCACATCGCCGGGAAACACGGCTACGCCGCCGCAACCGATCGGCACATTGATATCGACCGCATGGTGGCGAATCAGATTCGGCGGCGCGCTCGCGCCCGCGCAGAACACCGGGATGCCGAGCGCGGCGATCGTTGTGCTGTCGCGCACCGGGCCGTCGGACACCATGCCGGCCACGCCGCGGACCTGCAAACGCTGCGTCAGTATCGAGCCGAACGACGCGCTGCCGCGCTCGCCGCGGCAATCCTGCACGAGCACATGGCCGGCTGGAATCGTCTCGACGCATTTGCGCTGCGCGTACTCGGGATTGGCAAACAGGTCGAGCACGTCGATGTCTTCGCGCGACGGGATATTGCGCAACGTGAATGCCGGTCCGACCAGATTTGCGCCGCTGTGTGGGGCGAGCGACGCGACGCCTTGCATGAAGGTATTGCGCAAGCCGCGCTTGAATAGTTGGGTGGTCAGCGTGGCGGTGCTGACATGGCGGAGCGTTTCGAGCGTGGCGGAGTCGAGATCGGACATGGTGTCGGGCGGCCTCAAGTGTGGGAGCGAAAAGACGGCGATCAGCGGGTAATCACATGGCGTGCTGCAGCGCTCGGTTGAACGCAACCGATGCGGTCTCGCGGACACGATGATAGCGCCGCCGTCGCGGGTGGCGCGACAGGCTTTCTATAGACGATAAACGAGCCGCCGCGGCGTGACACCGGCGAGGCACGCCGCGGCACGCAATGTGCTCCCTAACGAGTGGATGCGCAGATTGGATGTGCACGCCGCGCAGGAATGGCCGCACTGAGCGCCACACCGAGTGTCGTCCTGCGGGCGTCGCAAGAGAACACTGGATGTCGGAACAGAAGCCGCGCGGGCCGCTACGCATCATCCCGTGCAAGCGGGTTTGCGCGAGCCGCGTCGGCGAATCGGGTGTCGGCATCGGCCGGTCATTGCCTTTCATTGCAATGATGCCGAGGGCCGTTTTTTTCATCGACGTGCAATTTTGGCGGGTTAGTGTGCGCAGCGTGTTGCGCTCGGGCCATGTTTTACAATCGCGAGCCTGTGTGCAACTCGCCGTGTGAAAGCGAGTCGGAATCATGAACAGCAATACCAATACCGTAGCCGCCGGGTTCGGCGGTAAACCGCAACAACCGCAACAACCGCAGGAACCGCAACAACAGCAGGGCGATACGCTGGCCGCGTCTGACGGCCTAACCGGTTTTATAGAGCAACAACGGAAAATGAACGGAGCATTGAGACTCGATCAGGCCACGATCGTGCTCGTCGAAGACGACCCGGATAGCCGGGAATCGCTGACTTTGTTACTCGAAGCGGAAGGAGCGCATGTCGTCGCGGTGGCGGATGCGGAAGAGGGCGTCGAGGCAGCGCTGCGCCTGTTGCCCGATGCCGTGGTGTGCGACCTCGAATTGCCGGCCATGGACGGCTTCTATCTGATCCAGCGGCTGCGCGATCACGAGATTCGCGGCGATCACGCGCCCTCGGTAGCCGTGGCGCTGACGGGCCACACCGACGACGCTTACCGGCTGCGCAGCATCGGCGAAGGTTTCCAGCATTTCATGACCAAACCGGCGTTGCCGGAAGACCTGGTGACGTTGCTGCACGACGCGATCGACGCCCGCGCCGCGGGCTGATCAGTCTGGCGGCCGATTTCGGGCCCGATCTCAGGCCCGATTCCAGGCCGCTTCGAGTCCGACACCAAACGGTTTCCAGCGCCTTGACGCTGGAAACCGCGACGGCCAGATGGCTAATACCCGCTCTTATTTAGCGGCGGCTACCGGCGTTGCCGAACCAGCCGCAGAGGCTGCGGCTTCCGCAGCCTGACAGGCGGAACACAATCCCTTCAATTCGATTTCTTCGCTTGCAAGGCGGTAGCCCGCGTCTTCGATTTGCGCGACGAGCGCCTGGCGCAGCTTCGGCTGATGCAGTTCGGTGACGTTGCCGCATTGCTGGCAGACCACCAGAATGCCGTGCTGGCATTGGGTCAGATCGTGGCAGACGGTGAACGCGTTGATCGATTCGATCCGATGCACGAGCCCCGCCGACAGCAGAAAGTCGAGCGCCCGATAAACCGTGGGCGGCGCCGAGCCGGGATGAATCTGCCGCATGTCATCGAGCAGCGAATAAGCTTTGGTGGCGCGCCCGGAATTCAGCAGCAATTCCAGCACCTTGCGGCGGATCGGCGTGAGCTTCTCGCCGCGCTCGCGGCAATATTCTTCGGCCAGCACGAGGGCGGCTTCCGGCGAAGCGCCGTGCGTGTGCCCTGGCCCATGAGGACGAGCGGCGGTGGCGGGTGTGGCTTTGTCGGCGGTTGCGGCGGGCTTGGCGGTCTTCATGCGTCGATTATAAAGGCCATCGCGCCTGGCTGTGGCAGGGCTGCAGCATGGCGATGGCGGCCGCCCGCACAGAGGCTCAGGTCAGCGGGGCGTCGATGTATTTCTTGAAACCCGGGCGCGTTGCAAGCCGCGAATACCAGCGCTCCAGATTCGGCAGAGCGGGGCGTTCGATACCGTCCAGCCCGAACCAGCGTTTCGCGTACGCGCCGATCACGATGTCGGCCAGCGTGAACTTCTCGCCTTCGAGAAAGAAACGGCCCCGCAGATGCGTGTCGAGCAGCCGCCACAGCAAGGTGACCGCTTCGACGTCGGCGGCGAGTTTGGCGGCGTCGCGCTCGGCGGCCGGCGTGCGCACGAGGGCCCAGAACACCGGGCGCTCGGCGGGTTGCAGCGTGGAGAGCGACCAGTCGAGCCAGCGGTCGATGCTCGCGCGCAGTTTCGGCTCGGACGAGTACAAGAGGCTCGATTCGCCATATTGCAGCACCAGATAACGCAGAATCGAATTCGATTCCCACAGCACGAAGTCGTCATCGACCAGCGTCGGAATCTTGGCCGTAGGGTTCATCGCGAGATAGTCGGGTTCGTTGTTGCGGCCGAATTGCAGGCCCGCGTCGATGCGCTCGTACGGCAGCACCAGTTCATCGCAACACCACAAAACTTTCTGGACGTTGACTGAATTGGCGCGTCCCCAGATCGTAATCATCCGGTCAATCCTTTTTTCTTACAGTTGGCAAGCCGCGCACCTCGCGCGGCGTTCGACCGGTAACGATACACGATGCCGCGGCTTTGCGACGCGTCGGGCCACGCGTCGGACCACATCGGGCCGCAATCCGCGCTGCCCGCAGCGGTGCAATCCGCCGTGCCGGCAAGGCGCGCGCGTTGCGTACAATGAGCGCACCCGAATCTGACGAGGCACCGCATGGCCCGCATTGTCCCCGACGACTGGAAGAGCCTCGCCGCCACCGGCGCGGCGGCACGCGAACGCGAAACCCTCGCATTGCTGGAACAAGCCCTGCCGCACGATTACACCGTCTATCACGGCGTGCATTGGACCCGGCTGAATCAGAACTTCTCGGTGTTCGGTGAGGCCGACTTCGTGATCGTCAGTCCGTCGGGACGCGTGATGATCGTCGAGCAGAAAACCGGCTTCCTGCGCGAGACGCCGAAGGGGCTCGTCAAGGTCTATCTTCAGACGGAACGCAACGTGGCGATTGCGCTCGCGCACACCGTCGAAGGGATGCACCGGCGCTTTACCGCCGCGTTCGGCGCGGGGACCTATTTCATCGAAGAGCTGTTGTATTGTCCGGACCACATCGTCAAGGATGCGGCGATCGCCGGCGTGAATCCCGCGCGCATCGTCGACGCGACGCGCCGCGACCGGCTCGCGGCGATCATTCGCGACGCATTGCCGGCGGACGAGCCGCGCCTCGCCTGCGCGCCGAAGATCCACCATTTTCTCGCCGACGAACTCGCGCTCACGCCCGACACCAGCGCGCTGGTCGGTCAGGCCGGCACGCTCGTCACGCGGCTGGCCGGCGGTCTCGCGACATGGGCGCGGCGGCTCGAGTTCTCGCCGTTCCGGTTACGCGTGATCGGCACGGCCGGTTCCGGCAAGACCCAACTGGCGGTGCAGGTGATGAAGGACGCCGTGGCGCGCGGGCAGCGGCCTTTGTACGTGTGCTTCAACCGGCCGCTCGCGGATCACATCGTGCGGGTCGCGCCGCCCGAGGCGAAGGTGGCGAACTACCACCAGCTATGCGACTGGATCGCGCGCGACGCGGGCCGCGAGCCGGATTTCCAGGCCCGCGACGTGTCCCCCAAGGGGACTTCCTCCGGGGCGTTCGACCAGCTCGAAACGATTTTTGTGCAAACGCCGATCGACGCGCGCTGGCAGTTCGACGTGCTGATCGTCGACGAAGGGCAGGATTTCCAGCAGCCCTGGGTGGCCGCGCTCGAACGCCTTTTACGGCCCGGCGCCGCGTGGTGGTGGCTCGAAGACCCGTTGCAGAATCTGTATATGCGTGAGCCGGTTACTTTGCCCGGCTGGACCACGCTGAAAGAGACCACCAACTACCGCAGTCCGCGCGACATTCTCGACTACGTGCGCGACGTGGTCGGCGCCTCGGTGCCGGTCGCGGCGGGGCTCGCGTCGGGCAGTCCGTTCGACGGCTCCGAGATTTCGCTGTCAGTCTATGACGAAGCGAACGCCGCCGGGGGCAGCATCGACGCAACCAAGCGTGCGATCACGCAGGCGCTGTCGCTCGGGTTCCGCAAGCAGGATATCGCGGTGTTGTCGTTTCGCGGCCGCGAGGGCTCGGCGATGAGCGCGCAGGATCACCTCGGGCCGCATCGGCTGCGCAGCTTCACCGGCAAGTACGATCTGTTCGGCAACCCGGAGTATCGCGAAGGCGATGTGCTGTTCGAGTCGATCTATCGCTTCAAGGGCCAGGCGGCGCCGTGCGTGATCCTCACCGAGGTCGACTTCGATGCGTTCGACGAGCGTACCGCCCGCAAGCTGTTCGTCGGCGCCACGCGCGCGACGATGAAGCTGATCGTCGTCGCGTCGCAACGGGCCGCGCGGCATCTGCGTCCGCGGGACGGCAAGGAAGCGACAGCGACCCGGGAAGCGAAAGAAGCGTAGGGCCCACGCTCAGTGCCACGCGCGCGCGCTGACCAGCGTGCCGGTTTGCGTGTGCGCGTCCCACCAGATCACCCGCAACAGCGGCGCCTGCTGCGCGATCAGCAGCGCCTGCACCGGATCGCTCTCGACAAAATGCGTGACGCCGCCGCGCAACGCCGCGCTGGCCTTGTGAGCGGCGGCGCCGGCGGGGCTTTCGTCGTGCGTGTCCGGCGTGCGCATTACCAGTTGCATATGACCGAAGCCGTGCCGGGCGAGCCATGCCTCGGTGCGCGCGCGATCCAGCTCCGGCCGGCCGGTGATGATGGTGCGAACCCGCGGCAAATCGATGCCGGGCAGCGCCTCGAAAGGCCGCAGTGCGTCGCGTTCGGCGAGCGCGGCGGCCAGATCCTCGTCGTAGCGCGCGAGCGGCACGTCGGGCAGCAGAATGCCGTCGAGGTCGATCGCGTAGGTCGCGTATTCATGATCGTCGGCCATCGCGGGCGCGGCGCCTGCTTCGACGCGCTCCCAGTCCTGCCGATAACGCTCGGTGTACGCCTGACGCTCCCACGGAAACAGCGCGAAGTAGCCGCGCGCGTCGATCGCGTAATCGGGTTGAATGCGGCTCAGATCATCGACCGCGCCGGTCAGGGTCTTGACGTCGAGGCCGTGCCGCTCGAGGAACGCGATGCAGTCGGCCAGCGTAAAGCCGCGCCCCGCGATGTCTTCGCATAGCAGCACCTTGGCGCCCGCGGGCGGGATCGGCAGCGTCGAATCCCAGGCCGCCGTGCGAGTCTTGCGGTCGTAGCGCAGAAACGCCACCGGCGTGCCGGCCGCATGCGAAACCATCAGCGCGAGCGGCGCGCCGCCGCGCAGTATGCCGATCGCCATTGTGAAGCGCTCTGCCAGCAACGCCAGTTGCAGCGATTCGATCCAGTGGTCGAGTTGTTCGTACGTCAGGGGCAAAACCGGCTTGTTCATGACTCTTGTTGCATCGTGTTGCCAGCGCGTGGCGGGCGTTATGTCCACAGCGAACGTCGCGCGGCGGCGGCGCGGCGCGCGCCCTCGTTTTTGAGGCAGGGAATTTTGGCGATATTATGCATGCGGTTCAAAGATCGCGCGTCGGGGTTGACGCGCGTCGCCGGCCGGGGCGTGCCGCGGCCGGGGCGTGCCGCGGCCGGCGGCGCAGCGGACTGGAAAAGGGCGGCAGGCGCGCTGAATCGACGAGAGTCGATGCCGTGCGAAGCCGCCCGCAAAAAGCAAATAACGGAACAAGAAAGCAAATGACCAAGGTGACCGCAGGGATGTACGGCAGGAAAAAAGCGTACTGGATGATGGCGATGGGCCTGATTTTCGCACTGGCCGCGTGGGGTGCGCAGGCGCAGTCGTTGGCGCTCGACGTGACGGGCAAAATCGGCAAGACCACCGACGCCTCACACGGGGTGTATCACTTCACGGAGGCGCAATTGCTCGCGCTGCCGGCCCATTCCATTACGACCGCGACCACCTGGACTCCGCGTTCCACCTTCACGGGGCCGCTGCTCGCGGATATCCTGAAGGCGGTCGGCGCGTACGGCAGCGAAGTGGAGTTCCATACGCTCGACGACTACACGTACACGGTGCCGGTATCGGACTGCGACCGCTACGGCGTGATCGTGGCCTACAGCATGAACGGGCAGCGTCTGAAGATCAGCGACTTCGGGCCGTTGTTTCTTATCTATCCGCGCGACGCGTTTCCTGCAGAACTCGCGGGCGCCGACTCGAAATTCGTATGGCAGATCAAGGCTCTCATCGTCAAATAGCGCGCAGTCCATTGCGCCGTTTCCTCTACGTGCTGATCTGGCTGACCGCGCTCGCGGCGCCGGCCGGCGCGATCGGCTACCTGCTGTACGCGAACCTGCTCAATCCGCGCGCCACTGAACAGTTGACCGGCACTTACGACGGCTTCTACTGGGACGCCGCGCAATTGCAGATTGCCTACGCGCGCTTCGAGAACCAGCTGCTGCTCTATCAGTCGGGTGTCGATGACGACTATCCGCGGCTGATACTGCGCTACCAGCTGCTGCAATCGAAGCTGCACGTGATGGCCGGTTCCACGCGCCGGCTGACCACTCAGCTCGAGCTGCTGCAACGGCAACTGGACGAAATCCAGTCGCTCGATCATCTGCTGGGCGGTATCGGGCCCGAGGTCGACGTGTTGCCCAAGGATCGCAGCCACGCCAATGAGATCGTCGCGGCGTTGCGTGCGCACTGGAACGAGGTCAACGATCTCGCGTTGAGCCGCCGTTTCGCGGATGTGGCGGACCGCGAAGCGATGAACCGCGATTTCATCGACAAGCGCCGCATGCTGTTTGCCGGCGGGCTGCTGCTGCTGTTGCTGTCGGCGGCGGCGACCACGCTGCTGGTGCTCAACGGCCGCCGCCGCACGCGCCTGATGCATCAGCAGCATGCGGCGCTCGAAGCGGAGCATCAGGCGAGCCGCGCCGCGCGCGAGGCGAGTCTCGCGAAGGATGCGTTTCTCGGCATGATCAGCCACGAACTGCGCACGCCGTTGCACGCGATCGTGTCGTCGATCGAATTGCTGGGTTTCAACTTTCATTCCGAAGCCGACCGCAAGGTGATCCAGCGGCTCGAAACCGCGGCGCGTCATCTGGAAGCGCAGATGAAGGACCTGACCGACTATGCGCGCCTCGGCGCCGGCAAGCTCGAGTTGCGCCACGAGCATTTCGAGCCGCGCGAGCTGCTGGCGTCGATCGTCGACGAACATGCGATGTCGGCGGCCGCGCGCGGTCTCAAGCTCGAAAGCGAAGCGAGTGGCGTGAGCGGCCTCGTCGATTCCGATCCGCACCGCATCCGTCAGATCGTCAACAACCTGGTCACCAACGCGATCCGCTATACGGAAACCGGCACGGTTCGCCTGCGGCTGAAGCAACGGCCGGCGGCGCTGATCTTCGTGGTCAGCGATACGGGGCCGGGCGTGCCGAGCGCACAGATTCCGCTGATCTTCCAGGAGTTCACGCAGCTGGATGCGTCGCGCACGCGCCGCTTCGAGGGCGCCGGCATGGGGCTGACGATCGTGCAGGGACTGGTCAGGCTGTTCGGCGGCACCGTCGACGTGGCAAGCACGGTGGGCGAGGGCACGACCTTCACGGTGACGATTCCGGTCACGCCGGTCGCGGCCGCGGCGCCGCCCGACGTGGCGGGGGGGGCCCACGCCGAACCGGGCGGCGCGCGGCCGTGCGTGCTGATCGTCGACGACAACCGGCTGATTCGCGAATCGCTCAGCGAAATGGTCGCGCACATGGATTTCGATGCGCACGCCGTCGCCAATGCCGACGACGCGCTCGCGTGGCTCGATGCCTGGCACTGCGACGTGGTGTTGCTCGATCTGCACATGCCGGAGCGCGACGGCTATACCTTTCTCGCGGACTTCGCCGCGCGCGGCGGGCCGTCGGCGGGCGTGCCGGTGATCGTGGTCAGCGCTTATGCGCCCGAGCCGGGGGCGGTGGGTGCGGCGGATGTGGCAGGCGGACAGGGACAGAGACAGGGGCAGGGTGGAACAGCCGGATCGCAGCCGTTTTTCGATGCGTTATTAAAGCCGGTACATTACGAGGAACTGCGCAGCGCATTGCAGCGTGCATTGGCTTCGCGGCATTTCGCGTGATGCGGCGTCCGGGGTTCGCGGAGGGCGGTGGGCATCAACCTGAGCACGCACCTTCAGCCGCTTGCCGGCGCGTCAGGGCCGGTTGAGCCGCTTGGATAGATCGGCGACGAGGATCGCCATGCGCGCCGGCTTTTCATAGCAGGCGACGTCGTAATTGCGGATGACCTGGCTGATCTCCGATTCGCTGGCCTTGCCGGTCAGCAGCTCGCCGGTCAGCACGAAAATCGGCGCGTCCGGATTCTCCGACGCGCGCACCGAGCGAATCGCCGCTGCGGAAGTTTGCGAGCCGAACAGCCAGTCGATCACCACGCCGTCGAAGACCTGCGTTTGCAGGTGCTCCGCGAATGCCGCGAGGCCGTAAATCGCTACCGCGGTGAAACCGCTGCGCTCCAGGTAGTCGCGCAGATTGTCCGCGGAGGCCTGATCGTCGTCGACCACCGCGATGGTCGGCTTATCGGTTTCGGCGCGGCGCGGATAGATCTCGATCTTGTGGACTTCGTACGCGCTTTGGTAGAGCGTGCCGTCGTGACGCGCGACGCGCCATTGGCCGAGTTTCGAGTAGGCGACGAATTCCGGGCGGCTGCCCGGTTCGAGCGCGGCGCCCACCCACGCGGTGCAGGCCAGCTCGATCGCGCCGATGCTGAACACCGCTTCCTGGGCGATTGCGCCGACCATGCCGGGGTCGAGCGACTGCGCGCCGAACAGTTGCGCGGCGGGTTCGCCGAATACCTCGGCGACCTTCTTGATCTGCGACAGGGTCCACGGGCTGTTGCCGCGCAGCTTGCGGTGTCCCTGCGAAAAACTCAGATCGAGGATGCGGCATAGTTCCGTGGTTTGCTGGCGTTTGCCGATTCCATGCCGGCTCATCAACTCGCGCACACGCTCGGCGACTGCGATGGAGTCAGGTGAGTTTGTTTCGTTGGCCATACTGCGTGAAAATCCGCCGTCTTAAAGGGTGGCTGTGGGGAGCGCGATACGATACGCGCAGCATTGCCATGCACGTTTGCCATGCGTTGACGAGGCTACGCGGGGGACAGCAAATGTATCGTAAAAAATATCGCACTCTGTAATTTTGTGTGACCGTCGCCGAGCCGGCCGGGGCCGGGGCTCGAAACGGACAAAGTCGGCGACTCGCTTATGCGTTCTGAATCGAATGCATTTTACCGATGAAACCTCGCCGCATCTGTAGAGAAATATGCCGGGTTTGTCCGGGCATGTGCGGCGGCGCGCCTCGCCGAGGCCGCGACGCCGTGTGCATCGCCCGCGCGCGCCCCGTGCAGGTCCCATGCAGGTCCCGCGCAGGTCCTTACTGCGCGGGCATTTTTTCGAGTTTGGCCGCCGAGTTTTTCAAACCTTTGAAGATGCGCTCGGCGACTTTGCCCGGGAACCGTTCGGGCAATTCGGCCGAGACCCGTTCGATCACCTCCGGCGTCTGTTCGACCAGCCGCTGGATCAGCGGCTCGGCGTTCGCGCCGTAGGAGCACTTCAGCGCCATCGTGTTGAAGTGGCGCCGCTGCACGTCGCGGAACGCGTCGTGTTTGCTCCTCGACCACATCGCCATGGCGAGCTTGGCCTTGAACCATGACCACTGATTCGGGCCGTTGCCTTCCACCGGCCAGATCGACATTACGTCGTAAAGCGGCGTCAGGCGGTACTGTCCGCCCGGCAACAGGCGAATGCTGAAGTTCTTCGCGTGGCCGTCCGGCGCCGCCAGCAGCCAGAACAGGATCTGGCTCGCCAGCAGTGTTTCGAGATCCTGCTGCGCGCTCACCGATTGCTGGAGAATCCGCGCGAGGTCCAGCACGCCCGGGCCGCCCTCGTTTTCGTATTTGCGGTGCGACGGCACGCCGTACACCTGGCAAAAATCTTCCTGCGGCAGACGCAGCAACCATTGCCCGCTCGAATGCAATTGCCGGTCGAAGCGCTCGACGCTCAGCACCCGCTGCTTGCCGAAGGTCAGGATCTCGGTGTTCGCGACCGGCAGCCCATAGGCGCGCAGAATCCGCAAACACAGCCATTCGTTTTCGACCGAGGTGCTGAGGTCGGCCAGCCTGTTGCCGACCAGCCCGAGCGGCAGCTTGAAGATATGCGTGGTGGGCGTGGCGCCATGCGGCCGTTGCCACTTGCCCTCGTGCCAGAGCAGCGCGGTTTTCTCCTGGGCGCCGGCGAGCGAGATGCGGAAATCGTCCGCCTCGTCGGGCGCGCCGAGGGCCGGATTGCCGACGGTGCGCGCCAGCATGGTCTCGATTTCGCTGTCGGAAAGCGGCGTGCCTTCGATCCGCTCGACGCCGACCGGCGCGTCGTCTTCGGCGAGCAGCTGGACGGCGCCCACGCAATCGCGGCCGATGGCTTGCAGCAGATCGAAGGCGTCCAGCGTATCGGTCTGGTAGCGTTGGGCGATGCGCTTTCTGATCGTCTCGCTGTCCGGCAGCAGATTGTCGAAATAATTCAGCACCCGCGGTCCTTTGAGCGCGCTGTTGCTGGGCGTGAACGGCAGCGACAGCGAAAGCGGGCGGCCTGCGGGCGATGCGACCCAGGCGGGATCGTAGGCGAACTCCATGGAGCCGCGGGTGGGAATGCGCCAGGCGCCGACACGTGCGCCGTTGGCCCACACCGAAAGCGCCCGCGAATGGGGTTGGCGGCCCATGCTTACCACTCGACCAAAGTCGCCGGCTCAGGCGCCGGCTGGGTCTTGTCGCGTACCTGCAATTGCAGGCCGTAGGCGCCGCACAATGCCAGCAACTGAGCGAGGGTGAGGGCGGCGGCATCGGTTTCCAGCGCCGAGATGCGGCTCTGGCTGACGCCGATCCGCGCGGCGGCTTCCGCCTGGGTCAGGCCCGCTTGTCGCCGGCCGGCGGCAAGCAACTGGGCCATCTGGTCCGGGGTGGCGACGAGGTGGATCATGGTAAATTATCCGCTAAACGAATAAATGTACTTTATTCGCCACACGAATATTTGTCAATTATTTGTGTGGCAGATACTTGCAGAATATCCGTTTGGCGAATAAACGACAATTATCTGTGACGCGAATAACGGTTGTCCAGATTGTCTATCGACAAGGGGCCTATTGCACCCGCTGCACCCGCTGCCCGTCAGTGCCAAAGCTGCCGCCGTCCGGTTCTCCCAGGCGCGGCAGCATTGCAGACAAGCGAGCGGCCTGCGAAGATTAGGCCCACACTTAAAACCCGTCCGAAAACCCGCCCGCCCGATGACCACGACTTACCCGCTGCTTCGACGGCACGATGCAGCGGCCTCGCAGCATGCTGTAAAAAAACTTCCCTTTCACTCTTTGCGCGACTCATGAACGAACCGACGCTACGCCACACCGGAGTGCCGTACTACACGCAATGGGGCAACCCTGAATGGGTGAGCCACATCGTCGAGCAACAGGGCGACCCGTGCGACGATCCCGGCTGGCGGCGCAGTGGTTTCAGCGAGCCCGAGCGTTACCGGTTCTGGGCCAAACGGCTGTGCGGCCTGACATGTCTCGAATCCGCGCTCGATTACTGGCGCATCGAACACGCGCCGCGCGCGGCGTTGCTCGACGAAGCGCTGCGCCACGGCGTGTACCGGATGCGCGACGACGGCGGTGTCGACGGTCTGATCTACCGGCCATTCGCCGACTGGACTGGCGAGGCGTTCGGCATTCAGGTCGAGGTATTGCCGCAGGCGCCGCTCGAAGAGATGGCCGCGCGCATCGACGGCGACACACTGGCGATCGTCTCCGTGAGCCCGGAGATCCGCTATCCCGAGCGGCCGAATCGCCGCCAGGGCGGGCATCTGATTTTGCTGCACGGGCGCGACAGCGGCGGCGCGTGGTTTCACAATCCGTCGGGCGTCGCGCCGCATCAGGCGGATGTGTATTTGCCGTTCGCGACGATGGCGCGTTTTTACGCCGGACGCGGCATGACGCTGACCCGCGCCGCGCGCTAAAGGGGCGGGCCGCATCGCGCAACTCTATCTGCGCGGCGAACTGGGCCGCGATGAAACGCTCGTCAACGAATCGGTGATCGGCACGATTTTTCGTGGCCGGGTATTGTCGGAGACGAAAGTCACGCAACTGAACGCAACCCATTGCAAGGACTCGATAAACACGCCTATGACCCGCCCGATCACACAGATTTTCGACGCCGCCGCCACCGCGCGGCTGATTCCGTATGCGGCGCTCGTCGACGCCTTGAAACGCGCGAGCATCGACTATGCGCAGCAGCGCATCGCGAGCCCGGAGCGCCTCGTAGTGCCGCTCAACGACGGCGGCATCATGCTGTCGATGCCGGCCACCGCGCCGGATCTCGCGATCCACAAGCTGGTCAATGTGTGCGCGAGCAACGGAGCGCGCGGCTTGCCGACGATTCACGGCCAGGTGATGGCCTTCGACGCCGACACCGGCGAGACGCTCTTCATTCTCGACGGGCCGACGGTGACCGGTAGGCGCACGGCGGCGATGTCGATGCTCGGCATCGCGACCTTCACCGCCGCTGCGCCGCGCGAATTCCTGCTGATCGGCACCGGCACGCAGGCCGTGAACCATCTGGAAGCGATCGGCGAACTGTATCCCGATGCGCGCGTCTGGGTGAAGGGCAGTACGCCCGCGCGGGCCGAAGCGTTTTGCGCCGCGCATCGCGAGCATGGCGCGCATGGTGCGCATGGTGCTAATGCGCGCGACCCGCAGCCGTTGGCGGATCCTGACGCTAACATTCCCCAGTCGATCGACGTCGTGATTGCGCTGACTACCAGCAAGCGGGCCGTCTACGACGAAGCGGCGCGTCTGGGGCGGCTCGTGATCGGCGTCGGCGCGTTTACGCCGGCGATGGTCGAGATCGGCGCGCGCACGATTGCGGACAGCGCGCTTTTTGTCGACGACGAAGCCGGAGCGAAGCACGAAGCCGGCGATTTCATCCAGGCGGGTGTGGATTGGACTCAGGTCGGCGGAATCGCCTCGGCGCTGGAAAATGCCGCATCGGTGCCGCCGGGAAAACCGGTCGTGTTCAAGAGCGTCGGCTGCGCGGCGTGGGATCTGGCGGCGTGCCGGGTGGCGCGCGAAGCCTTGTCAGGCGGCTGAACGCGGCGCGCCGGACGGTTCGAAACGTCCCTTTCAAGTCCTGGCAAAGGCTCGGTAAGCGCGTGTTTCACGGGAGCAAGTTGGCATATTGCGCCAACCTGCGGCACATGTTGCCGT
Organism: Paraburkholderia sp. FW306-2-2C-D06C; assembly: GCF_058781505.1. Classification (NCBI taxonomy): domain Bacteria; kingdom Pseudomonadati; phylum Pseudomonadota; class Betaproteobacteria; order Burkholderiales; family Burkholderiaceae; genus Paraburkholderia; species Paraburkholderia sp. FW306-2-2C-D06C. The sequence continues at coordinate 15,908 of NZ_JBYSWU010000015.1, read as the reverse complement.
GCAAACAATCTCAAAACGTTGCACCATATGCGTTTGCCAGAAAAAAGTGCCGGTCAGCCGGCGCTTTCGCCTTTTTCTGCCCCTTGACCGACGCCCCTTCATCACGACGTTGCGACCGCGCTATGACGACTAAACACGCTTCTGCCACCCCCGACCTGCCGCTCGACATGATCATTTTCGGCGGCACCGGCGACCTGTCGTTCCGCAAGCTGCTGCCGGCGCTCTACATGGCGCATCTGCACTGCAACCTGCCGCCAGACACCCGTATTCTCACGATCGGCCGCAAGCCCTGGTCGCGCGAGGAGTACATCAACGAATTCATGGAATCGAAGGCGAAGCCCTTCATCGAAAAGAAAGCGTTCGATAGCGGCGCCTGGGACAAATTCCTGTCGCTGTTCGAGTACGTGCGCATGGACGTCGACTCGGTCGAAGACTATGAGCGTCTGAACGCGGTGTCGCGCCCCGGTGCGCGGCGCGTGTTCTATCTCGCCACGTCGCCCGATCTGTTCACGAATATTTGCGACAACCTCGCGGCAGCGGGGCTGGTCGACGGGAATTCGCGCGTCGTGCTGGAAAAGCCGCTGGGCCACGATCTGGCGTCGGCGCAGGAAATCAACATAGCGGTCGGCAAGCATTTCAGCGAAGCGCAGATCTACCGGATCGACCACTACCTCGGCAAGGAAACGGTGCAGAACCTGATGGTGCTGCGTTTCGGCAACGCGATTTTCGGGCCGCTGTGGCAGGCGCCGTATATCAAGCGCGTGCAGATCACGGTGGCCGAAGAGGTCGGCGTGGGCAGCCGCGCGGGCTTCTACGACAAAACCGGCGCGCTGCGCGACATGGTGCAGAACCACTTGCTGCAACTGCTGTGCATCGTTGCGATGGAGCCGCCGGTGTCGCTCGATCCGGATGCGGTGCGCGACGAGAAGCTCAAGGTGCTGCGCTCGCTGCGCCCCATGACGCCCGAGGATATCGCGCGCGATACCGTGCGCGGCCAGTACACGGCCGGCGCGGTGAACGGCGAGCCGGTCAAGGGCTACCTCGAGGAAGACAACGTGCCGCCCAACAGCCGCGCCGAGACCTTCGTCGCATTGCGCGCGTCTATCAACAACTGGCGCTGGGCCAACGTGCCGTTTTTCCTGCGCACCGGCAAGCGCATGCAGAAAAAGGTGTCGGAGATCGTCATCGAGTTTTCCGAGCTGCCGTTCTCGATCATTCCGAGCGGCGGGCGCAATTACGGCAACCGTCTCGTGATCCAGTTGCAGCCGGAGGAATCGATCCAGCTGCAAATGCTCGCGAAGGAGCCGGGCAGCGGCATGCACATGCTGCCGGTGAATCTGAACCTCGACTTGCAGCAGGCCTTCACCGAGCGTCGCGCGGAAGCCTATGAGCGTTTGCTGATCGACGTGATTCGCGGCCGCCTGACGCACTTCATGCGCCGCGACGAACTCGAAGCCGCGTGGGCATGGGCCGAGCCGATTCTGGAAGGCTGGAGTAAATCGGGCGAGCGGCCGCGCGGTTATACGGCAGGCACCTTTGGACCGGCGGCATCGACTGCGCTAATGGCGCGGGAAAATGCGGTGTGGGCGGAAGAGTCGCAGTAAGCGGTTCTTCGGCGTGACAGGAAGGTGGTAATGCAAAGGCGGCCGCGCGTGAGCGGGCCGCCTTTATTTTGCAGGGTGACGCCGTCATTACGCTCCTTCGACGCCCCCGCGACGACAACTCGAATTACGGCAACGAGATCGTCAGCGTAGCCGACTGCGGCCCGAGCTTGACCACTTGCGAATACGGCGCGAGCGTATGCAGCGTCTGATCGCGCAGATATGTGTTCAGGCCGAGGTAAGCCAGCAGCCCGACCAGCGCGAACACCGCGCCGATCGACCACAACGGCACCTCGCGCTTGAGCCGGTGCGCGACCTGGTCGGGCACCGGCCAGTGCGGCGCGAACGGCGCGCGCTTGCCCTTCATATGCGCGATTTCATCGCCGATACGCGCGGTCAGATACGCGAGCTTCTCCGGCCCTTCGAGCAAATACTTGCCCTGAAAGCCGAGCAGCAGACACATGTGAAACACCTCGAGCGATTGCAGCCGGGCGGCGCCTTGCGCGCGGCATTCCTCGAGATACTGGAAGAATTTCTCGCCCGCCAGCTGCTCGCCGAACAGCACCAGCTGCAGCGGACGGCGCTCCCATTCAGTACGGATCCTGAACGTCGACGACAGCACGGATTCGTCGATCGCCGCGCAGAACGCAAACTTCGACGCGTACACGTCTTCCGCCGACGCGTTGAGCTTTTTCGCGCCGCGTTCGAAGTCGCCGAGAAACTGCTGGATACGCTGGCTGAATTCGTGCGCGTCGCCGGGCTCGCGGCCGTTCTTCAGCAGGAACAGCATGAAGAAGCCGTCGTACAGCAGATCGAGCAGCGAGCGAACCTGGTAGCTCGGCTCGGCGGCGGGGGCGGGGGGCGCGGCAGGCGTGCTGCCGCCAAACAGGGAAGGCGCGTAGCTCATGATGTGACGGCGATCAGTTCGAGTTGAAGATCGTTGATGCCCGACGGTGCGTAGATCATCGCCGATTGGGCCTGCAACATGCGGTCATACAGTGCGCCGCGCGATTCGAAGGAGAAGTAGCATGCGCCCGGCCGTACCGGAATGGCGGGCGGCACCTGCGGCGTGTAGACGAGCCGCACGCCCGGCATTGCCGAGAGCACCAGCTTGTCGACGTCGTCCGGCGCGCCGACCTTGAAGCGCGCGGGCACGGCTTCGACGAGTTCGGCGGTCGGCATGTCCGCCGACACCGCGATATAGAACATGGTCTTGTCGTCGATCTTGCCCGAGTCGAGCCGGCCGGCATGGAACGACGGCCGTACCTCTTCGAGCGCAATCGCGAAGTAGCGTGTCGAGATCACCGTTTCGAGCAGATCGCGCAGGATCGTGTCGAGCCGCGCGAAGCCCGGGCCCGGATCGTCGTGCCGGTAAGCGGGCAGATCGGACAGCGCATAACCCTTCGAAAACGTCATCAACTGGCCGGCAAGACGCAGCAGCTCCTGGAACAGGCGCTCCGGATGCAGCGCCGGGTGCTGATACAGATGCGCAAGCGACGCGAACGCCGCGCTCGCGGTGTGCAGCAGCCAGAACGACGCGATGTCGCCGGAACGGAACTCGATGATGTTCTTGGTCGGCTCGCGGTGAAAACCGTACAGCGCATTGACCTTGGCTTGCAATGCGTCGATCAGTTGACGCAGCCGCTGGTGCAGGATCGCCGACGCGTCGATCGCGAGGCAGGGCGGCACGAAGCCGTCGTCGATCTCGAAGCCTGAAGTAGCGGTGCGGCGCACGCGCACGAGCGGCACCGACAGCAACTGGTCGCGCGGCTCGCTATGCGCAATGAGTTTGACGCTGGTCTTCAGGAAGGTGATGTCGGCTTCGGCGGCGTCGGTGAAATGGTCCGACACCGGCGTCTGCTCGCTGACGTAACGCGACACGAAGCCCGCGTTGCTGTCGTGCGAATAGTTCGCGCCGGTTTCGCGCAGCGGATGCAGCGCCAGATAAAAGGTGAATTCGTTGATGCCGTCCGGCAAGGTGTCCAGCGCGATCGGCGGCGGCAGGTCGTCGGCTTGCGGCGCGGAGTAGAGCGCGCCGTCCGGAAACACCAGCGACAGTTCGCTCGCGCGCAGCACATTGCTGCCGAGCGCATCGCGGTCGAAGCGCACCGAACGCACGCCCCAGTTGTATGGCTGGATCGCCTGAATCGATTCGAACAGGCGTGCTTCGTGATAGGCGTCCTGACGCTGAAAATGCTGCGGCCTGAGAAAAAGGCCTTCCCCCCAGAGCACTTTTGCGGAATAACTCATCTCAAACCTGTTATATGCGTTCAGCTTGTGGCGCGCCCGGTGATAACCGATTCGAGCGCTGCATTGTTAATTCTCTAAAAACTGTTAAATCGTATTTGCCCGGCATCTTTAACCGCAACTTACGGAAGAAAGCATATTCAGCGGTTGCGCAGGCAATCCCTGTTCAGGCGGGATCACCGCGCCGTTGGTCACCGTCATTGCACAGTTATGCAGGCCGATCATTATGCCGGATTTCTCCGACTTCGCCGGATCGAAGGCGAATTTCCAGCGCTGCATCGCGGGATCGCGGAATAGCGCGACGATACCGAATGCCTGCGCTTCACGCGAGACTTTTTCAGTGACAACGTAGCGCTGACCCGGGATCAGCGTCACTTCGCGCACACCCAGCAAATCGTCGCCGAGCGTGGTCTTTTCCTTCGCCGGATCGGTAAAGGCGTCGAATGGCGCCTGCTGGAATGAAGTGGGGTCCTTCAGCACGTAAAGCCGAACGACGAGCGCCAATGGCCGTTTATCATTGGCGGCATTCAGATTCGGTGCGGCATATAACGTGAGCCCGACATTGCGCGGCGGCTTTTGCGCATCGGGCAGGTCCGGCTTGCCGAGGCCGCTTGCCTGCAAAGCCGCGTTGGCGGCGGCTCCCAGCACGGTCACGCCGGCCGCGCAGCCGCCCAGAAGCGCGCATGCAGCGGCGTTTGCAATCAATAGCGATGCACGGCGAACAAGACGCGAATTCATATACATCGACCGGCTCGACGCCGTCCCCCCGTCAAAACACCAATAACGAAACCAATCCGGCAATCGGCGGCAATCAGCAGCAACGCTATGCCGCGTATTGCGCTTTATGCAAAGCGCATTGCTGTCACAGCACATACATGCTTGCCGCCGGCCGAGCGGAAATTTTTTCCGTTCTCTGCTTTGCCACTATTGCACCAGGAAACAATTTCTGCATGTTTCGTTTAAATCGTCCGCATGCGTTTTTTTTGTGCAATGCTTCTTCACACGAAAGTTGAATTATCGAAAATTGGCCTGTACTATACCCGCGCACTTGAAGCAAAGCAAAACTCCGGTTTCTCCTTGAATTAAAAAATTCGCACGTCGGTGAAAAACGATGAATGAGCGTCTGTTAGTAAAATTATCTGGGGTAGTGTTGGCATGCGGCGTGATTGCCGGCTGCGCGACACAAGGCAACAACGCAGCGACCACGCCGGAGGCTTTTAATAAGCAACTCGCGGACGCCGATACCGTCGCCAAGGGCGGTGATCAGGATCGTGCAATCGCGCTTTACCAGCAACTTTCCAAGTCCGATCCAACCCGTGAAGAACCGTGGTCGCGCATTGCCCAGATCCAGTTCACGCAAGGTCATTACGGCCAGGCCATCGTCGCTGCGCAAGAAGCGCTGCAACGCGATCAGAGCGACCGTCAGGCGAAGAGCGTTCTGGCTGTAGCCGGCCTGCGCGTCGCCACGCAATCGCTCGGCGAATTGCGTCAGGATGCGTCGCTCGCGGGCGATGCGAAGTCCGACGCGCAAGCGCTCGCCAAGCAACTGCGCGACACGCTTGGCGAAGCCTCGTTGTTCCCGCCCGATCCGAGCGACAAACCCGCGGTGAAGAAGAAGCGCATCGTTCGCCACGTCCCGAAGGGCAAGCCCGCAGATGCGGCGGATACGGCCACCAGCGTGGCGGCTCCGGCTGCTACGCCTGCAGCTCCGGCCGCGCCTGCAGCACCGGCGCCGGCCGCGGCGGCACCTGCCGCACCCGTCAAAGCCGCAAAAAGCGGCGGTGCATCCGATCCGTTCAGCGCACTGCGCTGATCCACACGCCTGATTCATCTGCATCCGGGAGCCGACGATGGCGAAGAAAGAAAGCATTCAAAAACGCTTGCAAAAAGTGCGGCCGCCCCGCGTTCAACTGACCTATGAGGTCGAGCGCGGCGATGCGATTGAAATAAAGGAGTTGCCGTTCGTCGTCGGTGTGGTGGCCGATCTGGCGGGGCAGTCCGAAATCGAACAGCCGAAGCTGCGCGATCGCAAGTTCGTCAACATCGATCGCGACAATTTCGACGACGTGATGAAGGCGATCGAACCGCGCGCCGCGTTCCAGGTTGAAAACCGTCTGAGCGAAGCGGGCGGCAAATTCGCCGTCGATCTGCGTTTCAAGTCGATGGCCGATTTCAATCCGGATGAAGTGGTCGCGCAAATCGAGCCGCTCGCGCGCCTGCTCGATGCGCGTTCGAAGCTCGCCGACCTGCGCAACAAGCTGGCCGGCAATGACAAGCTCGAGGACCTGCTGAGCGAAGTGCTCAACAACACGCAGCAGTTGCAAACGCTGGCGAAAGACCAGGGCAACGCAGCGGACCAGCACGCCGGCGCGCCGGATCATGACAAGCAGGGCGAATAAGTACGGGGTGTGAGATGAACCAGCAAACGGCAGCAGCCCAACTCGCCACCGCGCAAAGCGGCACGGAATCCACGCTGCTCGACGAAATCGTCGAGAAAAGCCGCGTGGCGAAGTCCGATTCGGAACACGCGCGTGCGAAGGACCTGATCGGCGAACTCGTGCATCAGGTGCTCGACGGCACCGTGGTGGTGTCCGACAATCTGTCGGCCACGATCGACGCGCGCGTCGCGGAACTCGACCGCCTGATCTCCGCGCAGCTGAGCGCGGTGATGCACGCGCCGGAATTCCAGCGTATGGAAAGCACGTGGCGCGGTCTGGACTACCTGTGCAAGGAAAGCAATACCGGTGCGACGGTCAAGATCAAGGCGCTGCATGCGCCCAAGCGCGACCTCGTGCGCGACTTCAAGACCGCGATCGAATTCGATCAGAGCGCACTCTTCAAGAAGGTGTATGAAGAAGAGTTCGGCACCTTCGGTGGCGCGCCGTTCGGCACGATCATCGGCGACTTCGAAGTGACCCGTCAGCCGGAAGACGTCTACTTCATCGAGCAGATGTCGCACGTGGCGGCGGCCGCGCATGCGCCGTTCATCGCGTCGGCGTCGCCCGAGTTGCTGGGCCTTGAAACCTTCGCGGATCTCGGCAAGCCGCGCGACCTCGGCAAGGTGTTCGACACGGTCGAATATGCAAAGTGGAAGTCGTTCCGCGACGCTGAAGATTCGCGCTATGTCGGCCTGACGTTGCCGCGTTTTCTCGGCCGCCTGCCGTTCAATCCGAAAGACGGCGCGACCGCGGAAGGCTTCAACTTCGTTGAAGATGTGGACGGCACCGATCACAGCAAATATCTGTGGTGTAACGCGGCGTGGGCCTTCGCGGCACGCCTGACGGCCGCATTCGACGACTTCGGCTGGTGCGCGGCGATTCGCGGCGTGGAAGGCGGCGGTCTGGTGGAAGATCTGCCCACTCACACGTTCAAGACCGACGACGGCGAAGTCGCGCTGAAATGCCCGACCGAAATCGCGATTACCGATCGCCGCGAAAAAGAACTGAGCGACCTCGGTTTCATTCCGCTCGTGCATTGCAAGAACTCGGACTATGCCGCGTTCTTCGCCGCGCAGTCGGTACAGAAGCCGAAGAAATACAGCACCGATAGCGCGAATGCGAACGCCGTGTTGTCCGCGCAGTTGCAATACATCTTCTCGGTGTCGCGCGTTGCGCACTACCTGAAAGCGATGATGCGCGACAAGATCGGCAGTTTCGCTTCAGCCGGCAATGTCGAAGTATTCCTGAACCGTTGGATCTCCCAGTACGTGCTGCTGGACGACAACGCGACTCAGGAGCAGAAAGCGCAGTTTCCGCTGCGTGAGGCATCGATACAGGTCTCGGAGATTCCGGGCAAGCCTGGTGCGTATCGTTCGGTCGCATTTCTGCGCCCGCACTTTCAACTGGACGAGCTTTCGATCTCTTTGCGGCTTGTCGCCGACTTGCCGAAACCGGCAAATTCATAAACGAAGTCAGAAAGCCCGTGCGGGCCGCACGGGTAGGCTGTTAAAACCACCTCTTTGGGGAGTCGATGAGTTATGAAGGACATCTATTTAAAATTCGGCAATCCGGCGATCAAAGGCGAGTCCGCCGATAAGGATCATGCTGGCTGGATCGAAATCGATTCGTGGAGCCACTCGATCACGCAGCCGCGTTCGGCAACGGCTTCGACGGCGGGCGGTCACACGTCCGAGCGTTGCGAACATGCTGACATGCAGTTCACGAAAGATATCGACGTGGTCAGCCCGCTGATCTATCAGCACGCATCGGGCGGCACGACGTTCGACGAAGTGACGATCGACTTCATGCGTTCGGACGGCGAAGGCAACCGCATCAAGTACCTGGAAGTGAAACTCAAGTACGTGATCATCTCGAGCGTGACGCCGAGCGTGGTGGGCGAAGGCCTGCCGAGCGAACAGTTCTCGCTGAAGTACGCTGCCGTGCAGTGGAAGTACACGCAGCAGAAGATCGGCGGCAACCAGGGCGGCAACGCGCAAGGAGCGTGGAGCCTGACGAAGAACGACAAGACGTACGCGGTCTGATGTCAGGGCGCACATGGCGCGCGCGGTGTAAATCCGCTCGCGCATGCCGTGCGCGCCTCGCGTCGAACCGGTTCTCGGTACCTGATGAAACGCTTCGAACCCAGCTTTCTCGACAAGCTGTTCGACGACGAACCGCATCTGCCGGCTTCCCCGGCGATGCGGCAATTGTCGTTGGATGAATTGAAGAGCACTGTCGCTCGCGACGTCGAGGCGATCCTGAACACGCGGATTGCGCTGACCGAACACGAACTGGCGGCGCTGCCGGAATGTCAGCGCTCGGTGCTGACGTACGGTCTGAACGATTTCGCGGGCCTGAGTCTCGCGAGTCATTACGACCGCACGTTCATCTGTAAATCGATTCAACAGGCAATTGCGCGGCACGAGCCGCGTCTGCAACAGGTTGCGGTAACGCTCGAGCTGAACGAACAATCGACCAACGCGCTCAACTTTGCGATTCAGGCGCTGCTGGTCGTGCATCCGGCAGAAGAACCGGTGAGTTTCGATGCGATGCTGCAGCCTTCCACGCTGCAATACTCGGTGACGCGCGCACGCGCGAAGCTTTAGTACCGCACTTCAGTACCGCTTTTCTGCCGCCGTTACGCGCAACGGCGGCGATAGTTTGGGCGGAGATGGTTCAGGTCCGGGGATAGATCGATGGAAGAATTGCTGCCGTATTACGAGCGCGAATTATCATTTCTGCGGCGCTATTCGCGCGATTTCGCCGAGCGCTATCCAAAGATCGCGGCGCGTCTGGCGATGTCCGGCGAGCACTGCGAAGATCCGCACGTCGAGCGGATGATCGAATCGTTCGCGCTGCTGGGCGCGCGCATCAACAAGAAACTCGACGACGACTACCCCGAATTCACTGAAGCGCTGCTGGAAGTGCTGTATCCGCACTATCTACGGCCGTTTCCGTCTTGCTCGATCGCGCAGTTGGGGACCTCCGCCGCGCTCAGTCACCTGACCGAGCCGGTCCTGGTGGCGCGCGGCACTGAACTCAAATCGCGGCCGATTCGCGGCGTGCAATGCCGTTTCCGCACCGCCTACGACGTGACGCTGGCGCCGATTCGTATCTCCGAGGCGAAATACACGTCGGTGGCGATGGCGCCGAGCGCCACCATTTTGCCGGGCAACGCTACGGCGATCGTGTCTATCACGTTCGAATCGACGGCGCCGCAACTCGATCTGTCCGCGCTGAAAGTCGGTACGCTGCGCACTCACCTGCACGGCGAACAATCGTTTATCGCGGCGCTGGCCGATTGCCTGTTCGTCAACGCAATGGCCACCTATGTAGAACCTGACCGGCGCGGCGTGTGGAAGCAACTGCGTGAATCGCCGGTCGTGCAAGCGGGCTTCGATGAAGAAGACGCGCTGATCGACTATCCGGCCAAATCGCACCCGGCGTACCGGCTGCTGACCGAATACTTCGCATTCCCCGAAAAATTCAATTTCGCCGACTTCGATCTGGCGGCGATGACGCGCGCAAGCGGCCGCTGCCAGCGCCTGACGCTGCACGTCGTGCTCAAGGATGTGCGCAGCGATTCGCACGTCGCGCGACTGCTCGATTCGTTGTCGGCGCATCATTTCCGGCTGTTCTGCACGCCGGTCGTCAATCTGTTCGAGCAGCACGGCGAGCCGATCCGGATCAGCCATCAGGCGATTTCGTATCCGGTGATCGCCGAAGCGCGCCGCGCGTTTGCGTATGAGGTTTATTCGATCGATTCGGTGCAGCTGGTCAGGCAGCAGGCGCATGGAGAATCGGTGATCGAATTCCGGCCGTTCTATTCGCTGCATCATGGCGAAGCGGGGCGGGCCGGGCATTACTGGTTCGCGCGGCGCAACGATTGGGTCGCGCAGAAAAGTCCCGGCTACGAGACCGAGATTTCGATCGTCGATATCGACTTCGAACCGGCCGCGCCGCAAACCGACACGCTTAGCCTCGATTTGACCTGCACCAATCGCGACTTGCCCGCTGGCCTCGCGGTGGGTCTCGAAGGCGGCGATCTGTATCTCGAAGGCGGTTCGCTGACCGGCAGCATCACGATGCTGCGCCGGCCGACGCCGAGCGTGCGTTTCGAACGCGGGCGCGCCGCGCACTGGCGGCTGATTTCGCATCTGGCGCTGAATCATGTATCGCTCGCCAATAGCGGCTTGTCGGCGCTCAAGGAAATGCTGGTTCTGTACGATTTGCGGCGCACGGCGGTGTCCGCACGGCATATCGACGGGCTGGTGGGCATCGAACAGTGCGCGGCCGTGCAATGGCTGCCGGGCAAACCGTTCGCGACGTTCGTGCGCGGCATCGAGATCCGCCTGACGATCGACGAAGAGCATTTCGTCGGTACGAGCCTCGCGTCGTTCGTACGGGTGATCGACACGTTTTTTGGGCTGTACGTGCATCTGAACAGCTTTGTGCAACTGGTCGTCGTGTCGAAGCGCACCGGCGAGGAGATCCTGCGATGCAAACCGCGCAGCGGCGAATCGATTCTGGCGTAGTCGAGCAGCTTCTCGACGAACCGCATCGCTTCGAGTTTTTTCAGGCGGTGCGGATTCTCGAGAAGTGGTTCGCGCAGCAAACGCCGTCAAGTGCTGGACGTCCTGGCGAAATCGTCGCGCAGCGGATTGCCTTTCGCAATTCGCTGTCGATGTCGTTTCCGCCGAGCGAAATTCACAGCGCACAGTCTTACGACGACGCAGGCGCAGCGCTGAAAGAGAAACCGCAGCGCACGGCCGCGCTCGAAGACGGTTCACTCGACAAGGTCGATATCACGCCGGCGTTTTTCGGTTTGCTCGGTGGCCAGGGCGCATTGCCGTTGCACTACACCGAACAGATCATCGAGCGCGAGCAGATCAGGCGCGATCGCGCGGCGCGCGAGTTCTTCGACGTATTTGCGAATCGCGCGACCGCGCTGTTCTACGCGGCATGGAAGAAATACCGGCTGCCGTTTCATTACGAACTGGATCGCGACGAACGCTATCTGCCGCTGTTGCTCGCGTTGGCCGGCGTCGCCGACGACGACACGCGCAACAGTCTGCAAAGCGGCGACGGCGCGCTGTTCGACGAAGCGATTGCCGGCTACGCACTGGCCGCGCGGCATCGGCCGGTGTCGGCGGCGTATCTGCAACGCACGCTGTCGGAGTACTTCAAGGTGCCGGTGCGCGTCGAGCAGTTCGTCGGCAAATGGTACGACGTGCCGCGCGATCAGCTCACCGTGCTCGGCAGCGTCAACGCGACGCTCGGCGCCACTGCGCTGGCGGGCGAACGGGTCTGGCAGCGCGACATGCGCGCGCGGCTCGTGATCGGACCGCTCGACAAGCAGAACTACGAAGCGTTCTTACCCGGCGCCGAGCGTGCCGTCGGGCTCGAACGCATGCTGACGCTGCTCGCCGGCGTGACGCTCGAATACGAGGTCTCGCTGGTGTTGCGCCGTGCGGAGGTGGGCGCAAGCATTCTTGGCAACGGCGCGCGCCTCGGCTGGGACGCGTTCCTGTGCACCAGGGAAGCCGACGGCGATCGCGCGGATGCCCGCTACGAATTGCACGTGATTCACTGACCATAACGATAGAACCTGGACCCGGATCTCACGACATGAGCACGTCCCTCAACACCCTGATCGCCAAACTGAATCCGACCTGCCGACAGGCGGCTTTGCTGGCGGCGAACAATTGTCTCGCACGCGGTCACTATGAGGTCGACCTTGAACATCTGTTGCTGGCGCTGCTCGATGAACCGGCGAGCGATGTCGCGCTGGTGCTGCGCGCGAGCAAGGTCGATGCGCACGCGCTGCGCGCCGATCTCGAACGCGAGTTGCAGCGTTTGAAAACCGGCAATACGCGCACTCCGGTGTTCTCCGTGCATCTGATCGCGCTGCTCGAACAGGCGTGGCTGATTGCATCGCTCGATTCACAGATCGGGCGGATTCGTTCGGGGCATCTGTTGCTGGCGCTGCTGAGCGCGCCGGACCTCGCGCAGTTTGCAGAGCGCATGTCGCCGCTGCTGCGCGATGTGCGTGTGACGGATCTGAAGCACAAGTTCGACGAACTGACCGCCGGGTCGCGTGAAGTCGAACGCGGCCAGGCAACCGAGAACGCGCCTGAAGGCGCCGGGAACCCGGCGGCGGCCGATGCAACGCCCGGTGCGCCTTCGAAAACGCCCGCCCTCGATACTTACACGAGCAATCTCACGCAGCGTGCGCGCGAAGGCAAGATCGATCCCGTGATCGGCCGTGAAGGCGAGATTCGCCAGACCATCGATATTCTGATGCGCCGCCGGCAGAACAATCCGATCATGACGGGCGAGGCGGGTGTCGGCAAGACGGCAGTGGTCGAAGGACTCGCGCGGCGCATTGCAGCGGACGACGTGCCCGCACCGCTGAAAGGCGTCGCACTGCATGTGCTCGATATGGGGCTGCTGCAAGCCGGCGCGAGCGTCAAGGGCGAATTCGAGAACCGTCTGAAGAACGTGATCGACGAGGTCAAGAAGAGCCCGCATCCGATCATTCTGTTTATCGATGAAGCGCATACGATCATCGGCGCCGGTGGCCAGGCCGGGCAGAACGATGCGGCGAATCTGCTGAAGCCGGCGTTGGCGCGCGGCGAATTGCGCACCATCGCGGCAACCACCTGGAGCGAATACAAGAAGTACTTCGAAAAAGACGCGGCGCTCGCGCGGCGTTTCCAGGTCGTCAAGATCGAGGAGCCGAGCGAGACGCTGGCGGCGGCGATGCTGCGCGGTATGGCCGCGTTGATGGAAAAGCACTTCAATGTCCGCGTGCTCGACGACGCGATCACCGAAGCGGTGCGTCTGTCGCATCGCTACATCAGCGGACGTCAGTTGCCGGACAAGGCGATCAGCGTGCTCGACACCGCCTGCGCGAAGGTCGCGCTCGCGCATAGCTCGACGCCCGCCGCCATCGACGACACAAAGAAACGGCTCGAACGTATCGACGCTGAAATCGCCGCGCTGGAACGCGAAGTGGCGAGCGGCGCGCTGCACGACGAGCGGCTCGCGGAACTCCGCAGCCTGCGCGAAGAAGACCTAAAGGATCTCGCCGAAGACGAAGCGCGCTACGACAAGGAGCGCGCGCTGGTCACGGAGATCGTCGGCTTGCGCGCGGAAATCGACGCGGCGCGGGTGAGCAGCGCGGACGCCGGGCAGGCCGAAAAGGCGCAGCAGGCGCGCGAAACGCTTGCCACGCGCGTCGCCGAATTGCACGCATTGCAGGGCGGTCAACCGATGGTGCCGTTGCAGGTCGACGCTCACGTGGTTGCAGAAATCGTCGCCTCGTGGACCGGCATTCCGCTCGGCCGCATGGTCAAGGACGAAATCCAGACCGTGCTGAACTTGCAACCGCTGCTGGCCGCGCGCGTGATCGGCCAGGATCATGCGCTCGAAGCGGTCGCGCAACGCGTGCGCACCGCCAGCGCGAATCTCGAAGACCCGAACAAACCGCGTGGCGTGTTCATGTTCGTCGGACCGTCGGGTGTCGGCAAGACCGAAACCGCGCTGGCGCTTGCCGATGTGTTGTATGGCGGCGAACGCAAGATGGTCACCATCAACATGAGCGAGTATCAGGAAGCGCATAGTGTGTCGGGCCTGAAGGGCTCGCCGCCGGGCTATGTCGGTTACGGCGAGGGCGGCGTGCTGACCGAGGCGGTGCGGCGCAATCCGTATTCGGTGGTGCTGCTCGACGAAGTCGAAAAGGCGCATCCGGATGTGCTCGAAATGTTCTTCCAGGTGTTCGACAAGGGCATGATGGACGACGCCGAAGGACGCGAAATAGATTTCCGCAATACGCTGATCATTCTGACCTCGAACGTCGGCTCGCAAGCGGTGATGCAGGCGTGCCTGAACAAGAGCGCCGAAGCGTTGCCGGACGCCGACGCACTCGCCGAGACCTTGCGCCCGCAGTTGTACAAAGCGTTCAAACCGGCGTTTCTCGGCCGCATGAAAGTGGTGCCGTACTATCCGATTTCGGATGACGTGCTCGCCGAAATCATCGAGTTGAAACTGGAGCGGATTCGCCGCCGCATCGAGTCGAATCACAAGGCGGTGTTCGAATGGGACGAATCGCTCGTCGACGCGGTGCTCGCGCGTTGTACCGAAGTGGATTCCGGTGCGCGCAATGTCGATCACATTCTGAACGGCACGCTCCTGCCTGAAGTCGCGCAGCAGGTGCTGGAGCGCATTGCGAACGGCGTCGCGATCGAACGCATCGCGGTGCGGGCGAGCGACGCGGGTGAGTTCGAATACACGGTTGTGTAAAGGGGCATGCGCGCTGCGCCCGCCAATCTGATTTAATGCCGTACTGGATACTTATTGCTTTCTGTCATGCCGACCAACCTGAACACGCTGCTGGCTCCGATCAATGAATCCTCGCCGTGCGGAGAAGATTTGCTGTTTTCGGCCGATTTCGATGCGATCCAGCACGCGCGCCGTTTCGAAGACCCGTCGCTGGATCAGGGCGAATGGGTCACGGATATCAAAGAGGCCGACTGGCCGTTCGTCGTCGAACGCTGTAGCCGCCTGCTGCAAACCCAGACCAAGGATTTGCGGCTGGCCGTGTGGCTGACCGAAGCGCTCGCGATCGAAGAGGGCGTCACCGGTCTCACGCAAGGTTATGCGTTGCTGAGCGGGCTGTGCGAACGCTATTGGGATCATGTGCATCCGCTGCCTGAAGGCGACGATACCGAATACCGCCTCGGCAACGTCGCCTGGCTGGTCGGGCGCACCGGCGAGCTGCTGCGCGCGATGCCGCTGACTTCATCGCAAGGCAATTCGTACAGCACGATCGATTGGGACGTCGCCACGCATGTCGCGCAAGCGGTCAAACGCGATCCGGACCACGCCGACGATATCGTGCGCGGCAAGCCGTCGATCGAGCAGATCGAAGCTTCGAAACGCGCCACACCGCCTGCGTTTTATTCGGCGCTGCTGGCCGATCTGAAAGCGTTCGAAGCGGCGATGCTCGCGCTCGAACAGGAACTGGACCGGCGCGCCGCGGATTTCGCGCCGAGCTTCCGTCAGGTCAAGGACGCGTATGACAGCGTCTATCGTTTGGCCGAGCGCTTCGCACGCGAGCTTGGAGTGAGCGCGGAAGCGGCGCCGCCGAACGCACCGAAGCCAGACGAGCACGAACGCGCCGAGCCTACCTTCAAGACGTCACCGCAACGCGAGGAGCCCGTGTTGACGACCACGCCGAGCGGTCCGATTGCAGGAATCCAGAGCCGTGCGCAGGCCGTCGCCCAATTGCGCGCGGTGGCCAAGTTCTTTCGCAGCACGGAGCCGCATAATCCGGCCGCTTATCTCGCCGACAAGGCGGCGGAATGCGCGGATATGCCTTTGCATCAGTGGCTGTCCTCGGTCGTGAAAGACGATGGGTCGCTCGCGCATATTCGCGAGTTGCTGGGTGTGAAGCCTGACGAAAACAGTTAACGCCATCCACGGCAATGACCCGTCCTGACATAGGTTGACACCTACGCACCGCTGTTCGCGGTTAGAAACGCCCGATGAAGTTCATCGGGCGTTTTGTATTTTAAAGAATGATGCGGTCGTTCCTGGTTGTAGATCTGCACCGACTGCC
>NZ_JBYSWU010000159.1:0-510 GCF_058781505.1 Paraburkholderia sp. FW306-2-2C-D06C | reverse complement strand
TCTGCCGGGACAAGCGAAAGTATCAAGTCTCACACAGTATTAGAGGAAGGTTTGCCTGTTGAGAGACAGGCGTAATCATCGTCAGTACGTTGAGTGAGCGACCGGTCTCGAAAGAGACCGAAAAACAGTAACAGGTTTGAACTGAAGAGTTTGATCCTGGCTCAGATTGAACGCTGGCGGCATGCCTTACACATGCAAGTCGAACGGCAGCACGGGAGCAATCCTGGTGGCGAGTGGCGAACGGGTGAGTAATACATCGGAACGTGTCCTGTAGTGGGGGATAGCCCGGCGAAAGCCGGATTAATACCGCATACGCTCTACGGAGGAAAGGGGGGGATCTTCGGACCTCCCGCTACAGGGGCGGCCGATGGCAGATTAGCTAGTTGGTGGGGTAAAGGCCTACCAAGGCGACGATCTGTAGCTGGTCTGAGAGGACGACCAGCCACACTGGGACTGAGACACGGCCCAGACTCCTACGGGAGGCAGCAGTGGGGAATTTTGGACAATGGG
>NZ_JBYSWU010000158.1:0-563 GCF_058781505.1 Paraburkholderia sp. FW306-2-2C-D06C | reverse complement strand
GGCTCCTTCCTGGCCAACGTGTCGGTGGGCGTGCCCTTGCCAGTGGCCGCGGTGATTGGCGCCGGCGCTACAGTGGCAGCCTTGACGGCAGCAATATTATTGAACCGCGCGGCTCGATTCCAGATCACCCTCGACCGCATCAGTGACGTGTTGGCCTTCATCGGCCTGGCTGCGGTGGTGAGCACGGCAGTAAGTGCGCTGATTGGCGCGACCGCCCTGCTTGGAGGGGGCCTGGTGCCGGTCGCCGAGTACGACGCAGCCTTTCTGAAATGGTGGCTCGGTGACATGATGGGCGTGCTGGTCGTGGCCCCGCCCCTGTTCAGCTTCCTCACGTATTCGAACCCTGTCCGCTCCGCGGCGCAGACCGTAGAGGCGTGCGGACTGACCGTTGCGACCTTCTGGGTGAGCTACCTCATCTTCGGTGCCCCGCAACTTGCCGGGCACGGCTACTATCCCGCAGCCTTGGCGATCTTTCCGTTCATTATCTGGGCGGCTCTCCGCTTCGATCACTTAGGCACCAGCATCGCGACCTTGATGGTTTCAGTCGTGGCCATCTGGGGTAC
>NZ_JBYSWU010000157.1:0-569 GCF_058781505.1 Paraburkholderia sp. FW306-2-2C-D06C | reverse complement strand
GACATCCAGCGCGTGTTCCCCGCAACGCTCGAACTGGCGACGCTGTCGACGATGCTTGGCGTGCTGATCGGCGTGCCACTCGGCGTGATTGCCGCCGTGCGCCATAACCGCTGGATCGATCACGTCGCGCGCTTCGTCGGGCTGGTCGGCAGCTCGATGCCTGTGTTCTGGCTCGGTCTGATGGGCCTGCTGCTGTTCTACGCGAAACTGCACTGGGTATCGGGACCGGGGCGTGTCGATCCTGTGTTCGATGGCATGGTGGACACGCACACCGGTAGCCTGTTGATCGATTCGATAATCGCCGGCGAATGGGACGTGTTCTTCAATGCCTTCTCGCACATCGCACTGCCCGCGGCGATTCTCGGCTACTACTCCGTGGCGTATCTGAGCCGGATGACGCGCTCGTTCATGCTTGAACAGCTAAGCCAGGAATACATCACGACTGCGCGTGCGAAAGGTTTGTCCGAGCGGCGTGTGATCTGGCGTCACGCGTTCGGCAATATCGCTGTGCCGTTGCTGACGGTGATCGCGCTCACCTATAGCTATCTGCTCGAAGGCTCGGTGCTGAC
>NZ_JBYSWU010000156.1:0-572 GCF_058781505.1 Paraburkholderia sp. FW306-2-2C-D06C | reverse complement strand
GCAGTCTCCGGCACGGCTTTGGCTAACGCGGTGCAGTACGACTCTGCGACGCACAACAAGGTCACGCTGGGCGGTGCCGGTTCGACGACGCCGGTGACGCTGGCCAACGTGGCGGCCGGCAAGGCGAACAACGACGCGGTGAACGTGCAGCAGTTGAAGGGGATAGGCGCGAACATTGACAGCAGCGGCAATGTGACGGGCGCATTCGTTGCCTATGACGATACGTCGAAGAACACGATTACGCTGAGGGGCGTAAGCGGCTCGACGAAGATCACGGGCCTTACCGCCGGCACAGTGTCGGCAGCGAGCACGGATGCAGTCAATGGTGCTCAGTTGTACCAGACGAACCAGAATGTGGCGAACGTCGCGGGCAACGTGACGAACGTCGCCAACATCGTAAATAACATCACCAATGGCGGCACCGGCGTCAAGTATTTCCACGCTAATTCGACGCAGGCAGATTCGTCCGCAACCGGTACGGATGCGGTCGCGATCGGTGGGAACGCAAAGGCGACGGCAAACAACTCGGTGGCTCTGGGCGCGAACTCGGCGACGGTGTCCAATCTGTCTGC
>NZ_JBYSWU010000155.1:0-584 GCF_058781505.1 Paraburkholderia sp. FW306-2-2C-D06C | reverse complement strand
TCGGGCCATGCATACGGCAAATCGCTGCGCACCGTGAAGTCGTGTGTCGGGTCGACGTGGTGCCGCTATGGCGTCGGCGATTCGGTGGGCCTCGCGGTCGAGATCGAGAACCGCTACAAGGGCCTGCGCACGCCGCACAAGATCAAGTTCGGCGTGTCGGGCTGCACCCGCGAATGCGCGGAAGCGCAGGGCAAGGACGTCGGCATCATCGCCACCGAGAAGGGCTGGAATCTCTACGTCTGCGGCAACGGCGGCATGAAACCGCGCCATGCCGAACTGCTCGCGTCGGACCTCGATCACGACACGCTGGTGCGCTACATCGACCGCTTCCTGATGTTCTACGTGCGCACCGCCGACCGGCTGCAACGCACCAGCGTGTGGCGCGACAACCTCGAAGGCGGCCTCGCGTATCTGATCGACGTGGTCGTCAACGATCGTCTGGGTGTTGCGGCGGAGCTCGAGGCGGAGATGCAGCACGTGGTCGACAGCTACGAAGACGAGTGGAAAAAGGCCGTCACCGATCCCGAAACACGCAAGCGCTTCCGTCATTTCGTCAACAGCGAGCAGGCCGACAGTAACGTCAC
>NZ_JBYSWU010000154.1:0-612 GCF_058781505.1 Paraburkholderia sp. FW306-2-2C-D06C | reverse complement strand
TTACTCGAGAATCTTGGCAACCACACCTGCGCCGACCGTACGGCCGCCTTCGCGGATTGCGAAACGCAGACCTTCTTCCATCGCGATCGGGTTGATCAGCTTCACCGTGATCGACACGTTGTCGCCCGGCATGACCATTTCCTTGTCCTTCGGCAGCTCGATCGAGCCCGTCACGTCCGTCGTACGGAAGTAGAACTGCGGACGGTAGTTGTTGAAGAACGGCGTGTGGCGGCCGCCTTCGTCCTTGCTCAGCACGTACACTTCAGCCGTGAAGTGCGTGTGCGGGTTGATCGAACCCGGCTTCGCCAGAACCTGGCCACGCTCCACGTCTTCACGCTTCGTGCCGCGCAGCAGGATACCGACGTTGTCGCCTGCCTGACCCTGGTCGAGCAGCTTGCGGAACATTTCCACGCCCGTGCAGGTCGTCTTCACCGTCGGCTTGATACCAACGATTTCGATTTCCTCGCCGACCTTCACGACGCCGCGCTCAACGCGACCCGTCACCACCGTGCCGCGACCCGAGATCGAGAACACGTCTTCCACCGGCATCAGGAACGCACCATCAACTGCGCGCTCCGGCGTCGGGATGTACGTGTCCAGCGCGTCGGCCAG
>NZ_JBYSWU010000153.1:0-632 GCF_058781505.1 Paraburkholderia sp. FW306-2-2C-D06C | reverse complement strand
CTGTTCAGGCACGTGCACGACTCCGGGATATTCAAGGACAGGACGCTGAAGGAACTGATCGCCGAGTCGATCATCGACCGCAAGCTGATCGACTCGTTCGACGTTGAGTTCCAGCTGGAAGGTGCCGAGGAACGCTTCGAGCAGGCGGTCATGTACGAGGAGACTGTCTGGAATTTCGTGGACCGTCACTGTCGGCGTGCGGGCGTTTTCTGGTACTTCAAACAGGGGCGCAAGGGCGACGGACCGCAACGCGACACGATCGTGTTCGGCAACAATCCGAGGGCGTATGTGCGCGCGCTGGAAGTGCCGCTGATGCCTGACTCGGGCCTCTCGGGCAACTGGCATGAGGCGGTGCTGACAATCAGTCCGGTCCGCAAGCTGGTGCCGGCCGTGGTCGAGGCGTGGGAGCACAACTACCGGACGCCCGCTGATGAGCTGAAGGCCGAGTCGTATGTCGCGCGTGACGACCGCTCCGTGTACGGCAGTGTGAACCGCAGCACCGAGCACCACCACACCGCGGAGATCGGCCAGATGCTGGCCGACGCGCGGCGCGACGAACTGGTCGCGCGGCAGACCACGTTCAGGGGCAAGAGTAACGTGATCGGCATGATGCCGGGGATGGTGGTGCGGCT
>NZ_JBYSWU010000152.1:0-638 GCF_058781505.1 Paraburkholderia sp. FW306-2-2C-D06C | reverse complement strand
GTAAGCACTCGATGAGTACCGTCACGATTGACGTTGACGCGCGAGAGGCTTGGCTGCTAGCGAACGGGATCGATTTTTGAGGCGGGCAACAAAGGAGCAACGTTCCAAGGCAGGAGTTCGTCGATCCGGTTCACCGGGTGATCGGCGATGCGCTCAATGACGTAGTGCAGATAGGCTTCGGGATCAATGCCATTCAGACGTGCAGAACCGATCAGGCTGTACATCGCGGCTGCACGTTCGCCGCCGGAGTCTGCACCGGCAAACAGATAATTCCGTCTTCCGATTGCCACGCCGCGCAACGCGCGCTCGGCGATCAGGTTGTCAATCTCGGCCTGACCATCGCTGCAGTAATAGACCAGCGCAGGCCAGCGGTTCAACGAATACTGGATCGCTTTGGTGGTGTCCGATTTCGCGGAGAGTGTGAGGAGCATCGCCTCGAACCACCGCTTCATGTTATCAAGCAGCGGTACGGCTTGCGCCTGGCGGATGCGCCGTCGTTCTTCAGGGGGCTTGCCACGAATGTGCTCTTCGATGCGATAGAGCGCGCCAATGCGCTCCAGCGCTTCACTGGTGATCGTTGTCGGCCGCACAGCGTGCAGATCGTGCAGTTTTCGACGTGCATGCGCCATGCACGCCGC
>NZ_JBYSWU010000151.1:0-668 GCF_058781505.1 Paraburkholderia sp. FW306-2-2C-D06C | reverse complement strand
GGTCGGTCAGCGCGAGGTTGGTTGACGTCGTGCCCGCAACGGGCAGAAAGGGAGGGCTGATAATCATCGTCTTAGCGCGACATGTTGTAGAGGTTCCTAACGGTCAGTTTGCCTTGCGGCAAATTGGGCAGCGCGTTTTCAAAATTCGCGGGCCCCTCGAAGGTGAACGACGCCGCCTTGATCCGGAACTCGCCTGGACAGTGGAACACGATGCTGCCGTCCTCGATCGTGAGCGCGGCGCCGCCGCTGGCCATGACTGCCTTCGTATTCCCGGCCACCAGCACGTCCTGGCTCGCGCTCGCCACGCGTAGCTGTTTGTCGGCTATGAGATCCATCGCATCGCTTTGCGCCTGAATCTCAACCTTGCCCCTAGCGGCAAAAATCTTCAGCCCGAACTTGTGCGCGCACAGCGAAATGAGGTCGCCCGCCGCCAGCGTGAAGCGCTTGACTGCGCTGACATCGACGTGCCTGCCCGCCGTCACCATCACGTTCTCGCTGGCGGCCTGCTGGATCGAACGCGGCGTCACCAGCGCGATACCGCCGGGCGCACTGGCGATGAGCCCCGCGCTCCTGAGCTGGTCCAGCGCGTCTATCAGGCTCGACTGCGTGGCCTTGTCGGCCGGCGTTGCTTTCGCCTGCGTGGTCGCATCCACCAGCGCGGTGACGCG
>NZ_JBYSWU010000150.1:0-716 GCF_058781505.1 Paraburkholderia sp. FW306-2-2C-D06C | reverse complement strand
TCGGGGCTCACGCGTGCCGGATGCTGGTAGCTCCAGGCGGCCTCGACGAGCAGCTTCCTTGCATAGCTGTTGCCGTTCTTCGTGATACTGCCCTGGCGGCGCTTCTCGCCTGACGAGTGTTCCGAGGGCGTCAGGCCCAGCCAGGCCATCAGCTGGCGCGGATGGGCGAAGCGTGACAGATCGCCCAGTTCGGCGAGCACACCAATGGCGGTGGTGAACTGCACGCCGCGCATGGTCTGCAGGGCCAGCACGACGGGATAGAAGCGCCAGCTGGCAACCGCCTCGCGCAACGCCGCTTCGAGACGCGCACATTGCGCGAGGCGGTCCTCGATGGCGCGCCGCTGTTCCTCGAACGCCAGCTGCTGCCAGGCGCTCTCAAAGGCAAACGCGCTTACCCAGCGCCGGTGCGCCGGGCCCCAGTCGGCGCGGCCTGTATAGCGCACCCCATGCGAGAGCAGGAAGGCCTTCACCCGTTGCCGTGCACGCTTCAGGTCGTCCCTGGCGCTCACCCAGGTGCGTGCCAGATCGCGGAACGCCTCGTCGTCCACGCTGGGCACGTACACCGCCGACAGGTCACCGGCGCGCAGCGATCGTACCAGCTTGATCGCATCACGCCGGTCAGTCTTGACCCGCTCGCCCGGCTTTTTCGGAATCAGCGATGGGGCGCACACCATGCATCCGAATCCCTTCTGCACGAGCTGACGGTAAAGCCCATA
>NZ_JBYSWU010000014.1:0-144731 GCF_058781505.1 Paraburkholderia sp. FW306-2-2C-D06C | reverse complement strand
GATTACGCCTGTCTCTCAACAGGCAAACCTTCCTCTAATACTGTGTGAGACTTGATACTTTCGCTTGTCCCGGCAGACCCCGAAGATCCACCGGCGCGTCGCGCATCAAGCGCCCACACTTATCGGCTGTTAATTTTTAAAGATCGATTCCGCAGTCACTACCGAACCCGCACCGCGTTGCACACCACACCGCAACCACCCGGCACCGCTTCGTTCTGCGTCGCTGCATCAGCAGCAGAGAAACGAGATTATGAAGAACTTTCGCTACGCCGTCAACAGGTTTTTCCAGCTTTTCCAACCTGCCCGCGCCGCCGAAAGCCTTGCCACTGCTGGCTCTCCCGCCTCCCGCGCCCCGTTGTCCGAAGCACGAAAGAGCGAAATTCTAGCGAGCCGGGCGAAGGCTTGCAAGCGTTATTTTGACAAGCGTATTAACGATGCTTGAAAACCGGCTTGCGCTTCTCCACGAACGCAGCCATTCCCTCCTTCTGATCTTCCGTCGCGAAGAGCGAATGGAACAGCCGACGCTCGAAATGCACACCTTCGGCTAGCGTGGTTTCGTACGCGCGATTGACCGACTCCTTCACCATCATTACCGCCGGAAGCGGGAATTCCGCGATCGTCGCAGCCGCAGCTATCGCATCGTCAATAAGAGAAGCAGCGGGAATCACGCGCGAGACCAGTCCCGCTCGCTCAGCTTCCGCGGAATCCATGAAACGGGCCGTCAAGCAGAGATCCATCGCCTTTGCCTTGGAAACGGCACGCGGCAACCGTTGCGTGCCGCCGGCTCCCGGCATGATGCCCAGCTTGATTTCCGGCTGGCCGAACTTCGCGGTGTCGGCGGCGAAAATGATGTCACACATCATCGCCAGTTCGCAGCCGCCGCCAAGCGCAAAGCCGGCCACCGCAGCAATGATTGGCTTGCGGATAGAGCGCACGGTCTCCCAATTGCGGGTGATGTAGTCCCCCTTGTAGACATCCATATAGGAATAGGTCGCCATCATGCCGATGTCGGCGCCGGCAGCAAACGCTTTCTCGCTGCCCGTCACCACGATTGCACCGATCGCGTCATCGGCGTCGAATTCGCGCAGCGCTGCACCCAATTCGTCCATCAGTGCGTCGTTCAAAGCGTTCAACGCCTTCGGGCGATTCAGCGTGACCAAGCCGACTCGCCCCCGCGTCTCAACCAGAATGTTCTCGTAAGCCATGCCGCCTCCTAGTGTGAATGGCACGCAAAAACGCTTCGCGCGGCCGTCTTAATAATGCTAACATTCACCAACCAACCGGTCGGTCAATTATTAGACAGGCTTTTCCCAACGTACAACCAAGCCCCTCTGCCATGACACATCCGCTATTCACCAAGCACGAAGCCACGTTGCAAAAGGCACTCACTGCGGTCGAGACGCGCGGCTACTGGAGCCCGTTCGTCGAGATGCCCAGTCCGAAAGTGTACGGGGAAACAGCTAACGCAGACGGCGAAGCCGCGTTCAAGGCGCACCTGAACAAGACTTTCGAATTGGACCAACCGTCGACCGGCGAAAGCGTCGGCTCCGAAGTCTCCCCATTTGGGTTCCCGCTCGGCATCCGCTATCCAAAGGCCGATGCTGACACGCTGATCGCAGCCGCCGCTGCCGCGCAGCGCGATTGGCGCGCCGCCGGCCCACAGGCGTGGATCGGCGTGTGCCTCGAGATCCTCGCCCGCGTGAATCGCGCCAGCTTCGAAATCGGTTACAGCGTGATGCACACAACCGGCCAGGCATTCATGATGGCCTTCCAGGCCGGCGGCCCGCACGCACAGGACCGAGCGCTCGAAGCCGTCGTGTATGCCTGGGATCAATTGCGCCGTATCCCCGCAGACGCCCACTGGGAAAAGCCGCAGGGGAAAAATCCGCCGCTCGCGATGCACAAGCGCTATACCGTCGTGCCGCGCGGCACCGGCCTTGTGCTCGGCTGCTGTACCTTCCCGACATGGAACGGCTATCCCGGCCTGTTCGCCGATCTGGCCACTGGCAACACGGTCATCGTCAAACCGCACCCGGGCGCAATACTGCCGCTCGCACTGACCGTGCGAATCGCACGTGAGGTCCTGCGCGAAGCAGGCTTCGATCCGAATGTCGTCACGCTGCTGGCGACCGAACCGAACGATGGTCCGCTCGTCCAGGATCTGGCCTTGCGCCCGGAGATCAAGCTCATCGACTTCACCGGCAGCACGCAAAACGGCGCGTGGCTCGAACGCAATGCCCATCAGGCGCAGGTCTACACAGAAAAGGCCGGTGTCAACCAGATCGTGATCGACTCGGTCGACGACATCAAAGCCGCCGCCCGCAATATTGCGTTCTCGCTTGCGCTGTACTCGGGCCAGATGTGCACCGCCCCACAAAACATCTACGTACCGCGCGACGGCATCCGCACCGCCGAAGGCACACTCGGGTTCGACGAAGTCGCTCAAGCTATTGCTAACGCCGTGCAAAAACTGGTTGCCGACCCGGCCCGCGCCGTCGAACTGCTCGGCGCGATTCAGAACGAAGGCGTAACCCAGCGCATGGACGAAGCCAGCAAGCTCGGGCGCGTTCTCGTTGAAAGCCAATCGCTCGAACATCCGGCTTTTGCCGGCGCCCGTGTGCGCACACCGGTCATGCTCCAACTGGATGCCGCCACCGACCATGCACAGTTCACCAAAGAATGGTTCGGCCCGATCTCGTTCGTGATCGCGACGGACTCGACCGCGCAGTCGCTCGACCTGGCCGGCGCAATCGCCGCCGAGCACGGCGCGCTGACTCTATCGGTCTACAGCACGAACGAAGCTGTGCTCGAAGAGGCGCACGAAGCGTCGATTCGCGGCGGCGTGGCGCTGTCGATCAACTTGACGGGCGGCGTGTTCGTCAATCAATCGGCGGCGTTCTCCGACTTCCACGGTACGGGCGCGAATCCGGCCGCAAACGCCGCGCTCGCCGACGCCGCATTCGTCGCGAACCGCTTCCGCGTTGTTCAGAGCCGCGTTCATGTTGAACCGAAAGCGGCGCCGGCGGTAGCTGGCTGAGCCGCCTAAGACAAAAGCACGGTCCGCGTCCTATTCCGTTTGGCCGAATGGACCGAGCCGCGCCCCCCCAACTAACATGAGACATCGGATTGGCAATTCACGCCAATCCGTCCCAGCAGGAACCTCACATGAACGACGCCTTCATTTGCGACGCGATTCGCACCCCCATCGGCCGTTACGGCGGCGCCCTGAAGGATTTCCGCGCCGACGACCTCGGCGCGGTACCGATCAAGGCGCTGATCGAGCGCAATCCAGAGGTGGACTGGCTCGCGCTAGACGACGTGATCTATGGCTGCGCCAATCAGGCCGGTGAAGACAACCGCAACGTTGCCCGCATGTCGGCATTGCTGGCCGGGTTGCCGACCAGCGCACCCGGCTCGACCCTCAACCGCCTGTGCGGCTCGGGCATGGACGCGGTCGGCACTGCTGCGCGAGCCATCAAGGCGGGTGACGCGCGTCTGATGATCGCGGGCGGCGTCGAAAGCATGACGCGCGCGCCGTTCGTGATGGGCAAGGCCAGCGGCGCGTTTTCGCGGCAAGCCGAAATTCACGACACGACCATCGGCTGGCGCTTCATCAACCCGCTGATGAAACGCCAATACGGCGTCGATTCGATGCCGGAAACTGCGGAAAACGTCGCTGTCGAATTCGGCATAAGCCGCGCGGATCAGGATGCGTTTGCACTTTCGAGCCAGCAAAAGGCGGCCCGCGCCCAGCGCGACGGCACGCTGGCTCAGGAAATTGTCGGCGTTGAAATTGCGCAGAAGAAAGGCGATCCCGTGCGCGTGACGCTCGACGAACACCCGCGCGAGACTTCGCTCGAAAGCCTCGGCAAGCTCAAGGGCGTGGTCCGCGCCGACGGCAGCGTGACCGCCGGCAATGCATCGGGCGTGAACGACGGCGCCTGCGCACTTTTGCTCGCGAATCAGGAGGCTGCCGATCAATACGGCCTGCGTCGCCGCGCACGCGTGGTGGGCATGGCGACAGCGGGGGTCGAGCCGCGCATCATGGGCATCGGCCCGGCGCCGGCCACGCAAAAGCTGCTGAAACAACTGAGCATGTCGCTCGATCAATTCGACGTGATCGAGCTTAACGAAGCCTTCGCATCGCAAGGGCTGGCGGTTCTGCGCATGCTTGGGCTGCGCGACGACGATCCGCGTGTGAATCCAAACGGCGGAGCGATTGCGCTCGGCCACCCGCTCGGCGCGTCTGGTGCGCGTTTGATCACCACGGCGCTCTATCAGCTGGAACGAATCAACGGCCGCTATGCGCTTTGCACGATGTGCATCGGCGTCGGCCAAGGCATCGCATTGGCGATCGAACGCGTCTGAGCGCCATCGTCGCGAGCACCGGTCAATGAGACTTTGAGGAGACACCCAATGTCATATGAAGCGATTCGCGTCGATCTCGACGCCGCGAGCCACGTAGCGACCATCACGCTAAACCGCCCGGACAAGCTCAACAGCTTTACGCGCGCGATGCACCAGGAATTGAGCGCCGCGCTCGACCAGGTTGAAGCATCAGGCGCGCGTGCGCTTGTGCTGACCGGTGCAGGCCGCGGCTTCTGCGCCGGCCAGGATCTCGCGGACCTCGACTTCACGCCGAGCGCGATGACCGACCTCGGCGGACTGATCGACGAGCATTTCAATCCGCTGATTCGCCGGCTGCAAGCGCTGCCGTTGCCGGTAATCGCAGCGGTCAACGGCACGGCCGCCGGCGCCGGCGCCAATCTCGCGCTGGCTTGCGATCTGGTGCTTGCCGCCCGCTCAGCCAGCTTCATCCAGGCGTTCGTGAAGATTGGTCTGGTGCCGGACTCGGGCGGCACCTGGTTTCTACCTCGGCGTATCGGCATGGCGCGCGCGTTGGGCCTCGCCGTCACCGGCGACAAACTGAGCGCGGAGAAAGCCGAAAGCTGGGGGCTGATCTGGCAAGCGGTCGATGACACTGAGCTCACCGCTGCCGCAGCCAGGCTGGCGACCCAACTTGCGCAGCAACCCACGCGCGCCATCGCCGCGATCAAGCAGGCCATGCGCGCGGGTGCAACGCAAACCCTCGATCAGCAGCTCGATCTCGAACGCGATCTGCAGCGTGAACTCGGCGCGTCTCGCGATTACGCGGAAGGTGTGCGAGCGTTCGTCGAAAAGCGCGCGCCGCGCTTCGAGGGCCGCTGACATGTCCACGCAACCGAACCGCCCGGTCCAAATGACGCCGGATGAACTCGCCCGCGCAACCGCCGCCGCCATGTACGAAAACGACGTGTGTAGCCGTGCGCTCGGACTTGAAGTGGAGGAAGTGCGCGCCGGATATGCGCGCTTGCGCATGACTGTGCGCGACGACTTCCTGAACGGCCATCGGATCTGCCACGGCGGCCTGATTTTCACGCTCGCGGATTCCGCGTTCGCTTTCGCCTGCAACACCTACAACATCAACACGGTTGCGGCCGGCTGCTCGATCGAGTTTCTGCGACCGGTCAAAGGCGGCGACGTGCTGACTGCTGAAGCCATCGAGCAAACGCTGAGCGGCCGCACCGGCATCTACGATATCCGCGTGACGAATCGCGCCAGGGAAACCGTGGCGATGTTTCGCGGCAAATCGGCGCAAATCAAAGGCCACCTGATTCCTACGGGTGACGGAAAGGTGCATGGATAGCAGCCCGTCACCCGACTTTCGCGCACGAACGCGCACCGCATATCAGACTCAAGCATTGAGGCAGCAAGGAGACATTCGATGACCACCTCCCTCCCTCTCGATCCCATCGAGACCGCCAGCCGCGACGAACTTGCCGCGCTCCAGCTCGAACGGCTCAAGTGGTCGCTGAACCACGCCTATAAGAACTCGCCGGTTTATTTGCACAAATTCGACGAAGCGGGTGTCCACCCGGGCGATCTGAAGACCCTCGCGGATCTGTCGCGTTTCCCCTTCACCACCAAGAAGGATCTGCGCGACAACTATCCGTTCGGCATGTTCGCCGTACCGCAGGAGCAGATTTCGCGGATCCACGCGTCATCGGGTACGACGGGCAAACCGACCGTCGTCGGCTACACCGCGCACGATATCGATACGTGGGCGAATCTCGTGGCGCGTTCGATCCGCGCCGCTGGTGCGAAGCGCGGCGACAAAGTACACGTGAGCTACGGCTATGGCCTCTTCACCGGCGGCCTAGGTGCACATTACGGCGCCGAACGCGCGGGCCTGACGGTGATCCCGTTCGGCGGCGGCCAGACCGAAAAGCAGGTGCAACTGATCCAGGATTTCCGCCCGGACATCATCATGGTGACGCCGAGCTACATGCTCTCGATCGCCGACGAACTCGAGCGGCAAGGCGTCGATCCGGCCACTTGCTCGCTGCGCATCGGCATCTTCGGCGCGGAGCCGTGGACCAACGACATGCGCCAGGCGATCGAAAAGCGCATGGGCATCGACGCGGTCGATATCTACGGTTTGTCCGAAGTGATGGGTCCCGGTGTGGCGTCGGAGTGTGTCGAAACCAAAGATGGCCCGACCATCTGGGAAGATCATTTCTATCCCGAGATCATCGATCCCGAAACCGGCGAGGTGCTGCCGGACGGCGAACTCGGCGAACTGGTGTTTACGTCGTTGACCAAGGAAGCGCTGCCGATCGTCCGTTACCGGACACGCGATCTGACGCGCCTCTTGCCAGGCAGCGCCCGCACTATGCGCAGGATGGAAAAGATCACTGGCCGTTCAGACGACATGATGATCGTGCGCGGCGTCAACGTGTTCCCGACGCAGATCGAAGAATTGCTGCTCAAGCAGCATGCCCTCGCGCCTCACTACCAGATCGTGCTGACCAAGGAAGGTCCGCTCGACGTGTTGACGCTGAACGTCGAACCCTGCCCGGAAGCGGCGCCGGACAGGGCCGCGCTGAACACGGCAAAGCAGGCGCTGACCTATGACATCAAGGCGCTGATCGGCGTCAGCGCGATAGTCAACGTGCTGGCAGTGAACGGGATCGAGCGTTCGGTGGGCAAGGCGCGTCGAGTGGTCGACAAGCGGACATCCGGACTCTAGGCTTGCGAACGGCGGCTGGTGTCTGCGCGACTGCAAAAATGCACCAGCCGAAGCAGCACGCCGTAGCAGCAGATAAGGCAAGGGCGGCGTCTCCAACCAGGAAATGCCGCCCTCACGCCGCTGCCGCCGAACCATCAGGAATTCGGCAGCAACAACCACATCCGGCCACCCTGCTTCATCTTGCCGGCCAGATCTCCGGCATCGTCGCCGAGACCCCAGAAGTAGTCGGCGCGCACACCGCCTTTGATCGCGGACCCCGTGTCCTGCGCAAAGACGAGGCGATTCATCGGCGAGTTCGTCAACGGACGCGTGGTCTGCAAAAACACCGGCGTACCGAGGGGAATCGAAGTCGGATCAACCGCAATCGACCGCTCCGGCGTCAGCGGCACGCCGAGCGCGCCAACGGGGCCGTCGGCGCCGCCGGTCGGCACGCTCTCGCCGGACGGCATTTCGCGGAAGAACACGAAGCGCGGATTCGTGTCGAGCAGCGTGTCGACCCGCGTCGGATTAGCGCGCGCCCATGCCTTGATGCCCTGCATGGTCGCCTGCGCCGGCGTGAGCTCACCGCGATCGAGCAGCCACCGTCCGATCGACTTGTACGGCTGATTGTTCGTGCCGCCAAAGCCGACCCGCATCACGCTGCCGTCTTCCATCACGACGCGTCCGGACCCTTGCACCTGCAGGAAGAATGCTTCGATCGGATCGTCGACCCACACCAGTTCATTGCCGTTGAGCACGCCCGCGCGCTCGAGTTGCGCACGCGCCGGCAGCGGCACGCCCGCGCGATAACCGGACGGCCAGCGATACAGCGCAGTCTGGTACACACCGTGCCGCGTGCGCGATCCGCGCAGCAACGGCTCGTAGTAACCGGTGACGAGACCGTCGAGTGTGCCGTCGTTATTGGCTAGCTGGAAAGGCGTGAAATAGGCCTCGAAAAATGCACGGGCGGTGGTGACGTCGAGATCGTCGATTTGCGAAGCTGCCGCACATGCGCGCGCCCAGTTCGGTTGGCGCGCCAGTCTCACGCAGTTTTGCCGCAGCGCGGCCGTCGCGCCGATCAACGAGTCGTCCTGCCAGCCCGGCACCTGCTGCCAGGCCACTGCTGTGAGCCGCGCCGGGGCGATCTGCCCGGGTATGATCGCGGCGCCTGTGGGCGGCGAAACCGAAGGCCGGACCGCGCCGCCGCCGCCGCAGGAAGCAAGCATGACAGCAACCGAAAGCGCCCCGAGCCATGCCCCGGCCGTGCGGACAAAACGCATACAATGTTCGTTCTTGATGGAAACCGCCATGTCTGATCTGTTCGACGAATACCCGATGCTCATCTTCGCGCTGGAATCGCTCCTCGCGCTCTTCCTGCTCGTCTTTATCGTTGTGTGGACGTCATCCGGCAAGAAAAAAGCCGCGCGCCAACAATAGTAGCGAACAGCAAAAGCAGCAAAAACCGCAGTGAAGCTCCGCAGTAAAGCTTTTTAAAGACCGCTGGACGCGCCCCCGGTTCAATGCAACGTGCGCGGCATGCGCAGGATGAACTCGGGCACGGGCGCATCGAAGCGCTCGCCGTCCTCCGCCACGCAAAAATACTCGCCGCGCATCGTGCCGACGGGCGTAGCGATCACCGCCCAACTCGTATATTCGAACTGCTCACCGGGTTTGAGCAGCGGCTGATGGCCGACCACGCCAAGGCCTTTCACCTCCTGCACGTTCTTGTCGCT
This sequence comes from Paraburkholderia sp. FW306-2-2C-D06C, assembly GCF_058781505.1. Taxonomy (NCBI): domain Bacteria; kingdom Pseudomonadati; phylum Pseudomonadota; class Betaproteobacteria; order Burkholderiales; family Burkholderiaceae; genus Paraburkholderia; species Paraburkholderia sp. FW306-2-2C-D06C. The sequence continues at coordinate 135,950 of NZ_JBYSWU010000014.1, read as the reverse complement.
ATCGGTGATCACCCAGTGGCGCGCAATCAGTTGCGCAGGCACCTGGCCGTTGTTACGGATAGTCAGCGTGTATGCGAACGCATACTGGCGGCGCTCCGGGTCCGACTCTTCGGGCAGATACTGCACCTGCGCCGAGACGCTGAATTCGTACTGGCTCATCCTGATTCCGGTCTGATGAAACGGCGCTGGAAAATCGCTGGGAAGCCCGAATGCCAATGGTTTGCGGGCACATTGGCGATCCGGCGCTTATGGTTTGGCATTCTGCTTGATGCGCGGCACGCCCGCAACCGGACAAATCCCTTCGGCCAATGGCGGTTAAGGCATTTTGTCGCTTTTAGCATGCAATCCGGAACCGGCATCGAACCGCCCGCTATCCGGTTCCCAGTCGCACAAACCGGTAAAATGGCGCTTTCCCGCTTGCATCCGCCCTTGCCATGACGCAATTCCGCATCGCTCCCAGCATCCTGTCCGCCGATTTCGCCCGCTTGGGCGAAGAAGTCCGCAACGTCGTCGCCGCCGGCGCCGACTGGATTCACTTCGACGTGATGGACAACCACTATGTGCCGAACCTGACGATCGGCCCGCTCGTCTGCGAAGCGATCCGCCCGCACGTGAACGTGCCGATCGACGTGCATCTGATGGTGCGTCCGGTCGACCGCATCGTGCCGGACTTCGCCAAGGCCGGCGCGAACCTGATCAGCTTTCACCCGGAAGGCTCGGACCATATCGACCGCACACTGTCGCTGATTCGCGACCACGGCTGCAAGGCCGGCCTCGTGTTCAATCCGGCCACGTCGCTGAATTATCTGGATCACGTGATGGACAAACTCGATCTCGTGCTGATCATGTCGGTGAATCCGGGCTTCGGCGGCCAGTCGTTCATTCCTGAAGCGCTCAACAAGCTGCGCGAGGCACGCAAGCGCATCGACGCGTACAAGGAAAAGACCGGCCGCGAGATTCATCTTGAGGTGGACGGCGGCGTTAAAGTCGACAACATTGCCGGGATCGCGGCGGCCGGCGCGGACACATTCGTGGCCGGCTCGGCGATCTTCGGCGCGCCGGATCACAAGGTTGTGATCGACGAGATGCGCGCCGCACTCGCCAACGTTCAGCACTAAATATGACGACTGCGTTCCCTGCCCCGACTTTCACCGGCCCGCGCCTGCAAGCCGCGATCATCGACCTCGACGGCACGATGATCGATACCGCCGACGACTTCACCGCCGGCCTGAACGGCATGCTCGCGCAACTCGACGCGACGGAAACCTCGCGTGAGGAAGTGGTTGGGTATGTCGGCAAGGGTTCGGAGCACCTGATCCGCAGCGTGCTGGCGCCGCGTTTCGAAGCCGACCATGCGCAAGACCGCTTCGACGAGGCGCTCGCCATCTACCAGGTGGAATACGCGAAGATCAACGGCTTGCACACGCGGCTTTATCCCGACGTCGAAGCCGGCCTGATCTCGATGCGCGATGCCGGCCTCAAGCTCGCCTGCGTGACCAACAAGCCGCACCGATTCGCGGTGGAACTGCTGCAGCAGTACGGGCTCAGCCAGTATTTCAGCGTCGTGGTCGGCGGCGACAGTCTGCCGAAAAAAAAGCCGGATCCGCTGCCAATGCTCACGGCGGCGGCCCAGCTCGGCGTCGCGCCGCAAGCCACCGTCGCCATCGGCGATTCGGAAAACGATGCGCTGGCGGGCCGCGCCGCGGGCATGGCGACGCTGACGGTGCCGTACGGCTACAACCACGGCCAAGCTATACAAACAATAAAATCCGATGGTATAGTTGCCTCGCTGCTCGACGCCGCCAAGGCAATCGCAGCGCACCATTCCACGACTTGAAAAGTCCTTCATCCTCATGTTTCTGAATAAAAAACGGAGTCTGATTAGCATCGACCGGGGAGCCTGGCCCTGGCGTCGCTGGTCGCGCTAACCTCGCCTGAGGTACGCTGAAGCTCGTCTTCGGCAACCGTTTTTTACTTCGCTGCGCTCACGCGTATTTTCCATCCCCTTGTATCGCTGCATCGGTTGATTCGGCCAACGTGTACCCATAAGGTATCGCTATGTGCTGGAACCCTTTGCACGCGTCGATGGGAAACTCGCGCCGGTCGGTATCATCGTGTCTACAAGACGAACCCTCGCCTGACCGGCCGCGCAACGCCCCGCTTTGTCCGACGCACGCTGCCGCCGGACCTATGAACAGGATCGGAACATGACCGAACTCGAATTCCAGTCCCTCGCCAATGAGGGCTTCAACCGCATTCCGCTGATCGCCGAAGCGCTCGCCGACCTCGAAACGCCGCTTTCGCTCTACCTGAAGCTCGCGCAAAGCGAACGCAACGGCGCCAACTCGTTCCTGTTGGAATCGGTGGTGGGCGGCGAACGCTTCGGCCGCTATTCGTTTATCGGCCTGCCGGCGCGCACCTTGCTGCGCACCCGCAACGGCGTGTCGGAAGTCGTGCGCGACGGCAAAGTCGTCGAAACGCATGAGGGCGATCCGCTCGAGTTCATCCAGCAATTCCAGAGCCGCTTCAAGGTCGCGCAACGCCCGGGGCTGCCGCGTTTCGCGGGCGGCCTCGCCGGTTACTTCGGCTACGACGCGGTGCGCTATATCGAGAAAAAGCTCGCGCACACCGCGCCGAAAGACGATCTGAACCTGCCCGACATCCAGTTGCTGCTGACCGAAGAAGTCGCGGTGATCGACAACCTGGCGGGCAAGCTCTATCTGGTGATCTACGCCGACCCGACGCAGCCCGAAGCCTACACGCGCGCCAAACAGCGTCTGCGTGAATTGCGCCAGCGTTTGCGCTCGACCGTGCAGCCGCCGGTTACGTCGGCGAGCGTGCGCACCGAGACTTACCGCGAGTTCGCAAAAGACGATTATCTGACCGCAGTGCGCAAGGCGAAGGAATACATCGCCGCCGGCGAACTGATGCAAGTGCAGGTCGGCCAGCGCCTGACCAAGCCGTACCGCGACAACCCGCTGTCGCTGTATCGCGCGCTGCGTTCGCTGAATCCGTCGCCGTATATGTATTACTACAACTTCGGCGACTTCCACGTGGTTGGCGCGTCGCCGGAAATTCTGGTGCGCCAGGAAAAGCGCGGCGAGGATCGCATCGTCACGATCCGGCCGCTCGCCGGCACGCGTCCGCGCGGCAATACGCCGGAACGCGATGCGGAACTCGCCACCGAACTGCTAAACGATCCGAAGGAAATCGCCGAGCACGTGATGCTGATCGACCTCGCGCGTAACGACGTGGGCCGCATCGCGCAGATCGGCTCGGTGATCGTCACCGACAAGATGGTGATCGAAAAGTACTCGCACGTGCAGCACATCGTGAGTTCGGTCGAAGGCAAGCTGAAACCCGGCACCACCAATTTCGACGTGCTGCGCGCCACCTTCCCGGCCGGCACGCTGTCCGGCGCGCCGAAGGTTCGCGCGATGGAACTGATCGACGAGCTGGAACCCGTGAAGCGCGGCCTGTACGGCGGAGCGGTCGGCTATCTGTCGTTCACCGGCGAAATGGATCTGGCGATCACGATCCGCACCGGCGTAATCGCGAACGGCAATCTGTATGTGCAGGCGGCAGCGGGTGTGGTCGCGGATTCGGTGCCGGAATCCGAATGGCAAGAGACCGAGAACAAGGCGCGCGCCGTGTTGCGCGCTGCCGAACAAGTTCAAGACGGCCTCGATAGCGACTTCTGACCGGAGACAGACCATGCTGCTCATGATCGACAATTACGACTCGTTCACCTACAACCTGGTGCAGTACTTCGGCGAACTCGGCGAAGACGTGCGCACCTTCCGGAACGACGAAATCACGCTGGACGAAATCGCCAAGCTCAATCCCGAGCGCATCTGCCTGTCGCCCGGTCCGAGCAATCCGCAACACGCCGGCATCACGCTCGACGTGCTGCGCGAATTCGCCGGCAAGACGCCGATTCTCGGCGTGTGCCTCGGCCACCAGGCGATCGGCGAGGCATTCGGCGGGCGCGTGGTGCGCGCCCAGACCATCATGCACGGCAAGGTGAGCACGATCGAAACCGACTGCAAAGGCGTATTCGCCGACCTGCCGAAGCATTTCGTCGTGACCCGCTACCACTCGCTCGCGATCGAACGCGAATCGCTGCCCGACTGTCTCGAAGTGTCCGCGTGGACCGTGGACGGCGAGATCATGGGCGTGCGTCATAAGGAGCTGGCTGTGGAAGGCGTGCAGTTCCATCCGGAATCGATCCTGTCCGAACACGGCCACGCGCTGCTCGAAAACTTCGTGAAGCAGTCGAAGCTGGCTCATCGCAACGCTTGATGAAGAGAGACGACATCATGACGATTACGCCCCAGGAAGCGTTGCAGCGCACGATCGAGCACCGCGAAATTTTCCACGACGAAATGCTGCATCTGATGCGGCTCATCATGCGCGGCGAACTCTCGCCCGTGATGGCGGCGGCGATCATCACCGGCTTGCGCGTCAAAAAAGAGACCATCGGCGAAATCACCGCCGCCGCCACGGTGATGCGTGAATTTGCCCGGCACGTGGACGTGCAGGACAACTCGAACTTCGTCGATATCGTCGGCACCGGCGGCGACGGCTCGCACACCTTCAACATTTCCACCGCGACGATGTTCGTCTCCGCGGCGGCTGGCGCGAAGGTCGCGAAGCACGGCAACCGCGGCGTGTCGAGCAAGTCGGGCAGCGCGGACGTGCTCGAAGCGCTCGGCGTGAATATCGATCTGCAGCCGGAACAGGTGGCGGCGTCGATTACGGAAACCGGCATGGGTTTCATGTTCGCGCCGAATCATCATCCGGCGATGAAAAACATCGCGCCGGTGCGCCGCGAACTCGGCGTGCGGACCATCTTCAACATTCTCGGGCCGCTGACCAACCCGGCCGGCGCGCCGAATCAGCTGATGGGCGTGTTCCACGCCGACCTCGTCGGCATTCAGGTGCGCGTGATGCAGCGCCTCGGCGCGAAGCACGTGCTGGTCGTGTACGGTATGGACGGCATGGATGAAGTCTCGCTTGGCGCGACGACGCAAGTCGGCGAGTTGCGCGACGGCGAAGTGCACGAGTACGAGATCCATCCGGAAGACTTCGGCATGCAGATGGTGTCGAACCGCACGCTGAAAGTAGCTGACGCCGCCGAATCCAAAGTGATGCTGCTCGAAGCGCTCGACAACAAGCCGGGCGTCGCGCGTGAAATCGTCACGCTGAACGCAGGCACCGCGCTGTATTCGGCGAATGTGGCCGCATCGATTGCGGACGGCATCCAGTTGGCGCGGGAAGCGATCGCGAGCGGCAAGGCCCGCGCGAAGGTCGACGAACTGATCCGCTTCACCCAGCAATTCAAGCAGTAACTTTCGTAGCGAGACACTCATGAGCGACATCCTGGACCGCATCATCGCGGTCAAACGCGACGAAGTTCGCGCGGCCGAACAGAGCGCGCCGCTCGAAGCACTGCGCCTCGAAGCGTCGTCGCGCGATATCCGCGATTTCGTCGGCGCATTGCGCGCGAAGCACGCGGCCGGTCTGGCTGCCGTGATCGCCGAGGTGAAAAAGGCGAGCCCGTCCAAAGGCGTGCTGCGCGAGCATTTCGTGCCGGCCGAGATCGCCCGTTCGTATGAACAACACGGCGCGGCCTGTCTCTCCGTTCTCACCGACGTGCAGTTCTTCCAGGGCAGCGTCGGGTATCTGAAGGAAGCGCGTGCGGCGTGCAGCTTGCCGGTGCTGCGCAAGGACTTCATCGTCGATCCGTATCAGATCGTCGAAGCCCGCGCGATGGGCGCCGACGCGATCCTGCTGATCGCCGCCGCGCTCGACACCTCGCATATGCAAGACCTCGAGGCGCTCGCGCATTCGCTGGGTCTCGCGGTGCTGGTGGAAGTGCACGACAACGACGAACTGATGCAAGCGCTCACGCTGAAGACGCCGCTGATCGGCATCAACAACCGCAATCTGCGCACGTTCGAAACGTCGATCGAGACGACCATCGGCATGCTCGAATCGATTCCGGACGACCGTATCGTCGTCACCGAATCGGGTCTCCTGTCGCGCGCCGACGTCGAACGGCTGCGGGCGATGGACGTGCATACGTTCCTCGTCGGCGAGGCGTTCATGCGCGCGGAAGAGCCGGGTGTGGAACTTGCGCGGATGTTTTTCTGAACATCCCGAACGCACGGAGCGAAGCAAGTCATGGGCATGGAACGTGAAATCAAGCTGGCGCTGCCGGTGAGCCAGGTCAAGGCGGCGACCCAGTGGTTCGTCGCGCGCACCGGCGACGAGGGCCGCCCGGTCAAGCTGGCGAATATTTACTTCGATACGCCGAAACTCGCGCTGGCGAGTGCGAAAAGCGCGCTGCGACTGCGGCACGCGCCGGACGGCTGGCTGCAAACCTTCAAGACGGTGGGCGAAGCGAAGGATGGTTTGCACAGCCGCCACGAGTGGGAAATGCCGGTGGCCGCCGAGAAACTGGAAATCGACGCGTTGCTGCATGCGTGCGACGATCCCGCCGCCGCCAAAGCCTTGCGTGAGGCGGCGCCGGAGTTGATCGAACTGTTCCGCACGAACTTCACCCGCACGCTATGGCATGTCGAGCTGGACGGCTCGGACGTCGAGGCCGCGATCGACCAGGGTGACGTGCTCGCCGAAGTGAACGGCGAACTTCGCCGCGCGCCGATTTCCGAGGTCGAGCTCGAGCTGAAATCCGGCGACGAAGCCGCGCTCAATGCGCTCGCGAGCGAACTCGGCAAACACGTAGCCGGCCTCGCGCCGGACAACATCAGCAAAGCACAGCGCGGCTATCAATTGCGAGCGGCCTGAGCAACGGTGAGCGCGCCGCCGCCGCGCGCCAACCGCATCTTGAGCAACACCGCGTTTGCTGCGACACTTCCCCGCCATGACCTCAGCTTCCCGCAACCGCTCCAATCCGTCGCAAGCCTCGTTGTTCGGCGACGCCGCCACGCCGGCTAGCACCACGACCACTCAGCCTCAGACGCCGCCGGGCACCGACGCCCCGCCGACGCTCGAAGCCCAATTCGCCGCCCTGCCGCCCGTGTGGCGCGCGCATCTCAAGCCGTTCATCGACAGCGAAGCCTACGCGCCGCTGTGCCGCTTCGTCGACGGTGAGCGGGCGGCCGGCAAAACCGTCTATCCCGCCGACGTATTTCGCGCACTGCGCCTGACCAGCCCCGACGATGTGAAAGTCGTGATCCTCGGCCAGGACCCCTATCACGGCGAAGACCGCGGCACGCCGCAAGCTCACGGGCTCGCGTTTTCAGTGCCGCCGGCCGTGCGTCCGCCGCCGTCGCTGCGCAACATCTTCAAGGAGATCGCCGCGAGTCTCGGCTACGAGCCGCCGCATCACGGCTGCCTCGACGCCTGGGCAAGACAAGGCGTGCTGCTGTTGAACACGGTGTTGACCGTCGAGCGCAATTCGGCCGCGAGCCACGCGAAACGCGGCTGGGAGAAGTGCACGGACACCTTGATTCACGAACTGGCGATGCGCCATGACGGCCTCGTGTTCATGCTGTGGGGCGCGCACGCGCAAGCCAAGCGTGTGCTGCTCGGCGGCAAGTCGCATTACGTGCTGGAGGCGCCGCATCCGTCGCCGCTGTCGGCGCATCGCGGCTTTCTCGGTTGCGGGCACTTTGCTTTGGCCAATGAGTATCTGGCGAAACATGGCCGCCAAACGATCGACTGGCGTTTGCCCGACGAGGCGAAAATGCTGGCCTAACGCAATAACGCCGCATTTGTCAGCGCATTGAAGCGGAAGCACAAACAAAAACGCCACGAAACTCCCGTTCCGTGGCGTTTTTTCTTTTCACCGCGCCGAAGCTGACGCGGCGAAGACAACCTTACGCAGCAGCGATTGCTTCGCGCGCAGCGGCCAGCGCCGCACCCGCTGCGTCCGGGCCCATGTTCAGGCCTTCGGCGTAGATGAAGTTCACGTCGGTCATGCCGAGGAAGCCGAGGAAGCTCTTCAGGTACGGGGTTTGGCTGTCGTTCGGGGTGCCCAGATACTTGCCGCCGCGCGCCGACACGACGTAGACCTTCTTGCCCTTCACGAGACCTTCCGGACCGTTCGCCGTGTACTGGAACGTGATGCCGGCGCGTGCGATGAAGTCGAAATACGTCTTCAGTTGCGACGAGATGCCGAAGTTGTACATCGGCGCGCCGATCACGACGATGTCGGCGGCTTGCAGTTCGGCAATCAACGCTTCGCTGCGGGCCGAGATCGCGGCTTGTTCCGGCGTGCGTTGGTCGGCCGGCGTGAAGAACGCGCCGAGGACGGCGTCGTCCAGATGCGGCAGCGGTTCAGCTTGCAGATTCCGAACGACGACTTGCGCGCCCGGATTCGATTGTTGCAGCCTGGCGGTCAGCTCGTTGACGAGCAACGTCGAGTTCGCGCCTTGCGAGCGGGCTGCCGAGTTGATTTGCAGGATCGTGGTCATGGTTGACTCCAGTAGGGGCGCGCAGTGTTGCGCGAGTGGAGCCATTGTGTTTTTTTACCGGCCCGGGAAAAAGCCATCCGACAGCGACGGATTGTTGCATGGATAGAACAATCCGCCGCCTTGAGCCGCCGATTTGCAACGGCGTTGATTACGATCAGCTTGCGAGCCAGCGGTCGCGTGCTTTGCGCGCGGTGGGCCGCTTATCGCTCACGGTGAGCTTGTAACGCGACACCTCAGGCCCGTCCAGCTTGACTTGCGTGGTGCGCAGCTCGTCGCGGCGGAAGGCGTGAACGTCGACTTTCGCGCCCGGCAGATAGCGCGATAACAGCGCGTCAAGATTCGAGCCGGTTACACGCAGACCGTCGATCGCGATCAGCACGTCGCCCGCCGATAGCCCGGCTTTTTGCGCTGCGCTGCCTTCGTGGACCGCCGTCAGCGTGCACTCCGCGCCGCCGCGCACGCGCGCGCCGAGCGAAGGCTTGCCGTTTTTCTCCAGATCCGGCGCAAGCGTGACGCCGAACGGCGCTAGCAGCGTGTCGAGCGGCAGATCGCGCGTACCGTACACGGCGTCGGCGAACAGTTCGCCGAGGTGCGCGCCGGTCGCTTCCGCGAAAAGCGCCTCGATTTCGCCTTCCTCGACGCCGACCGGCTTGCCGCGATAGAAGTCCCGCCCGAAGCGCTGCCACAGCAGACGCATCACGTCATCGAGCGATTTGCGGTTGTTGGTTTGCGCGCGAATCGTCAGATCGAACGCTAGCGCGACCAGCGAGCCCTTGGTGTAATAGCTGACGATCGCGTTCGGCGCGTTTTCGTCCTGCCGGTAATATTTGACCCAGGCGTCGAACGAGCTTTCCGCGACCGTCTGCTTCTGGCGGCCGCTGCCGCGCAGCACGCCGCCGATCACCTTGCCGACCATGCCGAGATAGTCTTCCTGCGAAATGACGCCGCTGCGCACCAGCATCAGGTCGTCGTAATAAGACGTGAAACCTTCGAACAGCCACAGTAGCGACGTGTAGTCCTCGCGGGTCAGGTCATACGGCGCGAACACCGCCGGCTTGATGCGCTTCACATTCCACGTGTGGAAGTATTCGTGGCTGCACAGGCCGAGGTAGGTCCGGTAGCCTTCCGTGAGCGCGTCGCGGCCTTCCACCGGCAGATCGCCGCGAGTGCAGATCAGCGCCGTCGACGCGCGATGCTCCAGGCCGCCGTAACCGTCGGCGACCGCTTGCGTCATGAACAGATAGCGCTCGACCGGCGCCTTCTTCGATTTCGGCTCGAACAACGCGATCTGCGCTTCGCAGATGCACTTCAGGTCGGCGGACAGCCGCGCCATGTCGAGCCCGACCACGCGCCCGGCGATCGCGATATCGTGCGGCACGCCATGCGCCTTGAAGGTCGCCAACGCGAATTCACCCAGCGTGACCGGATGATCGATCAGCTCGTCGTAGTTCTGCGCGCAATACTCGCCGAAGCCGTAGCGCTTCGTGCCGCGAGCTTGCGGCAACGCGGTCGCGACACGCCAGTCGCGATACGCGGCGCCCTCGGGCTTCTGAATATCGACCACGCACTGCGCTTCCTCATGACCGAGCGGCGACAGAAACACGCTGGTGCCGTTGAAAAAGCCGGTCGTATCGTCCAGATGCGCGGCACGCACCGACAGATCCCATGCATACACCTCGTAGCGCAGCGTCAGCGCGCCTTTGAGCGGCGCGGCCTGCCACGTGTGCTTGTCGGTCTTCTCGATGCGCACTTTGCGGCCCGCGTCGTTGAACGCACGCAGCGTGACGATGTTGCGCGCGAATTCGCGCACCATGTAGCTGCCCGGAATCCACACCGGCAGCATGAAACGCTGGCCGGCCGGATCGGGATCGGCGACGGTCACGGTGACTTCGAACAGATGGGCGGCGGGTTGCCTGGGAACGATGGTGTAGCGGATCGGCTTCATCGGCGGCGCTTAGTTGGTCTTAGGTGGTCGCAGGTGCTGTCAGGCGGGGATGTTCGGGGCTTGATGCGAAAGGAGGCGCATGCCGCGCCTCCTCTGTTCGACTCACGCGAGGTGCTCAGTGCACGGCGGACATTTCCTTGTCCAGCCGGTCCGCCGGCACGGCGCCGGGCAGACGGCGGCCGTCGGCGAGGAACACGGTGGGCGTGCCGTCGACGTTCATTGCGTGGCCGAGCGCCAGGTTCTTGTCGATCGCGGCGGTGTCGCAGGTGCCGGCGGCCGTCGGCGCCTGATGGTTCTGCATCCACGATTCCCACGCCTTCGCGCGGTCGGTCGAGCACCAGATCGACTTCGACTTGGCGGTCGAATCCGGCGACAGGACCGGATACAGGAAGGTGTAGACCGTCACGTTGTCGAGCGACTTGAGCGAGGTTTCGAGCTGCTTGCAGTACGGGCAGTTCGGATCGGAGAACACGGCGATCTTGCGCGCGCCGTTACCCTTCACGACCTTCACCGCGTTCGCGAACGGCAGGCTCGCGAAATCGATGCGGTTGGTTTCCGACAGACGCGCTTCCGTCAGATTCTTGCGCGTCTTCGCATCGACCATGTCGCCGAGCAGCAGGTAATCGCCGTTCGCATCGCTATAGACGATCTGCGTGCCGAGGTTCACTTCGTACAGGCCGGCAATCGGCGACTTGGTGATGCTCTTGATGTTCACGTCGGCCAGACGCGCTTGCAGCGTGGCTTTGAGCTTGTCGGTGGCTTGATCGGCCTGCGCGGAGCAGCCGATTGCTACGGCGGAGATCGCGAGCGCGACTGCCGCGATGCGGAACGATTTTTTCATGCTGAATTCCTGGGTTCTATCGCGTGAGGTGCGCGTTTTTGCGACGTGTCTGGTCTGACCAGAACGGCGTCCGTCCGTTCATCATACCTGTCTCACCGATCCGGGCATGCGGGCCGGCGCACGCTTTAGCCCAGCGCGGCCGACACCAGCCAGCGCTTGATCAACGGTTGCGCGCCGACGAAGGCCATGCCGGTATTGCGCAATGCCTTGGCGAATGGACCGGGAACGGAAAAGAGCTTTTGCAGACCGTCGGTGGCGATCATCAGCGCGCGAATGTCTTCGCGGCGGGCACGTTCGTAGCGGCGCAACAGCACCATGTCGCCGAGATCGCGGAACGCTTCCTTGCCGGCGACTGTTTCGGCGAGCGCCGCGACATCGCGCAAACCGAGGTTCATGCCCTGGCCCGCCAGCGGATGAATCAGATGCGCGGCATCGCCGACCAGCGCGACGCGCGGCGCCACCAACCGGTCGACGGTTTGCAGCGCGAGCGGGAAACCTTGCGCGGGCGTCACGCAGTCGAGCGCGCCGAACTGGCCGCCCGTCACGCGTTCGACTTCGGCGGCGAGTTGCGCCGGATCGAGCGCGACCAGTTGCTCGGCGTGCTCGGTGCGCGCCGACCAGACCAATGACACGTGGCCGTCCGGCATCGGCAGCAGCGCGATGATCTCGCCGTCCTTGAACCACTGCCAGGCGGTTTCGCTGTGCGGCTTCTCGGCCTTGAAGTTCGCGACCACACCGGTTTGCCTGTAATCGCGCCGGTTCATCTTCGAGCCGATCTGCGCGCGCACCCACGAATGCGCGCCGTCCGCGCCGACCACCAGATCGGCCTCGAGCACATTGCCGTTGGCCAGACCGACGCTCGCGCCGCCGGCATCGAGATCGAGCGCCTGAGCGCGCGAGTCGATCCAGGTGAGATTCGGCTGGAAACGCAGCGCGGCGTCCAGTGCGCGCTCGATCAGCGACGATTCGACGATCCACGCCAGTTGCGGCACGGACGCCTGAAATGCGGAGAAATGGAGTTCGGCGTGCGCGTCGCCGTAGACACGCATGTCGTAGACGGGACCCAGCCGCGACAGATCGAGCGCCTGCCAGACTCGCAACCGCTCCAGCAAAGCCTGCGAACTCGACGACAACGCGTAGACCCGCGAGTCGAATGTGGCTCCGGCGGGCAGCGGCGCGCAGGGTTGTGCGAGCAGCGCCACGCGCAGTCCGCTTTGCGTGAGCGCCAGCGCCGCGGTCTTGCCGACGAGCCCGCCGCCGATCACGGCGACATCCAAGGTCTGGTGGTGTGCGTTCATCCGCGCATTATAGCTGCGGGGGTTGCGGGGGACGGATCGGCGCGTGCGGCATTTCGGCCCGGAAACCGGTGCCTGCTCTAGTGTGCGCCCGATGCGAGCGCCGCATTGGCTTCGCGCAAACGCATGAACAGCGGGTTCTGGCGGCCCTGAACGGCTGACTTTACGGCGCCTTGCGAAAAAATATTTCCGACGCCCTGTCGACGGCCCCCCCCCCCCGCTTTCCCGCTCCGGCCCGCAGGAAGCCCACCCGAAAGAGTTACAATCGCGACTTCCGTGACAAAACTCGCACTAAATCGTTGAGCCAACGCCCCGATCTGGTGTCTTGTCTCGCTCCGCTGCGGCCCATCGCCACGCCATCACGAATGCTTTCGCATCCAGCGCACAGCGTCGAGCGCATCACGCAACTTACTGATTCACTGAAGGATTTCCATGAGCCTCAAATGCGGCATCGTCGGCCTGCCTAACGTCGGCAAGTCCACCCTGTTCAACGCGCTGACCAAGGCGGGCATCGCCGCCGAAAACTATCCGTTCTGCACGATCGAGCCGAACGTCGGCATCGTCGAAGTGCCGGACGCGCGGCTGCAGGCGCTCGCCGAGATCATCAAGCCGGAGCGCATTTTGCCGGCGGTGGTGGAATTCGTCGACATCGCCGGCCTCGTGGCCGGTGCGAGCAAGGGCGAGGGTCTGGGCAATCAGTTCCTCGCGAACATCCGCGAAACCGACGCGATCACCCATGTGGTGCGCTGCTTCGAAGACGAAAACGTGATTCACGTCGCGAACAAGATCGATCCGCTGTCGGATATCGAAGTGATCAACACCGAACTGGCGCTGGCCGACCTCGCCACCGTCGAGAAGGCGCTGACGCGCTATTCGAAGGCCGCCAAGTCGGGCAACGACAAGGAAGCGGGCAAGCTCGCCGCTGTGCTGGAAAAAGTCCGTGCGCAGCTCGATCAGGCGAAGCCGGTCCGTGCGCTCGATCTGTCGGATGAGGAAAAGGCGGTACTCAAGCCGTTCTGCCTGATCACCGCGAAGCCGACCATGTACGTGGCCAACGTGAAGGAAAACGGCTTCGAGAACAACCCGCATCTGGACGCGGTGGCGAAGTTCGCGGCAGCGGAAAACGCGCCGGTCGTCGCTGTGTGCGCGGCGATCGAAGCGGAAATCGCCGACCTCGACGAAGCCGACATGGAAGTGTTCCTCGAGGACATGGGCATGGAAGAACCGGGCCTGAACCGCGTGATCCGCGCGGGTTTCAAGCTGCTGGGCCTGCAAACGTATTTCACCGCCGGCGTGAAGGAAGTGCGCGCTTGGACCATCCATGTCGGCGATACCGCGCCGCAGGCGGCGGGCGCGATTCACACCGACTTCGAGCGCGGCTTCATTCGCGCGCAGACGATCGCCTTCAACGATTTCATCACCTACAAGGGTGAGCAAGGCGCAAAGGAAGCCGGCAAGATGCGCGCCGAAGGCAAGGAATACGTCGTGCACGACGGCGACGTGATGAACTTCCTGTTCAACGTCTGACGCCTCGTATCAGTATCAGGTGGCAATCAGCAAAACACTGAATGCCGCGGCATCATCTCCGCGAAAACAGAAAGCCCGCTCGATGCGGGCTTTCTGTTTTACTGCCGGCCGGCTACGTTGGACTTCGCGCACTGGAGCGGCATAGCGATTCCCTCCTTGATGAGCGCCATTTTCTGCGGTGAATCCGCCAGCACCGCATCGATCCCGAGACACGCCGCCGTCCGATAATCGTCCGCATTGTTCACCGCGATCGCGACGATCCGCACGTCAGGTTTCTGCCGGAAGCAGGCGACCGTCGCGGGTGTCCACAGCGTTGCCTGAACGTCGGAGCGGCCTTCGCCGAGCGTGAATTTTTCCACCGCCGTCATCGCCCGATGCATCTCGAACGCTGCCGACGTATGTTCGGCAGGCGCATCCACGCAGCCTTGATTGAGCAGCACCCGCACGAGCCGCCCCCGCGTTGCGTCGCGCGACTCGAACAGCTTTGCCTGCGGATAGACCGCGAAGCTCTGCTGGTAATCCGCTTCAGTCGAATAGATCGTCACGCGCGGCCACGCGTTCTCCTCGTCCAATACGCGCGCCACAGCCTTCGCCTGCGGCGCGGCGGGCAGCGCTTTCATATCGAGGATGATCGGCATGGCGGCCGGGATCGCATGCAACGCGTCGCGCAGCGTCGGAACGCCGACCGGATGATCGCGATAAGGATACGCATCGCCTCGGCGGAAACTCCAACCGGCGTTCACACGCGCCAGCTCCGCCGCAGTGAAGGCGGACACTGGCCCCTTTGCGTCGCTCAACGCCGACAGATCGGCCGGCCGGTACAGCACGGGCACGTCGTCCTTGCTCAACTGAACGGTGAGCCACATCGCGTCGGCATGATGCGCGACCGACTGGCGAATCGCTTCAAGCGTGTTCTCGGGCGCGTCGCCCGTACCGCCGCGATGCGCGACGATCTGCGGCAGCGAGGTCACCGGCGCTGCCCGATCGTCCGCCGTCAAAGGCGTCAGCGTACAACCCGCCAGCATGAGACCCGCTATCGAACCGCAAACCAAACCACGAACCGCCAATCGCATTGAACCTGACATCTGAAATCCTGATTAATGAGCAGCATGACGACAAATCCCGTTGGACCGGGCGAAGCACGGCACCCACGCCACCGTCCAATGCCTGGGCGCCGGCAACGGCGTCCCGCCCGCGACGTGGGCGCCTTGGCCTCGCTCAAGCCTGCACCGTCAAACGTCCAACTTTCCGTTTCCCAACAGCCGGTGTTAAATTGCGGCATCCGGCGCCCGGCAAAAAGCGGGACGCCGCTTGGCCAACGTCGCCAGACTGTCATCGAACACAACTAGAATCCCGCGATCCGCATCCGCGCCCCGTTCCGATCAGCAACCATGTTGCATGGGACCGGAGTAAGCGCTAAAGCGCTAACTCCGGTCGACAGCGTTGCATGGGACCGGAGTAAGCGCTAAAGCGCTAACTCCGGTCGACACAGGAGATAAATCGATGAGTTGCAAACCGCTGTTCCGTTCGCTGTCCGTAGCTGCCGTCTTGAGTTTCGGCGTTAGCCAGGCGGCCCACGCCGCGACTGAAATCCAGTTCTGGCACGCCATGGAAGCCGCCCTCGGCGAACGTCTGAACGACATCGCCAACGCGTTCAACGCGTCGCAGAGCGATTACAAAATCGTACCGGTGTTCAAAGGCGCCTACGACCAGACGCTCGCCGCCGGCATCGCCGCTTACCGCAGCGGCAACGCGCCCGCCATTTTGCAGGTCTATGAAGTCGGCACTGCGACAATGATGCAGGCGAAGAAAGCCGTGATCCCGGTCTCGGACGTGTTCAAGCAAGCGGGCGTGCCGCTCGACGAAAAGGCCTTCGTGCCGACCATTGCGAGTTATTACAGCGACTCCAAATCCGGCCAGCTGATCTCGATGCCGTTCAACAGCTCCACGCCGGTGCTGTACTACAACAAGGACGCGTTCAAGAAAGCCGGGCTCGATCCGAATCAGCCGCCCAAAACCTGGGCCGAAGTGGAGGCGGACGCGCAGAAACTGAAGGCCTCGGGCATGGCGTGCGGCTATTCCTCCGGCTGGCAAAGCTGGATTCAGCTCGAAAACTACAGCGCGTGGCACGGCGCGCCGTTCTCTTCGGAGAACAACGGTTTCGACGGCGCGGATGCGCAGCTCGAATTCAACAAGCCGCTGCAGGTCGCGCATATCCAGTTCCTGCAGAACATGCAGAAAGAAGGCACCTTCACCTACGTCGGCCGCAAGGACGAACCGGTGTCGAAGTTCTATAGCGGCGACTGCGGGATCATCACGAACTCGTCGGGTTCGCTCGCCACCATCAAGAAGTACGCGAAGTTCAACTTCGGCACCGGCATGATGCCGTACGACGCGAACGTGAAGGGTGCGCCGCAGAACGCGATCATCGGTGGCGCGAGCCTGTGGGTGCTGGCGGGTAAGGATCCGGCCGTCTACAAGGGCGTGGCGAAGTTCCTCTCCTATCTGTCGTCGGCGCCGGTTGCCGCGAAGTGGCATCAGGACACCGGTTATCTGCCGGTCACGACCGCCGCCTATCAACTGACCCAGCAGCAAGGCTTCTACGAGAAGAACCCGGGCAGCGACACCGCGATCAAGCAGATGCTCAACAAGCCGCCGCTGCCGTACACGAAGGGACTGCGCCTGGGCAACATGCCGCAGATCCGCACCATCATCGACGAAGAACTCGAACAGGTGTGGGCGCAGAAGAAGACGCCGAAAGAAGCGCTCGATTCGTCCGTGTCGCGTGGCGACGAGCTGCTGCGCCGCTTTGAGAAAGCCGGTAGTTAAGCATCTGGCGTGACGGATATCGGTGCGCTCGCACCGATATCCGCCTTTGCAGCCCTTTGGGAATTCTCGATGGAAAAGCGCTCAAGTTTCGGCACCAGCGTACTGCCCTACCTGCTGGTTGCGCCGCAACTCCTGATCACACTGCTGTTCTTTCTGTGGCCCGCCGGCGAGGCGCTCTGGCAATCCACGCAGACTCAGGACGCGTTCGGCACGTCGAGCGAGTTCGTCGGGCTGGCCAATTTCAAGCAGCTGTTCGCCGATCCGCTTTACCTCTCGTCGTTCAACACGACGCTGATTTTCTGTGCGTTGGTCACGGTGTCCGGCCTCGTGATCTCGCTGCTGCTGGCGGTCTGCGCCGATCGCGTGACGCGCGGCGCGAAGGCCTATCAGACGCTGCTGATCTGGCCGTATGCGGTCGCGCCCGCGATCGCCGCCGTGCTGTGGTCGTTCCTGTTCAACCCGAGCATCGGCCTCGTCACCTATAGGCTCGCGAAGTACGGCATCGTGTGGAATCACGCGTTGAACGCGAGCCAGGCGATGTTTCTGGTCGTGCTGGCTTCGGTGTGGAAACAGGTCAGCTATAACTTCCTGTTCTTCTATGCCGGTTTGCAGGCGATTCCGCGCTCGCTGATCGAAGCGGCGGCAATCGACGGCGCCGGTCCGGTGCGGCGCTTTTTCGGCATCGCGCTGCCTTTGCTCTCGCCGACCAGCTTCTTCCTGCTGATCATCAACATCACCTACGCCTTCTTCGACACCTTCCCGGTGATCGACGCCGCGACCGGCGGCGGCCCCGCGCAATCGACCCGCACGCTGATCTACAAGATCTTCGCCGAAGGTTTTCAGGGGCTCGACATCGGCAGTTCGGGTGCGCAATCGGTCGTGCTGATGGTGATCGTCGTCGCGCTGACGGTCGTGCAATTCCGCTTCATCGAACGCAGGGTTCAATACTCATGATCGAGAACCGCCGCGGTTTCGACCTGTTCTGCCACGCGGTGCTGATTCTCGGCGTCGCGCTGGTGGTGTTTCCCGTGTACGTCGCGTTTTGCGCGGCGACGATGAGCGAGCACGAAGTGTTCAGCGTGCCGCTGTCGCTGGTGCCGAGCACGCATCTGTTCGAGAACATCGCCACCGTCTGGACGCAAGGCAGCGGCAACGCGGCCGCGCCGTTCGGCCGCATGCTGTTCAACAGCCTCGTGATGGCGCTGGTGATCTCGATCGGCAAGATCGCCGTGTCGATGATCTCCGCGTACGCGATCGTGTTCTTCCGCTTTCCGTTTCGCAATCTGGCGTTCTGGCTGATCTTCGTCACGCTGATGCTGCCGGTCGAAGTGCGCATCTTTCCGACCGTGCAAGTCGTGTCGTCGATGCATCTGAGCAACACGTACAGCGGTTTGACCTTGCCGCTGATCGCGTCCGCGACCGCGACGTTTCTGTTCCGGCAGTTCTTCATGACGCTGCCCGACGAACTGATGGAAGCCGCGCGCATCGACGGCGCCGGCGCGATGCGCTTCTTCTGGGACGTGGTGCTGCCGCTGTCCAAAACGAACATGGCGGCGCTCTTCGTCATCACCTTCATCTACGGCTGGAATCAGTATCTGTGGCCAATCCTGATCACGAGCCAGCAATCGCTGACGACTGCCGTGGTCGGAATCAAGAGCATGATCGCGTCGGGCGACACCGCGACCGAATGGCATCTGGTGATGACCGCGACACTGCTCGCCATGTTGCCGCCGTTCGCCGTCGTGTTGACGATGCAGCGCTGGTTCGTGCGCGGGTTGGTGGATTCGGAAAAGTAGACGCCGCCGCAATGCGCGCTCCGGCATGGAATTAAAAACACCGCGCGATCCGCGGATGCAACGAAAGGCTAAAACGGCATGGCTGCACTGACTCTGCAAAGCGTTAAAAAAACCTACGACGGCAAACAGTTCGTGCTGCACGGCATCGATGTGGATGTCGCCGACGGCGAATTCGTCGTGATGGTCGGCCCGTCCGGTTGCGGCAAATCGACGTTGCTGCGGATGGTGGCCGGGCTCGAACGCATCTCCGACGGAACGATCTCGATCGCCGGCAAGGTGGTCAATCAACTGGAACCGAAGGATCGCAACATCGCGATGGTGTTTCAGAACTACGCGCTGTATCCGCATATGAGCGTGGCCGAGAACATGGGTTACGCGCTGAAGATCGCGGGCGTGGACCGTGCGCAGATTGCGAAGCGCGTGCAGGCCGCCGCGCAGATTCTTGAGCTTGAAACACTCTTGCAACGTAAGCCGCGTGAGTTGTCCGGCGGTCAAAGGCAACGCGTCGCGATGGGCCGCGCGATCGTGCGCGAACCGGCGGTGTTTCTGTTCGACGAACCGCTGTCGAATCTCGACGCCCGTTTGCGCGTGCAGATGCGCCTCGAAATCCAGCGCCTGCATGCACGGCTTGCCACCACGAGCCTCTACGTCACGCACGATCAGATCGAAGCGATGACATTGGCGCAGCGCGTGATCGTGATGAACAAAGGCCACGCCGAACAGATCGGCGCGCCGACCGAGGTCTACGAGCGGCCGGCGACGGTATTCGTCGCGAGCTTCATCGGCTCGCCGGGGATGAATCTGCTGGAAGGCCGCCTATCCGACGACGGTTCGACGTTCGAAGTAGCCGGCAATGGTCCGAAGCTGCCCTTGGCAGGCGTCGCCGCGATGGGCCGCGAAGTCGCAAAGGGACGCGAATGGACGCTGGGTATTCGCCCGGAGCACATGACACCGGGACAAGGCGGCGCCACGCAGGCCACGCTCGTCGTCGATTCCTGCGAGCTGCTCGGCGCGGACAATCTCGCGCACGGCCGTTGGGGCAAACACGACGTGACGGTGCGCTTGCCGCACGCGCACCGGCCCACGGCGGGGGAAGCACTGCAAGTGGCGCTGCCCGCGCAGCATCTGCACTTCTTCGATGCGTCGACGGGACGGCGCGCGAGCTGACGCCCCGGCCGCCTCACGCTCGCCCCGAAGTACAATGCCATCTGCACAAACCGCCCGCGTGCGCCGCATCGTCGAACCCGACGCCGCGCTGGCCGGAACCGGGCGCACCGTCCGGCCCTGACACCGATTACCCATCCACCCACGACCGCCGCCCTCACGCGGCTGGCGGCGTCAACGTCTATTGCAAGCAAATGGCCCAATACGTCTTCACCATGAACCGGGTCGGCAAAATCGTGCCGCCCAAGCGTCAAATCCTGAAAGACATCTCGCTGTCGTTTTTCCCCGGCGCGAAAATCGGTTTGCTCGGCCTGAACGGCTCGGGCAAGTCGACGCTGATCCGCATCATGGCCGGTGTGGACAAGGACATCGAAGGCGAAGCCACGCCGATGCCGAACCTGAACATCGGCTATCTGCCGCAGGAGCCGCAACTCGATCCGAACAAGACGGTGCGTGAAGCGGTCGAAGAAGGTCTCGGCGACGTCTTCAACGCGCAAAAGAAGCTCGACGAAATCTACGCTGCCTACGCGGAGCCGGACGCCGACTTCGACGCGCTCGCGGCCGAACAGGCGAAGTATGAAGCGATCCTCGCCACCAGCGAGGGCGGCAACGCGGAACAGCAGATCGAAATCGCCGCCGACGCGCTGCGTCTGCCGGCATGGGACGCGAAGATCGAGCATCTGTCGGGCGGCGAAAAGCGCCGTGTCGCGCTGTGCAAGCTGCTGCTCGAAAAGCCGGACATGCTGCTGCTCGACGAGCCGACCAACCACCTGGACGCGGAATCGGTCGACTGGCTCGAACAGTTCCTGACGCGCTTTCCGGGCACCGTCGTCGCCGTCACTCATGATCGCTACTTCCTCGATAACGCGGCCGAGTGGATTCTCGAACTCGACCGCGGCTACGGCATTCCGTGGAAGGGCAATTACAGCAGCTGGCTCGACCAGAAAGAAGAGCGGCTGAAGCAGGAAGAGTCGTCGGAATCGGCGCGCCAGAAGGCGATCAAGAAGGAACTGGAGTGGGTGCGCCAGAACCCGAAGGGCCGTCAGGCGAAGTCGAAGGCGCGTATCGCGCGCTTCGAGGAACTGAACAGCCAGGACTACCAGAAGCGCAACGAAACCCAGGAAATCTTCATTCCGGTCGGCGACCGTCTCGGCAATGAAGTGATCGAATTCAAGAACGTCAGCAAGTCGTATGGCGACCGTTTGCTGCTCGACAACGTCAGCTTCAAGATTCCGGCGGGCGCGATCGTCGGCATCATCGGGCCGAACGGTGCGGGTAAGTCGACGCTGTTCCGCATGCTGACCGGCCGCGAACAGCCGGATTCGGGCGAGATCGTGCAAGGACCGACGGTCAAGCTCGCGTACGTGGACCAAAGCCGCGACGCTTTGGACGGTTCGAAGACCGTGTTCGAAGAGATCTCCGGCGGTGCCGACGTGCTGACGGTCGGCAAGTACGAAACGCCGTCGCGTGCGTATATCGGCCGCTTCAACTTCAAGGGCGGCGATCAGCAGAAGGTCGTCGGCAATCTGTCGGGTGGCGAGCGCGGCCGGCTGCATCTGGCCAAGACGCTGATCGCGGGCGGCAACGTGCTGCTGCTGGATGAACCGTCGAACGACCTCGACGTCGAAACGCTGCGCGCGCTCGAAGACGCGTTGCTGGAATTCGCCGGCTCCGTGCTGGTGATCTCGCACGATCGCTGGTTCCTCGACCGGATCGCGACGCACATCATCGCGTTCGAAGGCGATTCGCAAGTCACGCTCTTCGACGGCAATTACCAGGAATACGAAGCGGACAAGCGTGCGCGTCTGGGCGAAGAAGGCGCGCGTCCGAAGCGCCTGCGTTACAAGCCGATCACACGGTAAATCCCGGAAGCGACGGCCTGCTCGCCGGCTAATGAGTGGGCCGCGGCTGCAAACCCCGCTTTGCAGACCATTTCACGGGGTGTTTGCAAACCTCCGCAGTTCATCGGCTCGCGTTATTTCCAGACGCCGCACGGCCAGGCGGCGACCGGTGCTTGCCGAGATGGGAATTTGCGCGATCCGAAGTTCTCGGTGCAAGAAAGTCAGCTGACGCGTCTCGCCGCCGGTTTAAACCTTAAACCGGCAGACCCAGCTCGCGCAGTTTCGCTTCGGTTTGCACGGCGCTGGTGTGATGCACGCCGTACCAGCCGAGTGCCGTTGCGGCCTCGGCGTTTTTCAGATTGTCGTCGATGAAAATCAGTTCGGCTGGCTGGATGCCCGGCAATTGCAGCTCGATGCGCCGACGCATTTCCGCGAAGATCGCCGGATCGGGCTTCACCAGCTTCACCCGCCCCGACACGACGATGTCGCGAAACCGCTGCAGCACCGGGTAATGCTCCCACGCATATGGAAAGGTTTCCGCCGACCAGTTCGTCAGCCCGAACAAAGGCACGCCGGCGGCTTCGAGTTTTTCCATCGTCGCCACGCCCTCTTCCAGCACGCCCGCCAGCATCTCGTGCCAACGCTCGTAGAATGCGCGGATCAGCGGCTCGTGATCGGGAAACTTCGCGATCAGTTCGTCTGTCGCCTCGACGATCGGCTGGCCGCCGTCCTGACGGACCACCCAGTCCATCGAACAGACGTGGGTCAGAAACCAGCGGCGCTCAGTTTCGTCCGGAATCAAATGGCGATACAGATACTCGGGGCTCCAGTCGATCAGCACGCCGCCGAAATCGAACACCACTGCCTTGATGGCCATGCACTCTCCGTCTGTACGTCAGTGAATAGCGCCGCTGCGGTCAGACCGGTTGCGTGCGCAGTTCCAGCCACGCCTTCGCGTCGCCCGACACATGCGGCGACAGGCGCGTGCGCACCGTCTCGTGATAAGCGTTCAGCCACGCGCGTTCGTCGTCGCGCAGCAGCGACAGATCGAGGCAACGCGTGTCGATCGGGCACAGCGTCAGCGTCTCGAACCTGAGGAAATCGCCGAACCCGGTTTTCTCAGCGGGTACGTTCAGCACCAGGTTTTCGATCCGCACCCCCCACTTGCCCGGCCGGTAAATGCCCGGCTCGACCGAGGTGATCATGCCCTCCTCCATCGCGGTCCACGGTTCGGCCGGCGCGTAGTGCGAGATCACCTGCGGGCCTTCGTGCACGTTCAGGAAGTAGCCCACGCCGTGACCCGTGCCGTGACCGTAATCGGCGCCGGCTTCCCAGATCGGCGCGCGGGCGATCGCATCGAGCATCGGCGAACGGATGCCGCGCGGGAATTGCGCGCGCGACAGCGCCATCGTGCCTTTCAGCACGATCGTGAAATCGCGCCGTTGCTCATCGCTGACGGTGCCGACCGGCACGACGCGGGTGATATCGGTCGTGCCGCTCAGATATTGCGCACCGGAATCGATCAGCAGAAGGCCATTGCCTTCGATGACCGAATGCGATTCTTCGGTGGCGCGATAGTGCGGCATCGCACCGTTCGCGTTGAAGCCGGCGATGGTCGCAAAGCTCAGCGACACAAAGCCGGGACGGCGCGCACGCGCAGCCGTCAGGCGTTCGTCGATGGTCAGTTCAGTGACCGTTTCACGGCCGAGCGCGCTTTCGAACCAAGCGAAAAACTCCGCGAGCGCCGCGCCGTCCTGCTCCATCGTTTCGCGCACATGTTCCGCTTCGGCTTCGGTCTTGCGCGATTTGAAGAACGTGGACGGATTGACTGCCTCGACGACCTTTACCGCCGACGGCACCGATTGCAGCGAGCCATAAGTGATCCGGAGCGGGTCGATCAGCAGCGTGCTGCCGGCGGGCAGCGCAGCGAGCGCATCCGCCGCCTGCGCATACGGCTCGACGCTGATGCCGTCACGCGCGAGAGCGTCGGCCAGCGCTTGCGGCACCTTGCCGTCGGCGACGAAGAGCGACGCCTGCTCCAGACCGATCAGCGCATGCGCGACGAACACCGGGTTGTAGCTGACGTCGGCGCCACGCAGATTCAGCAGCCACGCGAGGTCGTCGAGCGTGGAGATGAAGTGCCATTGCGCGCCCTTCTCCGCCATTGCGCGGCGAATCTGCGCGAGCTTATCCGAACGGGCGAGGCCCGCGTGCGGCGCCGCGTGCTCGAACACGGCGGCGGCCGGCAGCGACGGACGCTGCGGCCAGATCGCGTCGAACAGATCGACGTCGGTGCGCAGCTTCACGCCGCTCGCGGTGAGCGCCTGGGTCAAGGCGCGCGCCGCCGCCACGCCGAGCACCGCGCCGTCGACGCCGACCGTGCCGCCCGTCGCAACGTTCTGCGCAAGCCAGTCGAAATGCGGCGCGGTCTGCTGGCCGCCGGTCATCTTCATCAACTGCACGCCGGTGCCGACGAGTTGCGCGTTGGCCTGTTCCCAATAGCGGCTGTCGGTCCAGACGCCCGCGAAATCGGCGGTCACGATCAACGTACCGGCCGAGCCGGTGAAACCCGACAACCACTGCCGGCCCTGCCAGCGGCCAGGCAGATATTCGGACAGATGCGGATCCGCGGACGGCACGAGGTAGGCGGCCGCGCCTTCGCGCGCCATTGCGTGGCGCAATGTGGCGAGCCGTTCGGGAATGGAAGAGGTTTCGGGGAGTCGGGCATTCATCGGAGTCACCTGCAAATATTCATCGACGGGAAAGCAAGCCGACCGTCACGGCAACGGCGATCAACGCAATGGCGGTGCACACCGGCCATTCGAGCGTATCACCATCGTGAAAGAGACCAACCACGTTGCCGGCCATCCGGGCGACAGCCGCGCCCAGCACGCCCGCCAGCAACGCCAGCCACCATTGCGCGCGGCTCGAGCGGCGCAGCGGATGCAGCCACCAGCCCGCGAGGCCGATCACCGCGCCGAGCACTACGATTCCAGGCCATCCCATCAGCGATCGGCCTCACGCGTTTTCAGAATCGTCTCATGGCCGCACGGCACCTGGGCAGTTAGCATTTTTGTCTCTTTCACTATATAGGTCTGCACGGCGCTTTCCGCATAGCGGTCGAGTTTAGGGGGCGGGGTGATGTTAGGCAAGCTGTAAGCCTTACGAAGAAGCCTAGCGCCGGTGCGTGGCCTGCTGACAAGGCGTCATGCGAATCGCCCTTATCGAGCCGGACTTGCGTCACGCTGAACTGGTTGGCCGGCTGATCTTTGCCGGCGGCCATGCCTGCCAGCACTTCGCCGCCAGCGCGCCGTTCCTGAGCTGCGCCGCCGACGAATTCTTCGATCTTCTCCTCACCGAAAGCTGGGCCGGCGATCGCTCCGCCGAAGACGTGATTCCACGCGCCCGTTCCATTCTGCCGAGCCTGCCGGTGATCGTCCTGATCTCGGAGCCGCGCGAAAGCCAGATCGTCGCCGCGCTGCACGCCGGCGCGGACGACTGCCTGACCAAGCCGGTTCGCGGACCGGAAATGCTGGCGCGAGTCGACGCGCTGCTGCGCCGTGCAGGCCTGCGGCGCCCGCAGAACCGGCGGCGCAATGTCATCGGCGGCTATACGTTCGACGCCGCACAGTTCTCCGTCACGTTCCGTGGCCAGACTGTGACACTGACGCCAAAGGAATATCGCTTTGCGCTGCTGCTGTTTGCCAATCTGTCGCGGCCGGTATCGCGCGCGCATATTCTCGAAACCGTGTGGACGCGTCGCCGTGACGAAAAGTCGCGTACCGTTGACACTCATGCCTCGCGCGTGCGGACCAAATTGCAACTGCGCCTCGAGCACGGCTATTGCCTGACGCCGCTCTACGGCTACGGCTACCAGCTCGACGCAGTCCCGCCGGAAGACGTTGTGGAGGCCGGTGAGGCGAGCAGAATGAAAGAATCGTGAAAACGCTATAATATTGGGCTAAACCATAGCTCCCCATATGCAGCTTCTAACGATCGGAATCAATCACCACACTGCGCCTGTCGCCTTGCGCGAACGCGTGGCGTTTCCGCTCGAACAGATCAAGCCTGCATTGGACACCTTCAAGAGCGCCTGGCTCGGCCGCACCGCCCGTACGGCGCCAGAGGCGGCGATCCTGTCCACCTGCAACCGCACCGAACTCTACTGCGCGACCGACGACCAGGCCGCGCGCGAAGCCGCGATCCAGTGGTTCTCGAAGTACCACAACCTGCCGGTCAACGAACTCGCGCCGCACGTGTATGCGCTGCCGCAGTCGGAAGCCGTGCGCCACGCGTTCCGCGTTGCGTCGGGGCTGGATTCGATGGTGCTGGGCGAGACGCAAATCGTCGGACAAATGAAGGATGCGGTGCGCACCGCATCCGAAGCGGGCGCGCTCGGCACGTATCTGAACCAGTTGTTCCAGCGCACCTTCGCCGTCGCGAAGGAAGTGCGCAGCACGACCGAAATCGGCGCGCAGTCGGTTTCCATGGCGGCGGCCGCCGTGCGGCTCGCCCAGCGTATTTTCGACAAGGTTTCGAACCAGCGCGTGCTGTTCATCGGCGCGGGCGAAATGATCGAGCTGTGCGCAACCCACTTCGCCGCCCAGCAGCCGCGCGAACTGGTGGTCGCGAACCGCACCGCCGAGCGCGGCACGCGCCTCGCCGAACGCTTCAACGGGCGCGCCATTCCGCTGTCGGAACTGCCCACGCGGATGCACGAGTTCGACATCATCGTGTCGTGCACCGCTTCGACCTTGCCGATCATCGGTCTGGGCGCCATGGAACGGGCGGTGAAAGCACGCCGTCACCGGCCGATTTTCATGGTCGATCTGGCTGTGCCGCGCGACATCGAACCTGAAGTCGGCCAGCTCGAAGACGTGTTCCTCTACACCGTCGACGACCTCGGCGCGATCGTCCGCGAAGGCAATGCTTCGCGGCAAGCCGCGGTCGCGCAAGCCGAAGCGATCATCGAAACGCGCGTGCAGAATTTCATGCAATGGCTCGACGCGCGCAGCATCGTGCCAGTGATCCGTCATATGCACACGCAGGCCGACGTGCTGCGCCGCGCCGAAGTCGAACGCGCGCAGAAAATGCTCGCGCGCGGCGACGATCCGGCCGCGGTGCTCGAGGCGCTGTCGCAATCGCTCACCAACAAGCTGATCCACGGGCCGACGCACGCGTTGAATCGCGCGAGCAGCGAAAACCGTGACACGCTCATCGAACTGATGAGCGGCTTCTACAAACACTCCGGCTCTTCGGAGCGTTAGCGGCGCAGCCACTGCCGCGCCGTCCGCGCCACGCGAAGTGGCCCGCGACGTGCTTCTGTTCAGGGCATCTGCCCACTTCCCTAGTCGTCGTCCTTTCCGGAGCCCGCTCCGAAACCCGTCCGATGAAAACGAGCATGCAACGCAAGCTCGACCAGCTCACTACCCGGCTGGCCGAACTGAATGACCTGTTGAGCCGCGCGGACATCACCGCGAATCTCGACCAATACCGCAAGCTCACGCGCGAACACGCTGAGCTCGGGCCGGTCGTCGAACACTACGCGCTGTGGCGCCAGGCAATGAACGACGCGGCGACCGCGCAGGACCTGCTGGCGGACACGTCGATGCGCGACTTCGCCGAAGATGAAATCCGCGCGGCGCGCGAGCGGATGGACAGGCTCGGCGCGGAATTGCAAAAAATGCTGCTGCCGAAAGACCCGAACGACGACCGCAACATCTTCCTCGAAATCCGCGCCGGCACCGGCGGCGACGAATCCGCGCTGTTCGCGGGCGACTTGCTGCGCATGTATCTGCGCTTTGCCGAACGCAATCGCTGGCAGGTGGAGCTGATGTCGGCGAGCGAATCGGATCTCGGCGGCTATAAGGAAGTGATCGTGCGGATCGCCGGCGAAGCGGCCTATTCGAAACTCAAGTTCGAGTCCGGCGGCCATCGCGTGCAACGCGTACCGGCGACCGAAACGCAGGGCCGCATTCATACCTCGGCGTGCACCGTCGCGGTGATGCCGGAAGCGGACGAAATCGGCGAAGTCGAGATCAATCCGGCTGATCTGCGGATCGACACATTCCGCGCGTCCGGCGCGGGCGGGCAGCACATCAACAAGACCGATTCGGCCGTGCGCGTCACGCACTTGCCGACCGGGATCGTCGTCGAATGTCAGGACGACCGTTCGCAGCACAAGAACAAGGATCGCGCGCTGAAGGTGCTGGCCGCGCGCATCAAGGACAAGCAGGCGCATGAGCAGCAGGCGAAGGAAGCGGCCACGCGCAAGAACCTGATCGGCTCGGGCGATCGCTCGGAACGGATTCGCACGTACAACTTCCCGCAAGGGCGTCTGACGGATCACCGGATCAACCTCACGCTGTATCGGCTCGACGCGATCATGGACGGCGATCTCGACGAATTGATCGCGGCGCTCGTCAGCGAACATCAGGCGGAGTTGCTGGCTTCGCTGGGCGACGCGGACTAAGCGCGGATGAGTCCGGATACGCCCGCCGCGCTGTTGCGCGCCTCGCCCCTGCCGCCGCTCGAAGCGCGCATTCTGCTGACGCACGTGCTTGGCTGGCGGCGCACCGAATTGATTACGCGCAGCGACGATGCACTGGACGCGGCTGCGGTCGCCCTCTACCAGGCGCTGGAAGCGCGGCGCGTAGCCGGCGAGCCGGTGGCGCAACTGGTCGGAGCGCGGGAGTTTTTCGGGCTCGACTTCGACGTCACGCCGGACGTGCTGATACCGCGCCCCGAAACCGAACTGCTGGTCGAAACCGCATTGGCGGCGATGGAAGGGATCTCGCGGCCGCGTGTGCTCGATCTCGGCACCGGTACCGGCGCGATCGCAGTGGCGATTGCGTCGACGCGGCCGGACGCGCGGGTCTGGGCACTGGACCGTTCCGCCGAAGCGCTAGGGGTCGCCACACGCAATGCCGCGCGTCTGCTCGACGCCCGGCGCCCGGGCAGCGCTTTGGTGCTCACGCAAAGCAATTGGTACGAGGCGCTCGACGCCACGCTGCGCTTCGAAGTCATCGTCAGTAATCCGCCTTATATAGCGAGCGGCGACCCGCACTTGTCCGAAGGCGATCTGCGCTTCGAACCGCGCGGCGCGCTCACCGACGAAGCCGACGGTCTCAGCGCGATCCGCGCGATCGTAGCCGGCGCGCCAACACGTTTGAGCGCCGGCGGCGTATTGTGGATCGAACACGGTTACGATCAGGCAGAAGCCGTCCGCGCGCTGCTTTCGGCACAAGGATTCGCAGAAGTACGCTCGGAGCAGGATCTCGCCGGCATCGAACGGATCAGCGGCGGGCGGTTGCCCGGTTGAGCTTGCCGGCCTCATAGACACGAAGACGAAGGCCGTGAAGCCAACGCAGCCCTCGGCCGGTCTTACCGAAATCCGCTATCATTTCAGCCTATCCCCTACACATACCGGAACCGCAAGGTCAGTCATGGATACGCAACAACGCATCAAGCAAATCGTCGACGAAAACAATGTCGTGCTCTTCATGAAGGGCACCGCCCAGTTCCCGATGTGCGGCTTTTCCGGCCGCGCCATCCAGATCCTGAAGGCGTGCGGCGTCGGTGAAATCAAAACCGTCAACGTTCTCGAAGACGACGAAGTCCGCCAGGGCATCAAGCAGTTCTCGAACTGGCCGACCATTCCGCAGCTCTACGTGAAGGGCGAGTTCATCGGCGGTTCGGACATCATGATGGAGATGTACGAATCGGGCGAACTGCAGCAGCTGTTTGCCGCGGCCTGAACGGCCGCCGTCCGAACGTCTGCTTCACGCACCTCCACGCGATAAGGCGCCGCAAGCCATGGAAACACACGCTGCGGCGCCACGTCGGCTGATCGTCGCGATCACCGGCGCGACCGGCGCCATCTACGGCATCCGGTTGCTCGAGACGTTGCGCAAACTGGGCGGCGTCGAGAGCCACCTGCTGATTTCGAGCGCCGGCTGGCTCAATATCCAGCACGAACTCCAGCTGAGCAAAGAAGACGTGCATCCGCTCGCGGATGTCGTCCATTCGGTCCGCGACGTCGGCGCGAGCATCGCGTCCGGTTCGTTTGCGACCGACGGCATGGTGGTCGCCCCTTGCTCGATGAAAACGCTGGCCAGCGTCGCGCACGGCCTTTCCGACAATCTGATCACCCGCGCTGCCGATGTCACGCTGAAAGAACGCCGCCGCCTCGTACTTCTGGTACGCGAAACGCCGTTCAACCTTGCGCATCTGCGTAACATGACTGCGGTCACCGAAATGGGCGGCGTGATCTTTCCGCCGTTGCCTGCCTTCTACAACCAGCCGGCTTCGATCGACGAAATGGTCGATCACACAGTGGCTCGCGTGCTGGATCTGTTCGCGCTCGGCCCGGCGCTGTCGCCGGCGTGGCGGGGATTGCGCGGCGCTCAGGAATAGTTGCCGCCTCCCATGCGCTGGCGCCATACGGTGTCGCGTCATGCCGCGTTGCGTCGATTAATAACAGTCACGACGCAATCAATTCTCTTTTCACCCGTTTATCAAACGCCGGTGCGGACCTATATTGGTAGCAATCCAACCTCTGCGCCGCGCTCACGCGGCGGCGTTGCTGCTATGAACCGATTACCGTCGCTTTTCCTCTCCCACGGCGCGCCCACGCTGCCGATCGACCCGTCGCTGCCGTCCGCCGAATTCGGCGCGCTGTCGGCGCAATTGCCGCGTCCGGAGGCCGTACTCATGCTGTCGGCCCACTGGGGGACGGCGCAGCCGGTGGCGAGCACGTCCACCGCGCCTGAGACCATCCACGATTTCTACGGTTTTCCGCGTCAGCTGTACGAGATCCAGTACCCGGCTCCGGGCGCGCCCGACGTGGCGCGCCGCGCCGCTGTGCTGCTCGGCGAGCACGGCATTCTCGCCGGTGCCGAGCCGCACGGACTCGACCACGGCGCATGGGTGCCGATGCTGCTAATGTTTCCGCACGCCGACGTGCCGGTCGCGCAGTTGTCGATCCAGCCGCACATGGACGCCGCGCACCATTTCCGCGTCGGGCGAGCGCTACGCTCGCTGACGGACGACGGCGTGATGGTGATCGGCTCGGGCCAGATCACGCACAACCTGCGCGCCGCCGATTTTTCCGCGCGGCCGGAAGACGCCGATCCGCGCGTCGCCGAATTCACCGATTGGTTCGAGGCCAGGCTCGCCGCGCACGACGTCGACGCATTGCTCGACTACCGCCGCCAGGCGCCGCACGCGGTGCTGATGCATCCGACCGACGAGCATCTGCTGCCGGTATTCGCGGCGCTCGGCGCGGCCGACGACGATTATTCGCTGGCAATCCAGTCGCTCGGGACCTACCAGCGATCGTTGGCCATGACGAACTATGTGTTCGGCACCGCCTGACTGAAATAAAGGCGCAACAACAACGCACCAACGACGCACCAACGAAAAAGCCCGCCTGAGCAACTCAGGCGGGCTTTTTTTCGTCACGCCCTGCCGGACCGCGATCCGGCGGGCAGGATCAGCGCGGCAACTTAATGCACGCTCATGCTTTCGAGCACTTCGTCGTGCTCCTCACGCTCGTCCAGATACTCCGAGCGATAGCCGGTATTCACGCCCCAGTAGTAGAACACCAGCGAGAATGCGATCACCACCAGCATGTCCCAGCCGTACGGCAGGATGCCGTGGCCGCCGAACTCCTTGCTGCCGATCAGCGACAGGAGCGCCATCACCGGCAGATAGGCCACCAGCCACCAGGCTGCCATCAGATCGCGGTTCCAGCCGCTGAAGCCGGATTTCGCCTGGAAGTAGAAGTACACCGGCAGCGCAACGACCATCAGCAAAATGATTTCGCCGGTCAGCGGCCACTTCGCCCAGTACAGGATCAGCGACGCGCAGACGAACGCGAACGGCGCGATCACCTTCATGCCCGGAATGTGCAGCGGACGCTCCAGATCCGTAGCCGAGCGGCGCAGCGCCATCAGGCTGATCGGGCCGGTCAGGTACGAAATCACGGTCGCGACCGAAATCACCGCCGCCAGCGAACTCCAGCCGCGGAAGAAGAACAGGAAAATGAACGACACCAGCAGGTTGAACCACATCGCCTGACGCGGCACGCCGTAGAACGGGTGCACGTTGCCGAACATCTTCGGCATCGTATTGTTGCGCTCCATCGCGTAGATCATGCGCGAGGTGGTCGCCATATAGGTCGTGCCGGTGCCGCTCGGACTCACGAACGCGTCGACGTACAGCAGGATCGCCAGCCAGTTCAGGTTCAGCGCGATCGCCAGTTCGGCAAACGGCGATGCGAAGTTGAAGTGGCCCCAGCCTTTCAGCACGTCGCTCGGGTTCACCGCGCCGATGTACGCAACCTGCAGCAGCACGTAGATCACCAACGCCAGCAGGATCGAACCGATCACCGCGAACGGCACGCTTTTGGCCGGATTGCGCGCTTCACCGGCGAGGTTGATCGGGCTCTGGAAACCGTTGAACGCGAACACAATGCCGCTCGTCGCCACCGCCGTCAGCACAGCCGACCAGCCGTACGGCGCGAACGTGCTCACTTCGCCGAAGTTTTCCTTGTGGAAGCCCGTCAGCATCAGGCCGGCGATCGTCGCACCCGGAATGAGGAACTTGAAGATCGTGATCGCCGAATTGGCGCGCGCGAACAGCTTGACGCCCCAATAGTTCAGCAGGAAGTAAATGATCACCAATGCGGCGGACAGCAAGAGCCCATTGGTTGTTAGCTCTCCGTTCACGAATAGCGCGTGCGCCCAGGGATACGGCCACGTGCTCATATATTGAATGGATGCTTCTGCCTCGATCGGAATCACCGAAACAATGGCGATCCAGTTGGCCCACGCGCTGATGAAGCCAACCAGCGCGCCGTGCGAATAGCGCGCATAGCGCACCATGCCGCCGGACTCCGGGAACATCGCGCCGAGTTCGGCATAGGTCAACGCAATCGCGAGAATCACGACCGCACCGATTACCCATGCACAAATGGCAGCCGGCCCAGCAATTTTTGCAGCCTTCCACGCGCCGAACAGCCAGCCCGAGCCGATAATCGAACCCAGGCCGGTCAGCAGCAGCGCGAACGGCCCGATGTTCCGTTGTATAGAACTTTTCACGTCTTCTCCTATGTCGACCGGAGTTAGTGCTTTAGCGCTTACTCCGGTCCCATGCAAGTTGCAGCCAGAACCATGTCGGCACCGCGTGACATCGCTTGTGGCGCTGGATACGAGGTGACGCTCATGCATGCGCGACCGGTGCAACCGGTGCGCGGCGCGTAGTTTAACGGTTGCACCCTGCCGCTGCAGCAGAACTAAGGGTTCTCCCTAGCAAAATTTTGAGATGAATAGCAAGGTTTGTAAGCGACTTTTGCTCTCATCTGCCAAAATTTTGTAAAGATGTGGGGAGACTGTTGACCTTCTCTCGAAATCGCCGTATAACGTTCGGGCAGGATTTCAAGCGGCGAGTGAATTGGTCTTTCGTAGTTCGCCCATCAACGGTACTCCGGTTGGTCCCATTACCCCCTTCCTTGATTTTCATGCACCCATTGGGCTTCGGCCTTATTCACCATCTTTAGGAACAAGTAATATGGAAACCGGTACCGTCAAGTGGTTCAATGACGCAAAGGGCTTTGGCTTCATCACGCCGGACGGCGGCGGCGAAGATCTGTTCGCGCATTTCTCGGAAATCCGTACGGAAGGCTTCAAGACGCTGCAAGAAAACCAAAAGGTCACGTTTGAAGTGAAGACGGGCCCGAAGGGCAAGCAAGCTGCTAACATCAAGCCGGTGTAAGCAAGCACGCTTCCTTCTGGACGCAAAAAACCCCGCCTCGGCGGGGTTTTTTTATATCTGTTTCTATTAGGTAGACAGATTATCTTCGCGATATGCGACTGGTTATCCGAACACTCGCCGTGCGTGAATCCCAAGGCCTGTTGCAACGCTGGCGAGACGATCGCCGAATACCGCTTTCGCATCCGGAAAAGCCGCCGCCAATGCGCCGGACAGAAACGCCAGACCGGTCGAGCCGCCCGTGAAGTAAATCGCACTGACGTCGCGCGTGGCTACGCCGGCTGCCTGCACGGTGTCGCGCGCCGCCTGCACGATGCGCTGCGTCTCGTCCTGACCGGCCTTGATGAGCTGAGCTTCGTCGAACGCGAGGCGCAAGTCGTCTTCCACCTGATCGAGATCGATCACGGTCTCGCCGCCCGCCGCCACGCCGATCTTCGCCTCTTCCGCGTGCGCCGCCAGCGCATGCCCCAGGCGACGCTCCACGACCCGCATCAGCCGGTCGTGATGCTTGACCTCGGTGAACAGATGCCGCATCAGCGCGAGTTCGCTGATGCGCTTCGGCGCGTAGACGGTATTGATCAGGTGCCAGGTCGCCAGATCGAAGTAGATCCGGTTCGGAATCTCGCGGCCTTCCGGATCGAGCGCCTGATAACCGAGTTCGCGCAGGATCGTCACGAGCTCGACGCGGCGGTCGAAGTCGGTGCCAGCGACATGCACGCCGTGATGGGCCAGCACGTCGTCTTTACGCTCAACGCGCTTCGTCCGCTCCGGCCCGACCCGCACCAGCGAAAAGTCCGACGTACCGCCGCCGATGTCGGCCACCAGCACGAGGCCCTCTTCCGTCAGATGCGATTCGTAGTCGAACGCCGCGGCGATCGGCTCATACTGGAAGTGAATTTCGCGCAGGCCGACCGAGCGCGCCGCCGCTTCCAGCTGCTGCTGCGCCAGTTGGTCGGCGCGCGGATCGTCGTCGACGAAAAACACCGGGCGGCCCAGCACGGCGCGGTTGATCGGACCGCCCGCGCTGGCTTCAGCCGAGCGCTTCAGATGGTCGACGAAAATCGCGATCACGTCGGTGTACTTGATCGCCGAGCCGTCGCCCAGATCGGTCGAATTCTCGGCGAGCGGCGAGCCGAGAATGCTTTTCATCGAGCGCATCAGGCGGCCGTCGAAACCGTCGATGTAGGCCTCCAGCGCCGCGCGCCCGAATTCGCGGGTGTTTTCGTCGGTGTTGAAAAAGACCGCGGTCGGCAGCGTCGTGTAGGCGCCTTCGACCGGCGCAAGCCGCAGCGCAGCGCCGTCAGGCACGGCGACGGCCGAATTGGAAGTACCGAAGTCAATCGCGCAATAGTTCATGGCAGGAATCGCCGCTCACGGCTGGCGCGGACAGAAAGGAGAGCGGCTTTGTATCACGAAAGCCCAATTAGCATCAACCGACGCAGCGGGAACGGCCGCAATCACGACCAGGACCGCTCTGCGGAACGAAAATTGCTCGTTCGGACAGGATACGCCGCCAATTTTCGAGAATCAGGAGACTTATAGCAATGAGCGCGCCGCCTTCCGCCTCGGTCCACGAAAAAACCTCTGCTGTCATCGAAACCGATCTCCCGTCGCGGCTCGACCGCTTGCCGTGGGGACGCTTCCATTCGCTGATCGTCGTGGCGCTGGGCGTGACCTGGCTGCTCGACGGCCTTGAAGTGACGTTGGCGGGCGCCGTGGCAAGTGCGTTGAAGTCTAGTCCGTCGTTGCACTTCACCAACGCCGAAGTGGGCCTCGCCGGCAGCGCGTACATTGCCGGCGCGGTGCTCGGCGCGCTCGGCTTCGGCTGGCTGACCGACCGCCTCGGCCGGCGCAAGCTGTTCTTCATCACGCTGACGCTTTATCTGGCCGCTACCGCGGTCACCGCGCTGTCGTGGAATCTCGCCAGCTTTCTGCTGTTTCGCTTTCTGACCGGGGCGGGCATCGGCGGCGAATACACGGCGATCAATTCGACGATCCAGGAATTCACCCCGGCGCGTGTGCGCGGCTGGACCGATCTGGGCATCAACGGCACGTTCTGGATCGGCGCGGGACTGGGCGCGGCGGGTTCGCTGGTACTGCTCGATCCGCATCTGCTGCCTGCCGACTGGGGCTGGCGCGCCTGCTTCTTTATCGGCGCGGTGCTGGCGCTGGCGATCCTGCCGATGCGCATGTGGGTGCCGGAAAGCCCGCGCTGGCTGCTCACGCACGGTGGCGAACACCACGCGCGCTCGATCGTCGAGGGCATCGAAACGCGTTTTCGCGACGGCGGCCACCAACTCGTGGACGACGGATTGACGGGGCTGCGCCTGCGCACGCGCGGGCATACGCCGCTACGCGAGGTGTTCGACACGCTGTTCAACCGGCATCGGCGCCGCGCGCTGGTCGGACTGTCGCTGATGACCGCGCAGGCGTTCTTCTACAACGCGATATTTTTCACCTACGCGCTGGTGCTCACCGATTTCTATCAGGTGCCGGGCGAGCGCATCGGCTGGTATCTGTTGCCGTTCGCGCTCGGCAACTTCCTCGGGCCGCTGGTGCTGGGCCGGCTCTTCGACGTGATCGGGCGGCGCAAGATGATCGCGGCCACCTACGCACTCTCCGCGATCCTGCTGACGCTGAGCGGCTATCTATTCGAACAGCAGTTACTGACCGTCGTCACGCAGACAATCGCGTGGATGGTGATCTTCTTTTTCGCGTCGGCCGCGGCCAGTTCTGCGTATCTGACGGTCAGCGAGTCCTTTCCGCTCGAAATCCGCGCCCTCGCGATCGCGGTGTTCTACGCGTTCGGCACGGCGCTCGGCGGCATCGCCG
This sequence comes from Paraburkholderia sp. FW306-2-2C-D06C, assembly GCF_058781505.1. Classification (NCBI taxonomy): domain Bacteria; kingdom Pseudomonadati; phylum Pseudomonadota; class Betaproteobacteria; order Burkholderiales; family Burkholderiaceae; genus Paraburkholderia; species Paraburkholderia sp. FW306-2-2C-D06C. The sequence goes on along the minus strand of NZ_JBYSWU010000014.1, from coordinate 99,664 downwards.
GCCCCGCATTCTTTGGCCGGCTGATCGACACGCATCAGCGCAGCGAGGTGTTTTCGGGCTATCTGGTCGGCTCGGGGCTGATGCTGGCGGCAGCGGTGATCGCCGCGATCTGGGGCGTCGATGCCGAGCGCAAATCGCTGGAGCATGTCGCCACACCGCTTTCGGCCGTCACGGACGACATCGAATAAAAAAACGCGCGGTAAGCGCCGCGCGTTTCTCGATACTGCGGTTGCGGGACGCTCAGAACGCCTTCTTCCAGCCGCCGCTATAAGCGATGTCGGCGAGCGGCAGACGCTGACGCACCGACTTCTCGCGTTCGCGCAACACCGGATCGAGTTTGTCGACGTCGCCATAATGGCCGAGCGAAATGATCGCAATCACCTCGACGTCGTCCGGCAACTTGAATGCCGCGCGAAACGCCTTCGCATCGAAGCCGCTCATCTGATGCGCGGCAAGGCCGAGTGCGTGCGCCTGCAATACCAGCGACATCGCCGCCGCACCCGCATCGTACGACGCGCTACGGTTCACTTCTCCCTTGCTGGTCAGCGTATGCGTGGTCACGGCGATCAGCACCGGCGCCGGCGCATTCCAACCCTGGTTGAACGGCACCAGCGTGGCGAACGCCTGCTTGAACGCCACTTCATCGGCACTGCGGTCGAATACGAGGAAACGCCACGGTTGCACGTTATACGAAGACGGCGCCCAGCGTGCCGCTTCGAGAACCGCTTGCAGATGCTCGCGGCTCACCAGCTCGCTCGAATACGCACGCGGGCTCCAGCGGCCTGCAATCAGCTCGTGAATGGCAACTGCGGTAGGGGCGGGTTTCTTGGTCATGCGCTTCTCTCAGTCGAAATTCATGATCGACGGGCGGCTTGCCCGGGCCACATAGCATAACCGGGCTTCGCCGCGCGCGCTCCATCAAGTGCGCAGTTAGATTTCACGTAGAGCGCGATGAAAAACGGCCCCGTACGGGGCCGTTGGCGTTCCAGCGATTTGCTTTGCTGCGCGGCGTCAGATCGCCTGCGGCTCCGGCACCCGCGCTGGCCGGTTGATGCGCAGCACGATCACGGCGGCGACCAGACACAAGCCGCCCGAAATCATCGACGCCACCGTATAGGTGCCGAGACTCGCGCGCAGCATGCCCGCGCCGAGCGCCGCGAACGCCGCGCCCAGCTGGTGACCGGCGACCACCCAGCCGAACACGACCGGGGCTGAATCCTTACCGTAGACGTCGGTGGCGAGACGCACGGTAGGCGGCACGGTAGCGATCCAGTCGAGCCCGTAGAACACCGCGAACAGCGGCAGACCGAAAAAGTCGATGCCGAACGCGTGCGGCAGATACATCAACGACAAGCCGCGCAGACCGTAGTAGCAGAACAGCAGCACACGGCTATTGAAGCGGTCCGACAGCCAGCCCGACAGCGTCGTGCCGAACAGGTCGAAGATGCCCATCGCGGCGAGCAGCGATGCGCCCTGCACTTCGGTCATCCCGTAGTCGCCGCACATGGCGATCAGATGCGTGCCGACGTAGCCGTTGGTGCTCGCGCCGCAAATGAAGAAGCTGAAAAACAGCAGCCAGAAATCGCGCGTCTTGCTGGCCATGGCGAGCGTGCCGAACGCAATGGCCAACGGATTCTGCTTCGTGACGGTGGCGGCAACCGGCGCGTCATGCGGTTCGCCATACGGACGCAGCTTCATGTCGGCTGGGCGCTCCGGCAGCAGAAACACGACGAGCGGCAGCACGACAGCCGCCGCGAGGGCGACGACCCAGACGACCTGGCGCCAGCCGTAGTGCTGGGCGATGGCCGCAAGCATTGGCAGGAACACCAGTTGGCCGGTCGCCGAACTGGCCGTGAGAATGCCCATGACAAGACCACGGCGCGTGGTGAACCAGCGCGTGACGACCGTCGCCGACAGCGACAACGCCGCCACACCCGTCGAGCCGCCGACCATCACGCCCCAGATCAGCACCATCTGCCACGGATGCGTCATCAGCGACGACAGCGCGATACCCGCCGCCATCGTGCCGAGCGCGGCGAGCAGCGTCGGACGCACGCCGAAGCGCTGCATGGCCGCGGCCGCGAACGGCCCCATCAGGCCGTAAAGTGCGATGTTCACGGAAATCGCGAGCGAAATCGTCGCGCGGCTCCAGCCGAATTGATGCTCGAGCGGTACCATCATCACGCTCGGCGTCGCGCGCGTGCCGGCCGCCGCGAGCAACACCAGAAACACCACCGCCACGGTCAACCAGCCGTAGTGGAAACGCCCGCCAATCAGTCTCGCTGCCCAGTTCATTGGTTCTCCAATCGACGCGTATCCCGCAGGCCGCGCCGTTTCGCATTGTTACGATTTCGGTAAAGGACTTGTGACAGACCGGTCACAATGGGTGTTGCGATATTAGTTACTGGTCGGTAACATGTCAAGGCGTCAATTCAATTCAGGTGGCACTCCATGTCCGACAGCGAAACCCCCAAGCCAGTTGGTGCACGGCGTGCGCGCGGCACGCAAACCGCCGGGCCGCAGGCACAGCAGCACTTGCTGCGCGCCGCGGACGAGCTGTTCTATCGCGAGGGCGTGCGAACGGTGGGCGTCGACGCTGTGGTCGAGCGAGCGGGCGTGAACAAGATGAGTTTGTACCGCCAGTTTTCGTCGAAGGATGAACTGGTGCTGGCTTATCTGGAACGCAAGGACCAGCAGTTTTTCGGTTACGTCGAGAAGAGCTTTGCGAAGCATCCCGGCGAGCCGGCAAAGCAGATCCAGCAGTATTTCGACGACCTGGCGGTGCGCGCGTCGCTGGACGACTACCGGGGCTGCCCGTTCGTGAATGTGTCGGTGGAGTTTCCTGACGCCTCGCATCCGGCACGCCAGTTCGTGTTTCGTAATAAGGAGCGGCTGATGGCGCGGCTCACGGAGTTGACGGCGGCTGCGGGCGCGGATGATCCGGTGGCCTTGGCGAACGCGCTCGGTTTGATGATCGAAGGCGTGTATGCCGCCAGCCAGACTTACGGGCCGGGCTGCGGGCCGATTCTCGCCGCGCCGAAGGTGGCGGCGCAGTTGATCGCCGCTTCATGCGGTTCGGCGCCTGCAGCTTGAACTTTTGAGCCACGGTGGGCCCGCTTTGGCCCGGCATTGGCCCGGCATTGGCCAGGTAATGACCACGTAATGACCCGGTAAGATAACGTTTTCTCTTCCGTTTCCGCCCTGCCATGCCGCTGTCTACCGAATCTCGCGATGCTGTTGTTGCTGCTACTCGTCATTGGCTGACACGGGCGGTGATTGGGCTCAATTTGTGCCCTTTTGCCAAGGCCGTGCATGTGAAGGGGCAGATTCGCTATGCCGTTAGTGAAGCTGTAGATATGGAAGAGGTTTTGATCGACCTCGAAAGCGAGCTTCAGGCGCTGGTGGCGGCCGATCCCGAGGCAGTGGACACCACTTTATTGATTTTTCCGCAGGCGCTCGGGGACTTTCTCGAATATAACGATTGCCTGTTTTTTGCTGACAGGATGCTCAAGCAGCTTCGACTTGAAGGGGTTTTGCAGATCGCAAGTTTTCACCCTCATTATCAGTTTGAAGGCAGTGAGCCGAACGATATTGAAAATTATACTAATCGGGCGCCGTATCCTATTTTGCATCTGCTTCGGGAAGATAGCATTGAACGGGCTGTCCGAGCTTTTCCTGATGCCGAAGATATTTATGAGCGGAATCAGGAGACCCTCAGAAAACTTGGCCTTGCAGGCTGGAATGAATTGATGGAACGCGGTGGGGAGTGATTGGTTTTCCCCCACATCAACTCAAGGAAAGGCGAACGCCGAAGGGGCACAATAAATAGCTCCTGCCGGGAAATAATCCTTATACAAAAAACCTTTCCTTCAACTCCCCAATCCCAAGCGTCTCCATCACTTCATTAAGCCGTTCAGCAGGCCGCCGCCTCGGTAAATCCTTATACTGAGCAATAATGAGTTCATTCTTCATGGAATGCTCCCACCCGACGAGCTCGGTAACACTCACCTGATACCCATGAGCTTCCAGCTGTAAGCACCGCAAAACATTAGTAATCTGGCTCCCAAACTCCCGGGTATGCAAGGGATGCCGCCAGATCTCCGTCAAGGCATTCCCAAGCGATTTACTCTTGTTCTGCCGTAAAACGCCAGCCACTTCAGCCTGGCAACAAGGCACCACAACAATAAATTTGGCGCGCTTTTCCAAAGCAAACCGAATCGCGTCGTCAGTAGCTGTATTACACGCATGCAGCGCCGTCACGATATCGATCTCAGCGGGCAACCGCTCCGAAGTAATCGAATCAGCTACCGACAGGTTCAGGAACGACATCCCCGTGAAGCCAAGCCGGGCGGCCAGCTCCTCGGATCTCGTCACCAGATCCTCGCGCGTCTCAATGCCGTATATGTGCGAAGCCCCACCAGCGGCGCCCTGAAACTCCTTGAAGAAAAGGTCATACAGGATAAAACCTAGATAGGACTTGCCCGCGCCGTGGTCGACGAGCGTCACGGCGCCCTGCTTGTCTTTGATCTCTTTGAGCAGCGGCTCGATGAACTGGAACAGGTGGTAGACCTGCTTCAGCTTGCGGCGGCTGTCCTGATTCATCTTGCCGTCGCGCGTCAGGATATGAAGCTCCTTCAACAGTTCGACGGATTGGTTCGGACGGATTTCGTGGGTTTTGCTGGACATCGTGGGAACCGCCATCGATTGCAACGCGAACGTGCGACAGATGACGGAAAAAGAGAAAAGTTGCTGCCAGTTTACCCAAAGCGCGGCCCGCTCACTATGTCGCCGCGTAGACCGTACGAAAAACACCGCAACCTGGAACACTTCCTGCTCAACAGATGGTATGCGGAACGTCTCCAAAGCGGCGCAACACACCATGCGTGCCGGCTCGCCTGGCGGCCCAGGCCGGAACACGCATAACAACAGGCTGCCGGGCGTGGCGTCGCTCACGCGAACCGAATGCATGGGGGGAGGACGGACCCGGAACACGGGCCGAACGTTACGTAACCGGCAGCGCGCCGCGATCTCAAACGGAAGCGCGCTCGGATAATAGAAGAGGCGGCAATGGATACGATACCCAACGGAAACGCCGAGCAGAAGTTTCAGGAAATGCTGGCCAAGCTCACCGCCACGCCCGCGTGGTCGGAGAAACAGCAACTCGAACTGGAGATGGCGCGCGATATCTCCACCGAAATGCTGCGTCTCGCCGAAGTCATGCGCGACGGCAGCGTCGACATGGAAACCTGCCTGACGATGCTCAAATACGCGAAAGTGCTCGACTTCGTCATGACGACGCTCGCTTCGCGCCGCGACATCAAACCGCAAACGCTGCGGGTCATTTTCAAGCTGGCCGGCCTCAAAGTGGACGAGGCTTACCCCGGCTGAATCCGCCACGCCGCGACGAAGGCGGGCGCTGCGCTGCCCGCTTTCGCCAGCCTGCATCCGGGTCCGGTTCTATCTGTGCTCGCAGAAAAACGGATCACCTTTGCGGCGCGTCGACCGGTGGCGTGCCTTCATGAAACAACGTCTTGAGCTGGGCGCGCAGTTCCGGCGAATCCGTATGTTTGTGAACCGTGACGGCGTGTTGCACAGCTGCGTCGAGCAATTCGTTGTCGGTGTCGGCGGACATGGCAACCGTACAATTCGTTTCGCTCGGGAATTCACGGCAGTCGATGTATTTGCGGGTCATGACAGTCTCCTTCATCTAAACAATAGCCCGCACGCAAACCATGTCGCGAGGCCACGACGCGGCAGCGGCAGCGTGGAGCGGCATGCAGGCATTGGGCAGATCTGGCGTGGGAAAGACGCGAACGGCGTCCGATAGAAGGTGTTTGAAAAGTATAGTTCGTGCATGCGAATTGGATAGAAACGCGCGCGAGTCCGGCGAATGCCGAAACGCCCGAATTCAGACATTTTCAGCCAGCCTGGCAGGCCGCCCGTTTGCCCGGACGTGCCAGCGGTGTGAAAATAGCGCCCTTCGCGCCGCCGGATCACCGCATCCGGCAAACGCGCAGCCTCTCCGCTCATCTGCAGGACCGCATGTCACCCTCCTTCGATTCCGCTCGCGTCGCCGTGATTGGCGGCGGCCCCGCCGGTCTGATGGCCGCCGAGGCACTGGCACAGCATGGCGTGCAAGTTGACGTCTACGACGCGATGCCGTCGGTTGGCCGCAAGTTCCTGATGGCGGGCAAAGGCGGCATGAACATCACGCACTCCGAGGCGCTCGAGCCGTTTCTCGACCGTTACGGCGCGCGCCGCCCGCAGATCGCGCCGCTACTCGAGGCCTTCGGGCCCGACGCGTTGCGTGCCTGGTTGCACAGGCTCGGCGTCGAGACCTTTGTCGGCAGTTCAGGCCGGGTTTTTCCGACCGATATGAAAGCAGCGCCGATGCTGCGTGCATGGCTGCATCGGTTGAGAGAAACCGGGGTGCGCTTTCATATGCGCCACAAGTGGCTCGGCTGGAGCGAACAGAGCAATCAGGCAGGCAGCCACGCCGCCCGCCACATCCTGCGCTTCGCGACGCCCGAAGGCGAACAAACTCTGGCTTGCGATGCCGTTGTCTTCGCGCTCGGCGGCGCAAGCTGGCCACGGCTCGGATCGGACGCCGCCTGGGTGCCGCTGATGAGTGCGCGCGAGGTGCCGGTGGCGCCCTTGCGCCCCGCGAACTGCGGCTTCGATGCCGGCTGGAGCCCCTATCTGCGCGAGCGCTTCGCGGGCCAGCCGCTGAAGCCGGTGGCCATCACGGTCACGGATATAGACAAAAAAGTCCACAATCGACAAGGTGAAATACTTCTGACCGAAACAGGCCTCGAAGGGAGCCTGATTTACGCATTGTCGGCAGCAATCCGGGAGCGGATTCTGGCCGACGGCGATGTCACGATCGCGCTGGATCTGGCGCCAGGCTTGACTTTGGAGCGTGTCATCGCGGAAGTCACGCGGCCGCGCGGCTCGCGCTCGATGTCGAGTCATCTGCACGGCAGAATCGGCATTGGAGGCGTAAAACTCGCCTTGCTGCACGAGATTCTGTCGAAGGAAGCCTTCGCTGATACGAACCAGCTGGCTCATGCAATCAAGGCGCTGCCGGTGCGGCTCACGCGCGCGCGGCCGATCGAAGAAGCGATCAGCAGCGCCGGCGGGATTCCGTTCGAAGCGCTCGACGCGCATCTGATGATCGAGCGTCTGCCCGGCGCGTTCTGCGCGGGCGAGATGCTCGACTGGGAGGCGCCGACCGGCGGCTATCTGCTGACGGCCTGCTTCGCTAGCGGCCTGGTGGCGGGGCGCGGCGCACTGGCGTATCTCGAAGCACGCGGGGGGTCCGTGTAACACGCCGCGTTGTTTGCGGTTTGCGGTTTGCGGTTTGCGGTTTGCGGTTTGCGGTTTGCGGTTTGCGGTTTGCGGTTTGCGGCGGCGCGGACGCCGCTCCGCGCCCGTCGTCTAGCGTGCTTTCAGCCGCCACAACGATGTCACTTCAGCCGCACGTGCGGTGTGCAGCGCATCGGTTTCATCGGTCGATTTCGGATGCCGCGGACGAATATCCTCGCGGCCGGCCACCGTCAGCCCCGCCTTGTCGATCGCGGCGAGCAGCCATTCGCGTGTGCGCAGACCCAGATGCTCCGCGAAATCCGACATGATCAGCCAGCCTTCGCCGCCGGGCGACAGATGCTCCGCCAGACCGTTCAGGAAACCCAGCAACATGCGGCTGTCCGGATCGTAGACTGCATATTCGATCGGCGACGCGGGCCGCGCCGGCACCCACGGCGGATTGCAGATCACGAGCGGCGCGCGGCCTTCCGGAAACAGATTTGCCTGCACGACATCGACCTGCTGGTCGTAACCGAGACGCGCCAGGTTTTCGCGCGCACAAGCGAGGGCTCGCGGATCCTGATCCGTCGCGATGATTTTCTTCATGCCGCGTTTGGCGAGCAACGCGGCCAGCACGCCGGTGCCGGTGCCGATATCGAACGCCTTGTTCAGCGACGGCAACGGCGTGCCTGCGACCAGATCAACATATTCACCGCGCACCGGTGAAAACACGCCGTAGTGCGGATGAATGCGCTCGCCCAGCGCGGGAATGTCGACCCCCTTCTTGCGCCACTCGTGCGCGCCAATCAACCCGAGCAATTCGCGCAGCGACACGACCGACGGTTCATCGGCCGGTGGCCCATAGGTTTCGATACAGGCCTGCTGCACTTCCGGCGCGCGGCGCAGCGGAATCGCGTACGCGGCGTCGAGCGGGATCAGGATCATGCCGAGCGTGCGGGCGCGTTGCGACTGCGCCTGACGATGCAGGTTGAACGCGTCGATCGGCGTTTCGCCCTGCTTGCGCGACTTGCGTTCCAGCCGGCGCGTCACCGCTTGCAGCAGTTGGCGGGCGTTCTGAAAGTCGCCGTTCCAGAGCAGCGCGGTGCCTTCGCACGCGAGGCGGTAGGCGGAGTCGGCGGTGGTGCGGTCATCGGCAAGGACGACGCGCTTGGGCGGCGGCACCGCGGCCTCGGAGCGCCAACGCGCGGTGCGGGGGCCGTCGGCTTCGGGCCAGGTGATGGTTGCGGGGCTGGTCATGATGAGGTGGGAAGTGTTTTGCGGGAGTGACGCAGTGAAACGTCGCGTCGTCGGGGGCGTTGCCCGCCGGAGTGATCTTCTTGCGATGCCGACTGACGCCCGAATAGTACCTCTGTCGCCAAGGTTCGCGCTGCGGTATTCGTTCGTGGATGCCGCTGGAGACGCCGATGCTATTGGCCTTTCCGGCGTTCAAAGGGCTCTTTGTAGACTAAAACGTCCAATATCGACAAGGTGAAAGAGATCTGAGCAAAACCGGCGGTTTTTGCTTCGGCGGAGCCTGGCCGGCGGCCCTGTCCCGAACTACGCTGCGGCCGTGGAGTGCATGGCCAGCAAGTCGCGCGCGGCGTTCCAAGCATCCGTTGCGGCGGTTTCCCGGCCGGAGATTTGCACCGCGAGCGTGGCGCCGTCGAGCAGCATCACTATCACCGGCGCCAATACTTTTGCCTGCTCGGCAGACACGATGTCGGCGGCCAGTTCCTCGATGAACTGCGTCAGCTCAGCCTTTTGTTCGACGGTAATGCCGTGGATGCAACTGCCTTTGTCAGCGAATTCTGAAGCGGCGTGCACGAACATGCAGCCGGTGAACATCGCGCTTCTGAACCAGTCCTGATGCCATTCGAAGACACGTTCGAGACGGCCCAGCGGCGTATCCGCCTCGGCGACGAATGCCTTGAGCGACACCGCGCATTGCTCCTGACGCTGCCGCAGCACTGCAATGACGAGATCGGTTTTGGACGGGAAATGCCGGTACATGGTCATTTTCGCGACGCCTGATTCGGCAATGATCCAGTCCACGCCGACGGCATGGTAACCATGCTTGCTGAACAGAATCGTTGCGGTATCGAGAATCTGCTGACGCTTGTCGGACACGGCGGCCTTGTTTGTTGAATATCTGGAAAACGATTATACAAGCGCGCCAATTCGCTAATTGCAACAAGCGGTTTCAGTGGTAAGCGCTGTACAGGCAGGATGTTCTATATGGGTGTGGCGGCGTGTGACTGGACTCGCAGCGTCGACGGAGGGCACGGCTGGGCTCTTGATTGCGAACCAGCTCGCCTCCTGTCTCTCGTCTACTACCTCGCGCACGCGGCCGAATAGCACGCTAGATCTATTCGACTGAGTCTCGGACACGAATCCCGTTCAATGCAAACAATTGCACTGCAGTATAGGAATTCGTGTCTTTATTAGTAATCGATGCCGCTTGCCAGAACAAAAGCACGTTCGTTCACGCAAATCGCACAGTTACTTTCCAGCAAGACAATAGACAGACCCGTATAGCTCCGGTATAGTCGCTTCAGCTACGGGGATACACCGTTGCATGAAAGAACCTGAGAGAGTGGCACCGGCGCAATCACAGCTTCTAAAGCGTCAATTCAAAAAACCAACATTTCAGTTGCGGACGTATATCGCGTCCGCAACTCGTATTTTCCAGAATCGGCTCGTAGTTAGCTCGAGTTAGTCAGCCGCATCCCAATCAAAACTATTAGCACCGCATTATTGCTCGTGCGCTGAAGGCGTCTAAACGCCGCTCAAAATAAAAAACGGGTTTCTGAAAATCTTCAGAAACCCGTTTCGTACTACTGGTGCCGGCTGCAGGACTCGAACCCGCCACCTCATGATTACAAGTCAAGCGCTCTACCTGATGAGCTAAGCCGGCATGAGGCCGTGATTTTACTTCATTTCACTATCTTAAGGCGAGCCCTTCCGCCACCTTTTGAACCATCGTCGTCAGGTTGCGGTCCGTCGGCGGCGCTATCCGCTTTGGCGGACGCCGTATCCGCCGCCGGCGACACAACGACCGCGCGCGGCGCAGCCCCGCTCGGCGCGGCCGGCGACTCGATTTCGTCCGCCAGTTCCGCATCGGCGCCCGAATCCTGCGCCTCGCCGCCTGCCGACTCGACCGGGAACGCCATACCTTGCCCGTTTTCGCGCGCGTAGATCGCAAGAATATTGGCGACCGGCACTTCGATCTTGTGCGACTTGCCGGAGAAACGCGCGCTGAACTCGATCCATTCGTTGCCCATCTGCAACTGGCTGGTCGCCTCGAAGCTGATGTTCAACACGATTTCGTTGTCGCGCACGAACTGGCGCGGCACTCGCGTCTGATTGTCGACCCGCACCGCGATGTGCGGCGTGTAGCCGTTATCCGTACACCACTCGTAGAGCGCGCGCAACAGATAAGGCTTGGTGGAAGTCTCTTGCATCAACAGTCCTCTTACTGGGTGCGGGCGCGCGCAAAATCATGCGCGCGCCGGCTCACCCCAAAGCCAAACTCAACGACGCATCACCTTTTCCGAAGGCGTCAGCGCTTCGATATAAGCCGGGCGGCTGAAAATGCGCTCGGCGTACTTCATCAGCGGTGCAGCGTTCTTCGACAGCTCGATGCCGTAGTGATCCAGACGCCACAGCAGCGGCGCGATCGCCACGTCGAGCATCGAGAACTCTTCGCCGAGCATGTACTTGTTCTTCAGGAAGATCGGCGCGAGTTGCGTCAGGCGATCACGGATCGCGAGGCGTGCCTTTTCGTGATTCTTCTCTGCGGCCTTGCCCTTTTCGTTTTCAAGCGTGCCGACGTGGACGAACAGTTCCTTTTCGAAGTTGAGCAGGAACAGGCGGGCGCGGGCGCGCTGAACCGGATCGGCCGGCATCAGTTGCGGGTGCGGGAAGCGCTCGTCGATGTACTCGTTGATGATGTTCGATTCGTACAGAATCAGGTCCCGTTCGACGAGAATCGGCACTTGACCATACGGATTCATCACTGCGATGTCTTCCGGCTTGTTAAACAGGTCGACGTCGCGGATCTCGAAGTCCATGCCCTTTTCGAACAACACCAGCCGGCAACGCTGGGAGAACGGGCAAGTTGTGCCGGAATACAGAACCATCATGTTTACGTTTCCTCAAAAAGCTGAAGGGCCAGCGCGCGGAAAAACCGTTCAGCAGGTTTTTCCTGACGCCGGCCCCACGCCGATGACGGCGTGATTATTTGATATGTTTCCAGTACGCGGCGTTCAATCGCCAGGCGAAAAAGCTCAGAATGCCGAGGAACAGCAGCACCCACACGCCAAGCTGTTTGCGGGTTTTCTGCGTCGGTTCGGACATCCATGACAGGTACGACACAAGGTCGGCCACAGCAGAATCATAATCTACCGGCGACATCGTCCCCGGCGTGACCTGTTGGTAGCCCACAAATTTGTGCACCGTTTCGCCTGTTTTTTCGTCGGTTGCGTCACCGAACTTCGCGGTACGTTGCCCCTGAAGCTGCCACAGCACGTGAGGCATGCTCACGTTTTCGTACACCAGATTGTTCCAGCCGGTCGGCCGCGTATCGTCGCGATAAAAGCTGCGCAGATACGTGTACAGCCAGTCTTTGCCGCGCGCTCGCGCTTCCACCGACAAATCCGGCGGACTCGCGCCAAACCACGCTTTCGCGTCTTCCGGGCGCATCGCCACGGTCATGGTGTTGCCGACCTTGTCGGTGGTGAACAGCAGGTTCGACTGGATTGCGCCCGGCGTAATGCCGAGATCGGTCAGCCGGTTGTAGCGCATCAGGTTCGCGCTGTGGCAATTCAGGCAGTAGTTTACAAACAATTGCGCGCCGTGCTGCAAAGAAGCGAAATTCTCCGCGTTATCGGGCGCGCGGTCGAGAGGGAAATTCTCGTCCGCGCGCGCCGGGCCTGCGGCCAGCGCGAGCAGTGTCGCGCCGATCAGCGCACACGTCGAAAGCAGTTTTTTCATTTCGTGTTCTCCTGGCACGCGATTAGTGAGGCTTGAACCGCACCCGTTCGGGTGGCTGCTTGAACGTGCCAAGCCGCGTCCAGAACGGCATACCGAGGAAAAACGCGAAGTAGATCAACGCGCACACCTGCGCAATCAACGTCGAAGCCGGCGACGGCGGTTTAGTGCCGAGGAAGCCCAACGTCAGGAAAGCGAGCACGAAGATTCCGTAGAACACCTTGTGAAAAAACGGCCGGTAGCGAATCGACTTCACCGGCGAGCGATCGAGCCACGGCAGGAAGAACAGCGAGATCACCGCGCCGCCCATCACCACCACGCCCCAGAACTTCGATTCGGTGAACGCCATCGCCAGAAGGACCAGCACCACGAGCACCGGCAAGCCGAGCTTCCACTTGCCCCGGGCGCGCACCAGCGCGACCAGGCCGAGCAGCGCGATGATGATCATCAGGACGATCTTGAACGGATCGGTGGTGGCGCGCAACATCGCATAAAATGCCGTGAAATACCACACTGGCGCAATTTCTTGCGGCGTTTGCAGCGGATTGGCGGGAATGAAGTTGTTCGCTTCGAGGAAATACCCGCCCATCTCCGGCGCGAAAAAGATGATTACGGCGAAGACCAGCAAGAACACGCTGACGCCCATGAAATCGTGCACGGAGTAGTACGGATGAAACGGAATGCCGTCGATCGGAATGCCGTTCGCGTCCTTCTTCGCCTTGATCTCGATGCCGTCCGGATTGTTCGACCCCACCTCATGCAGCGCCACCACGTGAGCGATCACCAGCCCGATCAGCACCAGCGGAATCGCGATCACGTGAAACGCGAAGAAGCGGTTCAGCGTGACGTCCGAAACGACGTAATCGCCGCGAATCCACAGCGACAGATCCGGGCCGATGAACGGAATTGCCGAGAACAGGTTCACGATCACCTGCGCGCCCCAGAACGACATCTGGCCCCACGGCAGCAGGTAGCCGAAGAACGCCTCGGCCATCAGGCACAAAAAGATCGCGCAGCCGAAAATCCACACCAGTTCGCGCGGCTTGCGATACGAGCCGTACATCAGCCCGCGGAACATGTGCAGATACACGACCACGAAAAACATCGACGCGCCCGTGGAATGCATATAGCGAATCAGCCAGCCCCACGGCACCTCGCGCATGATGTACTCGACCGACGAGAACGCGAGCGTCGCGTCGGGCTTGTAGTCCATCGTGAGGAAGATGCCGGTGACGATCTGGTTGACCAGCACCAGCAGCGCCAGCGAGCCGAAGAAGTACCAGAAGTTGAAGTTCTTCGGCGCGTAGTACTCGGAGACGTGCTTCTTCCACGTCGACGTCATCGGAAAGCGCCGATCGATCCAGCCGGCCAGTCCGGTCGTCTCCACTTCGTGTTCGATCGCCATTTACGCTTCTCCTTTCTCGTCCTTGCCGATCACGAGGGTATTCGCCGAGGTGAACATGTAAGGCGGGACGTCCAGATTCTGCGGCGCAGGTTTGTTCTTGAAGACGCGGCCTGCCATATCGTAGGTCGAGCCGTGGCACGGGCACAGAAAGCCGCCAGGCCAGTCGTCGGGAAGATTGGGCTGCGCGCCCTCCTGGAAGCGCGGCGTTGGCGTACAGCCCAGATGGGTGCACACGGCGACGGCGACGAAAAGGTTCTTGTGATCGGTCCGCGAACGGAATTCGTTGTCGCAGTACTCCGGCAACGGCATCGAAAAAGCATTCTTGGTGTGGGGATCCGCTACTTCGTTATCGGCTTTCTGGACATCGGCGAGCATCTTGTCGGTGCGGTTGATGATCCATACCGGCTTGCCGCGCCAGGCGACGGTCATCATGTCGCCGGGCTTGAGGTTACTGATGTCGACTTCGACCGGGGCGCCTGCCGCCTTGGCCTTTTCAGATGGTGCAAACGAACTAACAAAGGGTACGACAGTGGCAACGCCTCCAATGCCACCTGCTACGGTCGTCGCTATCAGCCAGGTACGGCGGCTGCCGTCGACGCGTTCATCTTCCTTGTCTCGCATCACACGCCCCACTTCTGAGTTGGATTTTTCCTTCACGTCGCTTCTACCGCCGCTAGTTTGCGCGAATGGAGTCGCCATTTACAAGGGCCGATTGCCAAAAACCGTGCGAAGCCCTTGATATCTCAGGGTTTCTCCGTACGGATCGCAAACTTTTTTGCACCTCCTTTTAAGTGCTCCCTTCGTTATTCGTACCTTTTTCTTCTCTAATGCGGATTTTCAATTCAAACGGGATTAGGGATATCGATAAACAGGTGTTCGATATCGAACGACTCGGACAGATGCTTGCCGACCGCCTGCACGCCGAAACGCTCGGTGGCGTGATGGCCGGCCGCGAGGAACGCGACGCCGCTTTCCGCCGACGTGTGCATGACCGACTCCGACACTTCGCCGGTCAGATAGACGTCGGCGCCCGCGTCGATGGCGGCGTCGAACATGCCTTGCGCGGCGCCGGTGCACCAGCCGACGCGGCGCAGTTCGCGATCGGCGTCGCCGAACACGAGCGGCGTGCGGCCGAGCGTGTGCTCCACTTGCGCGGTGAAGTGCGCGAGCGTGATCGGCATCGGAAACGTGGCGAGCCAGCCGAGGTCGTTCTCGCCGAAGCGCGCGTCGCTGATCCAGCCCATCTTCGCGCCGATCTGCGCGTTATTGCCGAACTCGGGATGGTCGTCGAGGGGCAGGTGGTAGGCGAACAGGTTCAGGTCGTTGGCGAGCAGCAGCTTCAGGCGCGTGTATTTGCGGCCGGTGATCTGCGGCGCCTCGTTGCGCCAGAAGTAGCCGTGATGGACCAGCACGGCGTCCGCGCCCCAGTCCAGCGCGGCCTCCAGGAAGGCCACCGAAGCGGTCACGCCGGTCGCGAGCTTGTTGATCTTGCGCCGCCCTTCGACCTGCAGTCCATTGGGGCAATAGTCCTTGAAGCGCGCGGTTTCAAGGAGATTGTTCAAGTACAATTCAAGTTCGATCCGATCCATATAAACCTCTAGTCTTCAGATGCTTAGACGCTTTTGGCTGTTCTTTGCCCAAGCGGTGACCGTGCTGTTGGCGCTGATGTTCATCATCGCGACCCTCAAACCGCAGTGGCTCCAGCGTCAAGGGCAATTCGGCAAGCAACTTGCCGAACCGATCGTCGCGCTGCGGGAAGTGGCGCCGGGCATCGGCAGCGGCCCTGCACAGGCGTCTTATGCAGACGCCGCGCAAAAGGCCATGCCCGCCGTCGTCAACGTGTTCTCCAGCAAGGATGGCTCCCTGCCGCCGGATCCGCGCGCGAAAGATCCGCTGTTCCGCTACTTCTTCGGCGACAAGAACAAAGGCAAGCAGCAGGAGCAACCCGCAGCGAATCTCGGCTCGGGTGTGATAGTGAGTTCGGAAGGTTACATTCTAACGAACCAGCACGTCGTGGACGGCGCGGATCAGATCGAAATCGCCCTGGCCGATGGTCGCACCACCAATGCGAAGGTGATCGGCGTCGATCCGGAAACGGATCTGGCCGTGCTCAAGGTCAACATGACCAATCTGCCCACCATCACGCTCGGCCGCATGGACCAGACGCGCGTGGGCGACGTGGTGCTGGCGATCGGCAATCCGTTCGGCGTCGGCCAGACGGTGACGATGGGCATCGTCAGCGCGCTCGGGCGCAATCACCTCGGCATCAACACCTTCGAAAACTTCATTCAGACCGATGCGGCCATCAACCCGGGCAACTCGGGCGGCGCATTGGTCGACGTGAACGGCAATCTGCTCGGCATCAATACGGCGATCTATTCGCGCTCGGGCGGCTCGCTCGGCATCGGCTTCGCGATCCCCGTGTCGACGGCGCGCAGCGTGCTGGAGAGCATCATCACCACCGGTTCGGTGACGCGCGGCTGGATCGGCGTCGAGCCGCAGGACGTGACGCCGGAGATCGCCGAATCGTTCGGGCTGGAGCAGAAATCGGGGGCGATCGTCGCGGGCGTATTGAAGAACGGCCCCGCCGACCGCGCCGGCATCAGGCCCGGCGACATCCTGATGAGCGTGAATGGCCAGGACATCACCGACACTACACGTCTGTTGAATGTCATCGCGCAGATCAAGCCGGGCACGGCCGCGAAGGTTCATCTGGTGCGCAAGAGCCGTGAAATGGATCTGGACGTGACGATCGGCAAGCGCCCGCCGCCGCCGAAGCAACCGGCGGACAACAGCGGCGGCGATCAGCAGGACGACGACGGCGGTTAACACACGAGCGGGCAGCACGAGCCGCAAGCGCAGGCCGCACCGGCAAACCCGCAGGCGGACATGGCAGCACTGCGGCCGTAAGACAAAAAAGGGCGGTCCATTGCGGACTGCCCTTTTGTTTGCAAAAACTGCGGTTTGCCGTGCTTCCGGCCATCGCGTGAAACGCTACGTCAATTCGGCGGACTCGCGTCTTCGGCCGCCACCGGCTGCTTGCCGACAATCAACCGCGCCGCGATGATGCCCGCCTCGTACAGCACGATCAGCGGAATCGCCAGAATCAGCTGTGAGAACACATCTGGCGGCGTCACCACAGCCGACACCACAAACGCGCCGACGATCACATACGGACGAATTTCCTTGAGCTTCTTGATGGTCAGCAAGTTCATGCGAACCAGCAGCACGACCACGATCGGTACCTCGAAGGTCACGCCGAACGCAATGAACATGGTCAGCACGAAACTCAGGTAATTGTTGATATCGGTGGTCATCTCCGCGCCGAGCGGCGCATTGTAGTGCGCCATCACTCGAAAGATGGTCGGAAACACCACGAAGTACGCGAACGCCATGCCGCACAGGAACAGCGTGTAGCTGCTGCCCACCAGCGGCCCGACCAGCTTCTTCTCATGCTGATAAAGACCCGGCGCGACGAACGCCCAGATCTGGTACAGCACGATCGGCAGCGCGATCACGAAGGCGACCAGCATGGTCACCTTCATCGGCACGAAGAACGAACCGGTGACATCGGTGACGATCATCTTGCCGTCCTTCGGCAGGTTCATCATCAACGGTCGCGCGAGTAGCCGGAAGATGTCCGGCGCCCAGTACACGAGTCCGACAAACACCACGATGACGGCGAGGCCCGCTCGGATGATGCGGTCGCGTAGTTCAACGAGGTGGGAAATGAAGGTCTCTTCAGTGCCTTCGTCCTGGGTATGCTGGGGGTCGCTCACACCGGCCCTCGGTTAGAGATTGTCGTTCTGATCATCAGAAGAACCGCGTCGGACGACGCAACGTGGCCGGCGTATGACGGGCCACGCGCGCCGCGCCCGATTGCACGCGCGTGCGGCGCGTCGTGGCGCGCTTGTACCAGGTGGGCATGGCGGTCTGCTTGACGCGCCAGTTCTTGCGTTTGGGCGCTGCGGCCGGCGTGCTGGTTTGCCACGACGACGTGCCCACGTCACCTTCGAGCGCGCCGCCGGCAATGCTCGGTGTCACCGACGTGCCTGAATTCCAGGCATCGTTCAGCTCGGTTTCGTGCTTGCGCAGATTGTCGTGAACGGCGGTTTCGACATTGCTAGCCGCCGATTCGAACTCGCTCTTCATCCGGCGCAGTTCGTCGAGTTCGATTTCGCGCGTGACTTCGGCCTTGACGTCGTTGATATACCGCTGCGCGCGGCCAAACAGCGCGCCGGCCGTGCGAGCGACGCGTGGCAGGCGCTCAGGCCCGAGGACGACTAGCGCGACGACGCCGATCAGCGCCATCTTGGTTAGACCGAGGTCCAGCATGAAGTGGAATGTCCGTCAGTAACGCGGTTGGGCCGCGGCTTAGCGGTAATCGCCGGAACGCGGCGTCTTTTCCTTCGCGTCCACATCCACGGCGCCGTTGCGTGGCAGTTCGCGCTGCTGTTGCGCGTCAGCCGGCGTTTCGGCTTCCTTCATGCCTTCCTTGAAGCCCTTCACTGCGCCACCCAGATCGGTACCGATATTGCGCAGCTTCTTCGTGCCGAACACCAGAGCGACGATCAACAACACGATCAGCCAATGCCAAATACTCAACGAACCCATGACTACTCTCCTTAACCCCGACGCCGCCTATGGATGCGGCACAACTCTTATGCCTTGCGGCGTGAATCGAAGCGCGCACGCTTCATCTATACATTACTGCAGACCCTTCCGATTCAACCAGCGGCACAGTGAATGTAATTGTGACCAGACGATCGCGTCGGCGTCGTTACAGTGCGGCAAAAACAACGCTGCGCTATTGTCCATGGCCAAAACTCGCCGTGCAGCCGGCAGCCATGTGTTATTCGTCAGCCCATCCGATGCCACGGACGCGGTCCCGCCAGAATGTGCGCGTGCAGGTGATACACCTCTTGCCCGCCGCCGGGACCGGTATTGATCACCGTGCGAAAACCGGTGTCGCCACCGGTATAAGCCACGCCCAACTGGTCGGCCAAACGCGCCACTAAGACAAGCATTCTACCAAGCAGCGATGCGTCGCTTTCGGCGCAGTTCGACAGCGTCGCGATGTGCTTGCGCGGAATCACCAGCACATGCGTTTCGGCCGCCGGACGGATGTCGCGGAAGGCAACAAACTCTTCGTCTTCGTGGACTTTGGTCGACGGAATCTCGCCGGCGGCGATCTTGCAGAAAAGGCAATTAGGGTCGTGACTCATCGTGTTCCTGACGCGGTATGGCTAAAGCGCGAAGCGTACGGCGCGGTTCCGCGGTTTCCATTGCCGGCTCAGCAGCAGCCAGCCGAAACTCAGAACCAGCCGCGCGGATTCGTGAGCGGCTTGTTATCGTACAGATACAGCCAGCCCTTGATAATACGGTACAACAACCAGATGCTGACGGCCCACAGAACCGGAATGCCGATCACGACGAAGAGCAGCACGCCGCCGATCGCATAACCCAGCAGACCGAACCAGAACGAGCGGATCTGCCACTCGAAGTGCGCTTCGTACGGTGTGCCGGCCACATCGGGCCGCTTCACGTAGTTGACGATGATCGCGATCAGTATCGTCAGGCCGCCCGTTAGCCAGTGGACCGCATACAGTGCGTACAGCACATGAGTGAGCGTGCGCAGACTGCGTTCGCGGTCGGGTTCGATGGCGTTGCGGTAGGCCGGCGGCGGGTAATTTTCGTGCGACTGTTCCATGCTTGCGTCCTCCTGATGGTGCGATCAGATGCTACCGGTGCAATGCTGGCATGAGTGCCGGCGCGTCAATACGACGTCCGCTCGCAACGCCGCCAGATCAGTCGCCGTTCTGCTCGCGTTCGCGGCTCTTGCGCAGCGCCTTTTCCTCGATGCCCGAGGTGCCTTCGCGACGCTCAAGTTCGGCGAGCACGTCCGCCGGGCTCAGATCGAAATGCGACAGCATCACGAGGCAGTGAAACCACAAGTCGGCCACTTCGCCGACCAGCGCGTTCGGCGCGCCGCCGTGGCGCGCGTCCTTGGCCGCCAGCACGACTTCGGTGGCTTCCTCGCCGATCTTCTTCAGCACCGCGTCATCGCCCTTGTGGAACAGGCGCGACACGTACGAGATATCAGGATCGCCGCCCTTGCGGCTGTCGATGATCGAGGCGAGCCGCAGCAGCGTGTCGCTAGTAGGTTGCGTGGATTGCGTCATTTGTAGATATGTTCGGGGTCTTTCAACACGGGCTCGACGGCGACCCAGTCGCCATCGTCGGCCGTGCCTTCGAATTTCTGGAAAAAGCATGAGTGGCGGCCGGTGTGGCACGCGATGCCCGACACCTGCTCGACCTTCAGCAGCACGACGTCTTCATCGCAATCGAGCCGCACTTCGTGCACATGCTGCACGTGGCCGGACTCCTCGCCCTTGAACCAAAGACGCTGGCGCGAGCGCGAGAAATACACCGCGCGGCCGGTTTCGACGGTTTTCGCCAATGCCTCGCGGTTCATCCACGCGAACATCAGCACGTCGTTCGTCGACGCTTCCTGCGCGATCACCGGCACGAGGCCGTTCGCGTCCCATTTGACCTTGTCGAGCCAGTCCACTTCCGAGGGATTCAGCACGTCACAACCTCACCGAAATGCCTTGATCGGCCATGAAGCGCTTGGCCTCGCCCACGGTGTGTTCGCCGTAGTGGAAGATGCTGGCGGCCAGCACCGCGTCCGCGTGGCCGTTCTTGATGCCGTCGGCCAGATGCTGCAATGAACCGACGCCGCCCGAAGCGATCACCGGAATCGGCACCGCGTCCGACACCGCGCGCGTGAGCGCCAGATCGAAACCGCTCTTGGTGCCGTCGCGGTCCATGCTGGTCAGCAGGATTTCGCCGGCGCCGAGTTCGGCCATCTTGCGCGCCCATTCGACGGCGTCCAGCCCGGTCGCCTTGCGCCCGCCATGCGTGAAGACTTCCCAGCGCGGCGGCTCGCCGTCCGCGGACACGCGCTTCGCGTCGATCGCGACAACGATGCATTGCGAGCCGTATTTGTCGGTGGCGTCCCTCACGAGCTGCGGATTCGCGACCGCCGACGAGTTCATGCTGATCTTGTCCGCGCCCGCATTCAGCAGGCGCCGCACGTCTTCGACGGCGCGCACGCCGCCGCCGACCGTCAGCGGAATGAACACCTGCGAGGCGACCGCTTCGATGATCGGCAGGATCAGATCGCGCTGGTCGGAAGTGGCGGTGATGTCGAGAAAGGTGAGCTCGTCGGCGCCCTGATCGTCGTAGCGGCGCGCGATTTCGACGGGGTCGCCCGCATCGCGCAGCTCGACGAAGTTGACGCCCTTGACCACGCGTCCAGCCGTGACGTCGAGACAGGGGATGATGCGTTTAGCTAGAGCCATGATCTTGCAATTCTGCCAATACCGCTGATGAGGCCGCTCGTTCGGGAGCGGCACAGTGCCGGCGCGGCTCGCCGCGTCGGGCCGCCAGTGTGTCGAACACGCACGGCATGACGCGCTTTCAGGACGCGCCGCTATGTCCGATCGAGTCCGCTTGAGCGGATTGCGCCGTTCAGGCGTCGTCCGATTCGCGCAGCCGGTCCGCGAGGGTCTGCGCAGCCGCGAAGTCCAGATCACCCGAGTAAATTGCCCGGCCGCAGATCACGCCTTCGATGCCTTCGTCCTCGACCTCGCACAACGATTCGATGTCCGCGAGGTTCGACAGACCGCCGCTCGCGATCACCGGAATCTTCACCGCGCGCGCGAGGCGTACCGTCGCTTCGATGTTGATGCCCTGCAGCATGCCATCGCGGCCGATGTCGGTGTAGATGATCGATTCGCAGCCGTAATCCTCGAACTTGCGCGCCAGATCGGCCACTTCATGGCCGGTCAGCTTGCTCCAGCCGTCGGTGGCGACTTTGCCGTCTTTCGCATCCAGCCCGACGATGATATGGCCGCCGAACGCCGTGCACGCATCCTGCAAAAAGCCCGGATTCTTTACCGCCGCCGTGCCGATGATCACGTACGACAAACCGTCGTCGAGATAGCGCTCGATCGTGTTCAGGTCGCGGATACCGCCGCCCAGCTGGACGGGAATCTCGCCCCCCACTTCCTCGATGATCGCGCGGATCGCGTCTTCGTTCTTCGGCTTGCCGGCGAATGCGCCATTCAGGTCGACGAGGTGCAGACGCCGGGCGCCGCGGTCGACCCAATGCCGGGCCATCGCCGCCGGTTCCTCGGAGAATATCGTCGCCTGGTCCATATCGCCTTGTTTGAGGCGTACACACTGACCATCTTTCAGGTCGATGGCGGGAATCAGCAGCATAGCAATCGGGTGTTGTCAGGGAGGTGGTTGAAGGTCGGCGGCAGCGGCTGGTGAGCCAGCTCACCGCAACGCCGTTCCGCTAGTTTAGTACAACTCTTTCGGCATCCTTGCTGGGCGCGATGGAGCTGAGAAATCGTCTTGCCGAGGCTGTGGCGCGCGGCAGCCGCCCCGCTCGTAGCGGAACGGCGCACGGCAACAGGATGAGGAAAGGCGCTCACGGGTTCCAGTGCACGAAGTTGCGATACACGCGCAGGCCCGCTTCGGCGCTCTTTTCCGGGTGAAATTGGGTCGCGAAGATGTTATCCCGCGCCACCGCCGAGGTAAAGGGCACACCGTACACCGTTTCGCCCGCAGTATGGGCGGCGTTGTCCGGCACCACGTAATAGCTGTGCACGAAATAGAAGAACGCGTTGTCCGCGACGCCGTCCCACAGCGGATGCGGCTGCGTCTGACGCACGCGGTTCCAGCCCATCTGCGGAACCTTGAAGCGCGAGCCGTCGTCCTGCAGCTGGCCTTCGAGGTCGAAGCGCAGCACCTTGCCGGGCAGAAGGCCCAAGCCAGGCGTGCCGCCCTCGGCGCTCCAGTCGAACAGCATCTGCTCGCCGACGCACACACCCATCAGCGGCTTGCTGCGCGACGCCTCGAGCACCGCGTCCTGCAGGCCGGATTCGGCGAGGCTGCGCATGCAGTCGGGCATCGCGCCCTGACCGGGCAGCACCACGCGGTCGGCCGCGCGGATCGCCTCAGGCCGATCGACGATCGCCACGTCCGCTTCCGGCGCAGCCTTGCGCAGCGCCTGAGCCACCGAACGCAGGTTGCCCATTCCGTAATCCACAATCGCTATCGAAGTTTTCATTTCAAGTTAGGCAGCAATGCCTTCAATCCATCGACGATGAATTCCACCGCCAGCGCCGATAACATCAAACCCATGAGTCGCGTGCCGATGTTGATACCCGTGCGACCCACCCAGCGGGCAATCGGCTCGGCAAGACGCAGCGAAAAAAAGCAGATCGCCGCCAGCACCGCGCCGATCGCGATCAGGCTGAGCCGGTTATACCAATGCGCCGAGCCGGCCGCATAGATGATCGTCGTGCTGATCGCGCCCGGGCCGGTCAGGAGCGGAATCGCCAGCGGCACGACCGCGACGTTGTCCTTCTGCTCGGCTTCGTGGCGCTCTTCCGGCGTCGAACGGCTGTTGCCGATCTGCGCGTTCAGCATGTTGATCGCCATCAGCAGCATGATGATGCCGCCGCCCACTTCGAGCGAGCCGACCGAAATGCCGAAGAAGCTGATGATCTGCTGCCCGAGCAGCGTGGTCACCGCGATCACGCAGAACACCGAAATCGCCGCGATGCGGATGGTCCTGCGCCGCTCGAACTCGCCCTGCTGCGCCGTCAGGCTCATGAAGAACGGGATGGCGCCGATCGGATTGATCAGCGCCAGCAGCGAAATAAACGACTTCAGAATGTCCATCGCATACCGGGCGCGCGCGAGCGCAGCCGGTCCAGGTTCCGAGGCGGGTAAATGAGCGCTTAAAGGCTGCCCTTGGTCGACGGAATCTGCCCCGCCGCGCGTTCGTCCAGTTCGACGGCCATGCGCAACGCACGTCCGAACGCCTTGAACACCGTTTCCATCTGGTGATGGGCGTTCAGGCCGCGCAGATTGTCGATATGCAGCGTCACGCCGGCGTGATTCACGAAACCGCGGAAAAATTCGATGGAGAGATCGACGTCGAACGTGCCGATGCGCGCGCGCGTGAACGGCACGTGGAATTCGAGGCCCGGACGGCCGGAGAAGTCGATCACGACGCGCGACAGCGCTTCGTCGAGCGGCACGTAGGAATGACCGTAGCGGCGAATCCCCTTGCGGTCGCCGATGGCTTTCGCGACTGCCTGCCCGAGCGTGATGCCGGTGTCTTCGACCGTGTGGTGGTCGTCGATATGCAGGTCGCCATGCGCTTCGATGTCGAGATCGATCAAGCCATGCCGCGCGATCTGGTCGAGCATGTGGTCGAGGAACGGCACGCCGGTGGCCAGCTTCTGCTGACCGGTGCCGTCCAGATTGATCTTCACACGGATCTGCGTTTCGCTGGTGTTGCGAACGACTTCCGCAAGGCGCATGGTAATTCCTCGAATCTAGCTAGAAAGCGATAGTAGTGTGGGATGGGAAAACGGCGGGCCGCGCGCGCCATGCCGAAGCGCTCACGCAGCCCTTTAACGCCGTTCAATGCAGCACGAGTTTCAGTGCGGCGACCAACTGGGCGTTTTCGTCAGGGGAGCCGACGGTCAAACGCACGCAATTGGCCAGCAATGGATGCATTTTACTCACGTTTTTGATCAGAACCCGCGCTGCCAGCAGCGTTTCGAACATAACGGACGCGTCGGGCACCCGCACCAGCAGGAAGTTGCCGGCGCTCGGGAACACTTCGGCGCCCGGCAATTGGGCCACGGCCTGCGCGAGTTTCGTGCGTTCTTCGCGCAGTTGCGCGGCCTGGGTGTCGAGCACGTCGACGTGGTCGAGCAGGAAATCGGCGGCGGCCTGCGTCAGCACGTTGGTGTTGTACGGCGGGCGCACCTTGTCGAATTCGGTCAGCCACGCGGGCTTGCCGACCAGGTAACCGAGGCGGATTCCGGCCAGACCGAGCTTGGATACCGTGCGCATCACGACGATGTTGTCGAACGCGTCGGCGCGCGGCAGCCAGCTTTGCTGCGCGAACGGCTGATAAGCCTCGTCGATCACCACGAGGCTCTTGCTCGCCGCGGCGATGATGCGCTCCATGTCGGCGTCGTCGTAGAGCGTGCCGGTCGGATTGTTCGGATAGGCCAGGTAGACGATGGCCGGCTCATGCTCGGCGATCGCAGCGAGCATGGCCTCGGTGTCGAGCGTGAAGTCGGCCTTCAGCGGCACGCCGATGAATTCCAGATTCGCCAGCTTCGCCGACATCTGGTACATCACGAAACCCGGCATCGGCGCGAGCACCTTGGCGCCCGGCTTCGCGCACGCAATCGACACCATGCTGATGATCTCGTCCGAGCCGTTGCCGAGCAGCACGTCGCAGCCGGCCGGCACGCCCATCACGCGCTTGATCTTCTCGATCAGCGCTTCCGGACGCGGCGCCGGATAACGGTTCAGCGCGACGCCGGCCAGATGCTCGCCCAGGTGAGCGGCCAGCACCGGCGGCAGCGGAAACGGATTTTCCATCGCGTCGAGCTTGATATAGCCCGTCGCGTCCGGAACCGGGTAGCTCGTCATCGCGAGCACGTCGCGGCGGATGATGTCTTGAGGTGTCGTCATAAGTCAGCGGACCGGGCCGCAAGGGAGAAGCCGGCCTGGCATCGGCGGCGCGCCGGCCGCTCCAGGTTGGTCTGTATTGTCGTTATTCAACGGAAAACCGCGCGAAATCCGTCGGCGACGTTCGCGGGCATAGGCCCGATGCCCGCCTGCTCCATCATCGAATTGTCCGCATTCGGCCGCTTTCAGGCCCGCCTTCAGCCGTTTTGCCGCATCCGGTATTCGGCGCTGCGGGCATGCGCCTGCAGGCCTTCGCCGTAAGCGAGTTCGGCGGCGATCTCACCGAGCGTCTGCGCGCCTTCCGCACTGACTTCGATCACGCTCGAGCGCTTGAAGAAATCATAGACACCCAACGGCGATGAAAACCGTGCGGTACGCGACGTAGGCAGCACGTGATTCGGCCCCGCGCAGTAGTCGCCGAGGCTTTCGCTGGTGTAGCGGCCGAGGAAGATCGCGCCGGCGTGGCGGATCAGCTTGCCCCATTGATGCGGCTCCAGCGCGGAGATTTCGAGGTGCTCCGGCGCGATGTCGTTGGCGATCGCGCAGGCTTCGGCCATGTCGCGCACCTTGATCAGCGCGCCGCGGCCTTCGAGCGACGCGCGGATCACGTCCCGGCGCGGCATGGTGGGCAGCAGTTCGTCGATCGCATCCTGCACGCGGCCGATGAACGCATCGTCCGGGCACAGCAGGATGGATTGCGCGAGTTCGTCGTGCTCGGCTTGCGAGAACAGGTCCATCGCGACCCAGCGCGGATCGGTGGTGCCGTCGCACAACACGAGAATTTCCGACGGCCCGGCGATCATGTCGATGCCGACCGTGCCGAACACGCGGCGCTTGGCCGACGCGACGTACGCGTTGCCGGGGCCGCAGATCTTGTCGACGGGCGGTATGGTTTCAGTGCCGTACGCGAGAGCGCCCACCGCCTGCGCACCGCCGATCGTGAACACGCGATCCACGCCGCCCAGCAAGGCAGCCGCCAGCACCAGCGGATTCTTCACGCCGTCCGGCGTGGGCACGACCATGATGATTTCGCGCACGCCGGCCACCCGCGCCGGAATCGCGTTCATCAGCACCGACGACGGATACGCCGCCTTGCCGCCCGGCACGTAAATACCCGCGCGATCCAGCGGCGTAACCTTCTGGCCGAGCACGGTGCCGTCGGCTTCCGTGTACTGCCAGCTATGGCTGCCACACTCGATCTTCTGCTTCTCGTGATAACCGCGCACGCGCGCCGCCGCCGCTTCGAGCGCCGCGCGACGCTTCGGCTCCAGGCCTTCGAGCGCCGCTTCGAGTTCCGACATCGGCAGCTCGAGCGCCGCGACGCTCGTCGCGCCGACGCGGTCGAAGCGGTTCGTGTACTCGAGCACCGCGGCATCGCCGCGCGCCTTCACGTCGTTCAGAATCTGCGCGACCGAGCGCTCGATTGCTTCGTCCTCGCTCGCCTCGAACGCGAGCACCGCATGCAGCGACTTCTGGAAGCCGGAAGCAGTGGAATCGAGTTTGCGAATCTTGATAGACATACGGGTATCCGTTTCGGTAAGGCGCGCTTGACAGCGTGGTCAAACTGCTCAGGCCGCCGCAGCGCCGGGCTTCGACGCGCGTTCGAACGCGTCGAGGATCGGCCGCAGCGCGGCGCGCTTGAGCTTCAGCGCCGCCTGGTTCACAACGAGGCGCGACGAAATCTGCATGATCTCCTCCACCTCGACAAGATTGTTGGCGCGCAAGGTATTGCCCGAGCTCACCAGGTCGACGATCGCATCGGCGAGGCCGACCAGCGGCGCCAGCTCCATCGAGCCGTACAGCTTGATCAGGTCGACGTGAACGCCCTTGGCGGCGAAATGCTCGCGTGCGGTTTCGACGTATTTGGTGGCCACCCGCAGCCGGGCGCCCTGACGCACGGCGCTCGCATAGTCAAACCCCGCCGCCACCGCGACCGACATCCGGCAACGCGCGATATCCAGATCGACCGGCTGATACAACCCGCTGCCGCCGTGTTCGAGCAGCACGTCCTTGCCGGCCACGCCGAAATCGGCTGCGCCGTACTCGACGTAAGTCGGGACGTCAGTGGCGCGCACGATGATCACGCGCAGGTTCGCGTCCGTGGTGGGCAGAATCAGCTTGCGCGAGGTTTCCGGGTCTTCAGCCACTTCGATGCCGGCTGCGGCGAGCAGCGGCAGCGTCTCTTCGAAGATACGCCCTTTCGACAAAGCCAACGTGAGCGGCACGCTCACCGCGGGCGACGACGTTTGCGGCATCGAGCTCATGCCTCGCTCCCGGAAATGCGGCGCACTTTCGCGCCGATTGCGGTGAGCTTGGTTTCCATCCGGTCATAACCGCGATCCAGGTGATAGATGCGGTCGATCAGCGTTTCGCCTTCGGCACGCAGCGCGGCGATCACGAGACTCGCCGACGCGCGCAGATCGGTGGCCATCACCTTCGCGCCCGAGAGTTTGTCGACGCCGGTTACGAGCGCGGTGTTGCCGTCGACCGTGATGTTGGCGCCGAGGCGGTTCAACTCCTGCACGTGCATGAAGCGGTTTTCGAAAATCGTTTCCACCACCTGCGACGTACCTTCGGCGAGCGTGTTCAGCGCCATGAACTGCGCCTGCATGTCGGTCGGGAACGCCGGGTACTCGGAGGTGCGGAACGTGACCGCGCTCGGACGCTTGTCCATGCGCACGCGCATCCAGTCCTCGCCTTCCTCGATCGTCACGCCCGCTTCGCGCAGCTTGTCCGTCACGGCTTCGAGAATCAGCGGACGCACTTTGCGCAACGTCACGTCGCCACCGGCGGCGGCCACCGCGCACAGGAACGTGCCGGCTTCGATACGATCCGGAATCACCGTGTGCTTTGCACCATGCAGCTTGTCGACGCCCTGGATCACCAGACGGTCCGTGCCGATGCCCTCGATCTTCGCGCCCATTTCGACCAGCAGATGCGCGAGGTCGCCGACTTCCGGTTCGCGCGCGGCGTTCTCGATCACCGTTTCGCCTTCGGCCAGCACGGCGGCCATCAGCAGGTTTTCGGTGCCGGTCACCGTGATCATGTCGGTCACGATGCGCGCGCCCTTCAGACGCTTCGCGCGCGCTTCGATGAAGCCGTGTTCGATCGTGATTTCGGCGCCCATCGCCTGCAGACCCTTGATGTGCTGATCGACCGGACGCGCGCCGATTGCGCAGCCGCCCGGCAGCGACACCCTGGCGTGGCCGAAGCGCGCGACCAGCGGGCCGAGCACCAGGATCGACGCACGCATCGTCTTCACCAGTTCGTACGGCGCGACGAGGTTATCGACCTTCGACGCGTCCAGCGCCACGCGCCCCGCGCCGCTCTCGATACGCACGCCCATCTGGCCGAGCAGCTTGAGCATCGTGCGCACGTCCTGCAAGTCGGGCACGTTTTCCAGATGCACCGGTTCCGCGCTGAGCAGACCCGCGCAAAGGATCGGCAACGCCGCGTTCTTCGCACCTGAGACGACGACTTCACCCGAAAGCGGGTAGCCACCTTCAATGACGAGTTTATCCATGCCTGTCAGTTCCTGATGGACCCGGACTTCAGCCGGGCCTGCTTTGCTTGTGTTCGGCGCGCCGCTACCGGCCTCGCGCCCTTCTTGAGTAATTCGCACTAAATTTCCAGATTACGCGTTCTGCCATTCGGCGGGCGTCAGCGTCTTCATGCTGAGCGCGTGGATTTCTTCGCGCATGCGGTCGCCGAGCGCCGCATACACGAGTTGATGGCGCGCGATCAGACGCTTGCCTTCGAAGCTCGGCGAAACGATGGTCGCAAAGAAATGCTGGCCGTCGCCTTCGACTTCGAGATGCTGGCAAGCGAGCCCAGCCGCGATGTATTGCTTGACCTGTTCGGGAGTCGGCAACATGAGAGAAGCTCCTGATCAGTGGCGCAGTTTGTAGCCGGACGCGAGCATGCGCATCGCGATCACAGCCAGCACCACGAAGAAACCGGCGACGATCGCGAGGCTCGTGAGCGGATCGACATCCGACATCCCGAAGAAACCGTAGCGAAAGCCGTCGATCATGTAGAAAAAGGGATTGAGCCGCGACACTTCGCGCCACACCGGCGGCAGCGTATGCGTGGAGTAGAACACGCCCGAAAGGAACGTGAGCGGCATGATCAGAAAGTTTTGAAACGCGGCGAGCTGGTCGAACTTTTCGGCCCAGATGCCGGCGATCAACCCGAGTGTGCCGAGGATCGCCGCGCCGAAAATCGCGAACAGAATGATGTAGAGCGGCGCGCTGAAGCTGACCGGCACGAACCAGATCGTCACGATGAACACGCCGAAGCCCACCGCCAAACCGCGCGCGACGGCCGCCAGCACATACGCGCCGAACATCTCGTAGTGCGACAGCGGCGGCAGCAGCACGAACACGAGATTGCCGGTGATCTTCGACTGGATCAGCGACGACGAGCTATTCGCAAACGCATTCTGCAACACGCTCATCATCACGAGGCCCGGAATCAGGAAGCTCGTGTATTCGACGCCCGGATAGACATGCACATGATCGCGCAGCGCGTGGCCGAAAATCGTCAGATACAGCAGCGCCGTGATGATCGGCGCCAGTACGGTCTGGAACGACACCTTCCAGAAACGCAGGATTTCCTTGTAAAACAGCGTGCCGAATCCACTATAGCCGCTCATGCAAGCCCCTCGATCACTTCCGGACCGTTCATCACCTGAACGAACACATCTTCAAGGTCGGCCTTGCGGACCTCGATTTCCTCGAATGTACAGCCCGCCGCCCGGCACTGCGCGAGAATCCGCTCGACGTCGTCGTAGCTCGCCAGACGCAGCAGATGCTGACGGCCATTGCCGTTGCCCGCGCCGCTCTCCACTTCGAGCGGGCGCAGCTCGGCGGGCAGCACGCCTTGCGCGAAGCGCACGAACAGTTGCATGCCGGCAAAGCGTTGCAGCAGCGCGCTGGTGCGCTCGAGCGCCACCACTTCGCCGCGCCGCAGCATCGCGATACGGTCGCACAGCGATTCAGCCTCTTCCAGATAGTGCGTGGTCAGCACGATCGTGTGACCTTCGCGATTCAGGCGCGAGATGAATTTCCACAGCGTTTGACGCAATTCGACGTCGACGCCCGCGGTCGGCTCGTCGAGCACGATCACCGGCGGCCGGTGCACCAGCGCCTGCGCGACCAGCACGCGGCGCTTCATGCCGCCCGACAGCGCGCGCATGTTGGCGTCGGCTTTTTCGGTGAGGTCGAGATTGGCCATGATCTCGTCGATCCACGCGTCGTTGTTGCGCAGCCCGTAATAGCCGGACTGAATGCGCAAGGTTTCCCGCACGGTGAAGAACGGATCGAACACGAGTTCCTGCGGCACCACGCCGAGCGCGCGGCGCGCCAGGCGAAAATCGTCGACCACGTCGTGGCCGCGCACCGCGATGCTGCCTTCGTCGGCGCGCGCAAGACCGGCGAGGATGCTGATGAGCGTCGTTTTGCCCGCGCCGTTCGGACCGAGCAGTCCGAAAAACTCGCCTTCTTCCACCGTGAGGCTGACGCCCTTGAGCGCCTGCAAGTCCTTGTAGCGCTTCTTGACGTTACGAATTTCTATGGCTGACATGACTGTGGGCCGCGTGCATCGCGGCGCCTAAAGGAGCCCTGACGGGGGCGCAAAGGGCTGGAGGGAACGAAATTGGGGCCGGTTATATGCCCCGAAAAACGTTTGATTATAGGGCAAAAATCGACAGCCCCGGCTCAGCCCGGGGCATTGGGAGTGACGCTATTGACGTGTCAATGAGGAGTCAACGCGGCGTTAATGCAGCGTCAACGTCGCGCCGACAGCAACCATCTTGCATGGGACCAGAGTAAGCGCTAAAGCGCTAACTCCGGTCGACACAGCAGGGTATCGACGCCGTAGGCTTGCGCGAGGCTGGCGAGACCAGCCGGCAGATTGACGATCTCGAACCTGGCGCCACGTGCCTGAGCGGCACGCTGCCATGCGAGCAGGACAGCCAGCGCGGACGAATCGAACTGCGCGAGCGGCGCGCAATCGACACCGTTCGCGCCAGCCGCGATCCGCTGCAAACCCGCCGCGAGCGCAGCGGGCGCACTCGCGTGGGTCAGCGTCGCGCCGCTGTCGAAACAGTTGGCGACGGGGCTCAGCACCTCGCTCACGACTGCTTGCCCGCGGCCAGTTGCTGATTGCGCTGCGTGAGGAACTGGATCAGTCCGTCCACGCCCTTCTGCTGGATCTGCTCGTTGAACTGTTGCTGATACGCCTGGATCAGCCACGCGCCGAGCACGTTGATGTCATACACGCGCCAGCCGTTCGGCGTCTTGTACAGACGGTAGTCGAGTTCGATCGGCGAGCCGTTGTTCATCACCACCGAGCGCACCACCGTATCGGTGTCGTCCGGGTTCATGCGGAACGGCTTGTACTGGATCTGCTGGTCGCGCACTTGTGCCAGCGCGCCCGAGTACGTACGGATCAGCAGCATCTTGAACTGCTCGACCACGGCGTTCTGCTGCTCCGGCGTAGCGGTGCGCCAGTTGCGGCCCATCGCCAGTTGCGTGGTGCGGCGGAAGTCGGTGTACGGCAGGATCTTTTCGTTGACGAGGTGCGTGATGTGCGTAATGTCGCCTTGCTGGATCGATTTGTCGGCGTGTATCGCGTCGATCACCTGCTGGGTGACGGTCTTGACCAGCGTATCGGGCGAATTCGAGTCGACGGTTTGTGCCGATGCACCGGCACTTCCGAACGAGAACAACGCAACGAAGAACGGAATCAGGAAGAATTTTTTCATTTCGAGCCTTGCCTTAAAAATAGTGCAACCGTTTGAACCGACATTAACACGCGAGTTCAGCAACAATCCATGCGCAAACTGCGAGAGTCGTATCGAGGTGTTACGGCTGCCAATTAACGCAATTTGAATGACGGAAAGGTGAAACGCGTCGGCGGGACCAGTTGGCCGGCCGGAATCTGCGTTGTTTCCGGGCCGCCGTTCAAATCGAGCGGCGGCGTTTCCGCAGTGCCGGACGCGGCTTCCGGCGCGGCCGCATTACCGGTTGCGCCCGTGGCCGCACCGGCTGCCGAAGCCGCTTGCGGCGCCGTGGCCGCGGCCGGGCCGGACGCCGCCTTCGCTGCGCCGGCCGGGGCCGCAGCCGCGCCGCCGTCGACGTCTTCATACTTCGGCAGCGCCGCTTCATCGCCGTAGTTCGGCAGCGCCTGCGATTGCTTGCCGTCCGTCAGCAAATACTGACGGCGTTGCAGATACGCGTTACGCACGAACGAGTACTTGTCGAGCGCGGCGCCTTCCAGCACCTCGCCCGCGTTGAGCAGGTTCGCGCGCGTATTGATCACGTTCAGGCCATACAGCGCCCAGCTCAAACCCGGCGGATCGATGTAGCTGAGCGGGTTCACATAATAATTGCCGATCGAGCCGACCGCGTCGCGCACCGTGCTCGGCCCGAACAGCGGCAGCACGAGGTATGGCCCCGCCGGCACGCCGTAGTGGCCGAGCGTCAGACCGAGGTCGTTGTCGTGCTTGGGCAGCTTGGCGAGCGTCGCCACGTCGAACAGGCCGCCGACACCGAACACGGTGTTGATCACGATCCGCATGATGTCTTCGACGCCATCGGTGATCTTCAATTGCAGCAGGTTGTTGGCCGCGATGTAGACGTCGCCGATGTTCGAGAAGAAGTTGGTGACGCTGTCGCGCACCGGCTGCGGCGTGATAAACACGTAGCCCTTCGCGACCGGCTTCAGCGCATACTGGTCGAGCTTGTCGTTGACGGTGAAGATCGTGCGGTTCAAGCCTTCCAGCGGGTCGCCCTTGGTCGGCGTCTGCACGGTCGTGCAGCCGGCGAGCGTGGCGGCCGCCACCGCCAGCGTCGCGACCTGGAAGGCGCGCACGCCTTTGCTGCGTAGGGTCTGCATTCTTCTTGTTCTCCTTATTGACCGGCCGCACCGGAGGCGGCGGGCAGGGTCGGTGCCGGAGCCGCCGGCGCTGCGGCAGGTGCAGCAGCGGATGCGCCGGATTTGGACGCGCCCGAATCTGCCGCCTTGCTGTACAAAAACTGTCCGATCAGGTTTTCCAGCACGATCGCCGATTGCGTCATGGAGATCGTGTCGCCCGCTTTGAGCATCTCGCTGTCGCCGCCGGGTTCGAGCCCGATGTATTGCTCGCCGAGCAGTCCCGACGTCAGGATCTTCGCCGACGTATCTTTCGGAAACTGATATTGCTTGTCGACATCGATCGTGACGAGGGCCTGATACGCATTGCTGTCAAAGCCGATCGACGCCACCCGGCCAACCGTCACGCCCGCGCTTTTCACCGGCGCGCGCGCCTTCAGCCCGCCGATATTGTC
This sequence comes from Paraburkholderia sp. FW306-2-2C-D06C, assembly GCF_058781505.1. NCBI lineage: Bacteria > Pseudomonadati > Pseudomonadota > Betaproteobacteria > Burkholderiales > Burkholderiaceae > Paraburkholderia > Paraburkholderia sp. FW306-2-2C-D06C. Next base: position 66,058 of record NZ_JBYSWU010000014.1, on the reverse strand, counting down.
GAACTTGAGCTTGACCGGGTACGTTGCCTGAAACGACAACGAGCTCATGTTGCCGGCCTTCAGCGCGAGAAACAGCAACGCCACGAAACCCAACACCACGAACAGGCCGACCCAGAAGTCGAGAACAGTCTTTTTCATCGTCATCCCAAAGTGAATCCGCTACGCCACCCACACTCCCGCCGCGCGCAACCAGTGACGCGCCCGCCGACGGCAAACGTACGGCGCAGTCTTAACTGAACATCAATGCAGTCAGCAGAAAATCGAGGCCGAGTACCGCAAGCGACGCGTACACGACAGTCTTGGTCGTGGCACGCGACACGCCTTCCGGCGTCGGCTTGGCTTCGTAGCCTTGAAACAGCGCCACGAACGTCACCGCGAGGCCGAACACCACGCTCTTGACGACCCCGGCGCCGACATCGCGCCAGACATCGACGCCGCCTTGCATCTGCGACCAGAACGCGCCGGCATCGACGCCGATCAGCAGCACGCCCACCACATAACCGCCCAGCACGCCGACCGCGCTGAAAATCGCGGCCAGAACCGGCATTGAAATAATGCCCGCCCACATGCGCGGCGCGACCACGACCTTGACCGGGTCCACCGCCATCATTTCCATCGCGGTGAGCTGCTCGCCCGCCTTCATCAAGCCGATCTCGGCGGTGAGCGACGTGCCGGCGCGTCCCGCGAACAGCAGCGCGGTCACCACCGGCCCGAGTTCGCGCACCAGCGACAGCGCGACCAGCAGCCCGAGCGCCTGTTCGGAGCCGTAGCGGTTCAGCGTGTAATAGCCCTGCAAGCCGAGCACGAAGCCGACGAACAGGCCCGACACCGCGATGATCACCAGCGAATAATTGCCGACGAAGTGGATCTGCTTTGTGACAAGGCGCGGACGGCGCAGCAAGGGGAAAAACTCGAGCACCAGCCGGAAGAAAAAGCGCGTGGCGTAGCCGGCCGTTCCCAGCCCGTCGAGCACCGAGCGGCCGAGTGAGCTGATCATGACTGGCCTCCGCCGATGCCGAAATCCGCCGCGAGCGGCGTCTGGCTGGGATAGTGGAATTTGAACGGGCCATCCGGCGCGCCGTCGATGAACTGGCGCACCGTAGGATCGGTCGACGCACGCAGTTCAGCCGGCGTGCCTTCGGCGAGAACGCCGCCGTTGGCGAGGAAATACACGTAATCGGCGATCGCAAACGACTCGGGCACGTCGTGCGTGACCAGGATCGACGTTGCGCCAAGTGCCTGATTCAGCGTGCGAATCAGATTCGCGGTGATGCCGAGCGAGATCGGATCGAGGCCGGCGAACGGCTCGTCGTACATCATCAGTTCGGGATCGAGGGCAATCGCGCGAGCCAACGCCACGCGCCGCGCCATACCGCCGGAAATCTCCGACGGCAGCAGATCGCGCGCGCCGCGCAAGCCTACTGCGTTGAGCTTCATCAACACGAGGTCGCGGATCAGTTCTTCGGGGATCTCGGTATGCTCACGCAGCGCGAAAGCAACGTTGCCGAACACCGACATGTCGGTAAACAGCGCGCCGAACTGGAACAGCATGCCCATCTTGCGGCGCAGCGCGTAGAGACCTTCCCGCGTTTGCTGGCCGACGTCCTGGCCGTGAAACAGCACCTGGCCGCGCTGGGCGCGCACCAGACCGCCGATCAGGCGCAGCACCGTGGTCTTGCCGCAACCCGAGCCGCCCATGACCGCGACCACCTGGCCGCGCTTGAAGCGCAGATTCAGGTTCGACAGGACGAGCCGGTCGCCATAGCCGAAGTCGACGTGGCGCAGCTCGAGTAAGGTCTCGGGGGAGGAAGACACGAAACTGACAGTCCTTTTACACGGAAGGCCGAATTATAGGGCCATCATGCAAAAGCTGCCGTGAGGTGCCCTGTCCCTTTACTCAAGTTGACGATTATTGCGTAAACGCGTGTTGCAGCGCAGAAACGGCGGCAGCGGGATCCGCCGCTTCCGTCACCGCCCGCACCACCGCTGCGCAGCCCACGCCGGTTGCCAGCACGTCCGGCAGCACTTGCAGATCGATTCCGCCGATTGCCACCAGCGGCACGACGCCGTCGAGCAGCCGCACGTAACGCGCGAGGCGCCGCAGGCCCTGCGGCGCGGTAGGCATGACCTTGGTGGTGGTGGGGAACACCGCGCCCAGTGCAATATAGCTTGGCCGGAAATGCAGCGCGGTCAGAATCTCGTAGAAACCGTGAGTGGACAAACCGAGCCGGACGCCTGCGGCGGCCAGCGCCTCGAGATCAGCCGTATGCACATCTTCCTGGCCAAGGTGGACGCCATAGGCGCCCGCTTCCAGCGCGGCTTGCCAGTGATCGTTGATGAAAACCTGGGCGTCGTGCTCGCGGCCGACGGCGACGCAACGGGCGATTTCGCGCTTCAGCTCATCGGCGGGTTCGGCCGATTTGCGGCGCAGCTGAACGGTTTTCACGCCGAAGCCCACCACCCGTTCGACCCATTCCGCGGTCGGCAGCACCGGATACAGACCCAGCCGGTCCGGGCAGCGCGCGAAGGCTTGCGCCGGCGCGTCCGGCAAACCGGCGATACGCGGAAAGCGCGCGAGGTCGGCCGGAAAGGCTTCGGCGGCGCGGGTTTCGTCGCCGTCGCGCCAGGCCAGAGCCAGCACCAGCGCGTCGTGCGGATCGAAACCGCAGTCCAGGAACGCGGCCAGCGCGGCGATCCAGTCTTCCGCCAGATGGCCCTCCAGCCGGTATTTCTCGCCGCCCAGATGCAGCGTCGCGCGGTTCTCGGCGGCTTCGATCACGCCCGCCCCCTGCACCAGCCAGCGCGCCACCTGTTCGCCATGCTGCTGCGCGTCGGCGACGATGATCAGATCGCCGCCGTTCGGCTCGTCCGGCGCGGTCAGGCAGATGCGCCACGGCGCATGCGTCGGCGGCCAGTCGCCCAGACGGGCGCGGATGCGCTCGGCGGCTTCGGTGAGTTCGTCGGCGGGCGGCCAGAAGAGGTCGCGGTCTTGCAAAGCCAAAGTCTGCGTCATGCGGCGCTCCCGTCTTGATGCCAGAACGGCATGCCGACCACCGGCGTGCTCGCGTGCGCGCTTTCGCGCTCGGCCATCGGCCCTGCCAGAAAGGCCTGGCGGCCCGCTTCGACGCCCAGTGCGAAGGCGCGCGCCATCGCGTCAGGATGCGTTGCCTGCGATACCGCGGTATTCAGCAGCACACCGTCGAAACCCCACTCCATCACCTGCGCGGCATGCGACGGCACGCCGAGCCCCGCGTCGACGATCAGCGGCACATCCGGCAGCCGCTCGCGCAGCACGCGCAGGCCGTACGGGTTGATCACGCCCTTGCCGGTGCCGATCGGCGCGCCCCACGGCATCAGCGCTTCGCAGCCCGCATCCAGCAGACGGCGGCCGATCACCAGATCCTCGGTGCAATACGGCAGGACCTTGAAGCCGTCCTTGACGAGCTGCGCGGCCGCTTCGATCAGGCCGACCGGATCGGGCTGCAACGTGTAGTCGTCGCCGATCAGTTCGAGCTTGATCCACTCGGTTTCGAAAATTTCGCGCGCCATGTGCGCAGTCGTCACCGCCTCGCCGACGGTCAGGCAGCCGGCCGTATTCGGCAGCAGCGGCACGCCGTGGCGCTTGAGCAGATCGAAGAAGCCGGCTTCGGCGCCGCCCTCGTTCATCTGCCGGCGCAGCGCGACGGTCACCATGCCGGGGTGCGCGGCGTCGATCGAATCGGACAGCGATTGCAGCGACGGATAGCGCGAGGTGCCGAGCAGCACGCGGCTCGCGAAGGTTTCGCCGTACAGCGTGAGCGCGTCGGCGGACTGGGGGGAGGTCATTTGCATAATCCTTGTCTCCGGCCATGCGCGGCGGCGCTCAGCCGCCTGCCACGGGTTGCACGACATCGAGCTTGTCGCCGGGCTGCAGCGCGCGCGCCACATGCTGGGTGCGCGCGACGAAATCGCCGTTCAGCGCGACCGCGAACGGCGGACGCGCGCCGTACGCGGCGAGCGCATCGGCGACGGTCGCGCCTTCGGGCAGCGACAACGGCTTCTGGTTGATATGAATGTCCATGGTGTGCGATTACGGTTCAATCGATGGCGGCAGCGGTCTCGCGTGCGCGTGCAAGAAAACACGCAACGCTCATGCTGGCTCCCGCGTGGAATCCAGTTGAAACAGCTCGCTCCAGCGCGCCGCGCGTTGCCAGTCGGCGAAGGCCTCGGCATCGCCGATGCGGCCGTCGAGCAGCGCCGCGGCGAAGCGCACCGCTTCGTCGGCGACTTCGGGCACGATCATGTAGCCGTGCCGGTACAGGCCGTTCACGCGCAAGGTCTGCGCGCCGTCCCACAGCAAGGCCGGACGGTGGTCCGGCAAAGTCGGGCGGCACTGCGAATTCAGTTCGAGGATGCGTGCCTCGCCGAAGCCGGGATGCACGGAAAATGCCGCGCTCAGCAGTTCGAGCGCCGAGCGCACGCTGACCGGCGACATGTCCTCGCCTTCCACCTCGGTCGCGCCGATCACGTAGAGATCGTCCTGCTTCGGCGCGATATAGAGCGGATAGCGCGGATGCAGCAGGCGCACCGGCCGCGTCAGGTTGATACCGGGCGCATGCACGCGCGCGACTTCACCGCGAATGCCGCGCAATGTGGGCAGAACCGCCTTCGCGCCGAGACCGCGGCAATCGATCGTGACGCGCGCGGGCGGCAGCGCATGATCGTCGACGGGCGTGTTCCAGTGCGTTTCGACGCCGCGCCCGGCGAGACCCGCTGCCAACGCGGACAACACCTGACGGTTATCCAGCTGCCCCTCGCGCGGCAGCAGCCAGCCCTGATTGAAGCGGCCCGCCAACGCCGGTTCAGCGGCGCCGACCTGTGCGCCGGCGAGCGTCACGAAGCCGCCGTCGAGCAGCTCGGCGGGCGCATTCGCGCGCACCCGGCGTTCGAACAGGGGCGCTTCGGTGCGGTCGGCGTGATGCCATACGACCAGCGTGCCGTTGCGCTGGAAAAAAACTGGTTCGGGCAACTCGGCCAGCACGCGCGGCCAGGTTTCGAGCGAACTCGCGCCGAGCCGCGTAATCAGCGACTCGGCGCTGGCGGCCTCGGCAAGCGGCGCGAGCATCGCAGCGGCGACCCACGCGGCGGCCTGCGAACCGGTGGCGTCGCCACGCTCATAGAGCGCCACGCGATGCCCCTCGCCGGCCAGGCGCCACGCAACGAGGCGCCCGCACAGGCCGCCGCCGAGTACCGCGAAGTCGGGTTGTGCAGGACGGTTCATCGTGCGCACTCCCGATTACAGCGACGGCAAGCAAGGCTAAAGCAGAACGGCACGCAGACAGCAGCGTGGCGAAGAGCAAAACTCATGTCTGAAGAATAGGCGGTCATCGAGTCCTTTCCGTACGGCAACAAGCGCACGTACCCAGGACGAAACCGGCGGGTAAGGCCGGCCGGACAACACGCGCGTCTCAATGACGGACGCCGCCCGGCGGGGAATGGAAGACTGGCTGCTTCCGGAAACTTCCCGCGCCGGTATTACCCGGATCGGGTGCAAAGGGTCTCTCTCAGCCTCGCCGCCGCTGCATGGACATCCATGCAACTCGTGCGCGAAGCACCCCTGTTTCGTCGAAGGTCATTAGACCATAAAAGGCGCAGCGCCCGCAAACCAGCGGGACGTGCGATCGCCCGCGGTTGATTCGGCACCATCTATCGATTCATCAATACGACCGCACACGCCGCTCTGGCACAATGCCGGGATCGGATGCCGCAGGAGCCTGGCGTCGGCGGCACGCCCTGGCAGACCGCTCAGTCAGGCGGTCAGCCAGCCGCTGTCGGCCGCTCAGATGGCAGCTCAATCAGTTGCCTGGTCGGCCGCGCGAAGGCGGCATCGAGGCGGCTCCCCAAGGCGGAAATTAATTTCCGCTTAAGGGGGTCGAGCCAGAATCGAACGCTCACCCGGGCGTGCGTTCGTCGAGCACGACGCCCGGGCATGCACCGCAAACCCGCCGTGGGTCAGCCCGATACGGGTCCGCTCCACATGGGCCGGCCTGAGATGGGCCAGCCCGCAATGGGCCAGCACTACCATCAGGATGCTCATGACAATGAATACCTCTGCCAGCCCCGCGCTGCCGCCGGACGAAAAAGTCTCCGCCTGGAGCCTGATCAAGCCTTACTGGGTCTCCGAAGAACGAAAAACGGCGTGGGGGCTGCTCGTCGCAATCATCGTGATGAATCTGCTCGTCGTGTGGATCAACGTGCGCCTGAATCGCTGGAGCGCCGACTTCTACAACGCGCTGCAAACCAAGAACGTGCACGATTTCCCGCACCTGCTGATGGTGTTTTCGGGGCTCGCGTTCGGCTTCATCATCCTCGCGGTGTACGGCCGCTATCTGCGCCAGATGCTCGGCTTCCGCTGGCGCCAGTGGCTGACCACGCGCTATCTGAACGAATGGCTGCATGACAGCGCCTTCTACCGGATCGAACGCGACCGTCTTGCCGACAACCCCGACCAGCGGATCAGCGACGACCTGCAATCGTTCGCCACCAGCACGCTGACGCTGACGCTCGATCTGCTGTCCACCGTCGTCACGCTGGTGTCGTTCATCACGATCCTGTGGTCGCTGGCCGGCGCGCTGACCGTCTCGCTCGGCGGCATGCCGATTCAGATTCCGGGCTACATGGTGTGGGCCGCGGCGCTCTACGCGGTGGCCGGTTCGCTGATCATCCAGAAGGTCGGCCATCCGCTCGTGTCGATCAATTACCAGGCGCAGAAGGTCGAGGCGGATTTCCGCTTCGGCCTGATCCGTCTGCGTGAAAACGCCGAGCAGATCGCTTTCTACAACGGCATGGAAACCGAGAAGACGAACGCGAACACGCTGTTCGGCCGCATCCGCGGCAACTGGTGGCAGGTGATGAAGTACACCAAGCGGCTCACCTTCGTGCTGAGCTTCTATGGCCAGATCGCGATCATCTTTCCGTTGGTGGTCGCCGCGCCGCGCTACTTCGCGGGAGCCTTCACGTTCGGCGTGCTGATGCAGATTTCGAGCGCATTCGGCACCGTCAGCGATTCGTTTTCGTGGTTCATCAACAGTTACGGCACCCTGGTCGAATGGCGCGCTACCGTGAACCGGTTGCGTGAATTCAAGCGCGTCGTGCACGCGCCGCGCCTGAAGGAATCAGTGTCGCCGGCTACCGCGCATGGCGGCATCAACCTGCATTTCGTCGACGACGACAAGCTCTCCACCGACGGCCTCAAACTCGCGCTGCCGAACGGCAACCCGCTGTCGCGCATTCGCGATATCGCGATTCAGCCGGGCTCGCGCTGGCTGGTGCGCGGTCCGTCCGGCTCGGGCAAGAGCACGCTGATGCGCGCGCTCGCGGGCCTCTGGCCGTTCGGCGACGGCTCGATCGACGCGCCGGTCAACGCGCGCATGATGTTCATCCCGCAAGTCAGCTACATGCCGATCGGCACGCTGAAAGCGGCGCTCACCTACCCTTCCCCCGCCGATACCTATACCGACGACGAATGCCGCGAAGCGCTGCGCGTCTGTCATCTGTCGGAGTACGCAGACCGCTTGCAGGAATCGGGACACTGGACGCGGATTCTGTCGCCGGGCGAGCAACAACGTTTGGCCGCCGCGCGCGTGCTGCTGCACAAGCCCGACTACCTGTTCCTCGACGAAGCGACCAGTGCGCTCGACGCAGAAAACGAAGCGCGTCTTTATCACCTGTTCACCGAGCGGCTGCCGAAGGCGGCGATCGTCAGCGTCGCGCATCGCGAATCGCTGGCGGCTTACCACGGGGAAACGCTCGACGTCGAGCGTTCTGACGAACCCGTCGCGGCATGAGCGGCGCTGAATTCGAACGCGTCGTGCTGATCACCGGAGCCGGCTCGGGCATCGGTGCGGCACTGGCCCGACGCATTGCCGCGCCGCGCACGGCGTTGATGCTGCATGCACGCGGCGCCGACAACGAAGCGCGCCAACGGCTCGCCCAGGTCGCCGCCGATTGCAGCGCGAACGGCGCAAACTGCGCGACGGTGTTCGACGATCTGGTCGAACGTGGCGCCGCGGAGCACGTCATTCACCAGACGCTCGCGAGCTTCGGCGCCCTCGATCAACTGGTCGCCAACGCGGGCCACGCGCGCGGCCATCGCATGTCGCAAAGCAACCCGCCGCAAGATCCGGAAACACGCGAGAAGAGTTAGAAAGCATTTACGAAGCGGGCAAGCTGTTCCCCGCTTTGAAAATGCCCTGTAGCAGCGACGATTGTCGTGCGGGCCGAACCACGTCCAGCCCGCCACGCCATTCACTGCTACCGGACTCCCCGCACATGTCACTCGATCGCCGCGCCCATCCTCTGATCCTGCGCCTCGCGCTCGCTCCCGGCGCAGCACTGCTGCTCTCGAGCGCCGCTTACGCTGCGCAAGCCTCCCAGCCGAGCGAGCCGGCAGACGTTTGCCCGGCGCTCAAACACATCGTCGACGCACCCGATTTCAAGCAATTGCACACGCAGCCCGCCGCGCAATTGCCGGGGCTGTCGAACGCGGACGACTGCCGCGCGGACAGCCACTCGTACGATTGCCACTGGCGCGCGCATTGGCAGGCCGACGGCGTCGTCAACGATCCGCTCGAAGAATTCGGCGCCGATATCGCCGCCTGCTTTCCGAACGTCGTGCACGACGCCAACACGCCGACGCGGCAGCATTTCATCGTGACCACCGCCGAGCGGCGCGTCAGCATCACTGCCAGCGTGCAAGGGCAAAACGAATTGCGCCTGCGCGTCACGCGCTGAGCGTGAGCTCGATCGCCGTTGTCCGCCGCCTTGTTCACCGTTGCGAGACGCCCCGCGCCATGACCTTCACGCCGAGCTTGCGCGCTTTCGCTTCAACGCCTGCCCCACTGGCTGGATGGGCCATGTTGCGGCGGCCTGGCGCCCGGCTTGCCGCCGCCGCCCTGCTCGCCTTCGGCCTGAACGGTTGCGCGTGGACGCTGATCTCGGCGGCCGATGCCACCGGTTCGGTGATTCAGGCAGGCTACGCGATCGCGGCGAACTATTCGTCGCCGACCTTCGTCAACGGGCAGCCGGCGTCAGTGCATAACGTCTGCATCGAAGTGAATCAGGCGGTATCGGTCGGCGATTTCGTGCCGGCGCTGCAACTCGCGCTCGAGCGGCGCGGCATTCGTTCGGACGTCTACAATCCGGGCACCTCGCCGGCCGGCTGCGAAGCGCGGCTCGTCTATAACGCCGCGATCGACTACGGCCGCCGCTCGTTCAGCGACGAGTCGATTCAGTACCTGTCGATCATCGATCTGACGCTGATCCAGCACGGCCGCATTCTGGTCACCGCGCGTTATCAGACCGGCGGCCTCAACACCGATCGCTTCTCCAGCGCGTCGACCAAGCTCAACGGTTTGATCGAGCGGATGGTGGTCGATCAGACCGCGTTCAGTCCGCAACCGATGCAGACCATTCAAACTTCCCAGGTGAACTGAGCAAGCAAGTTGAGCAGCCCGCTTGCTTTCTCTTACACGGGAAAGGATTCGAAAGCGTTGCGCGCTTTGCGCCGCTCGCACGGATCACTAAGATGATCCGGATGAACCAATCCATTCTGGTCGTCGACGACGACCCCGTCGTACGCGAGCTCGTCAGCGGATATCTGCAAGGGCGCGGTTTCAAGGTTTCCGTGCTCGAACACGGTATGGCGTTGCAGCGTAAATTGCAGGACGACCGTCCGGCGCTGGTCGTGCTCGACATCATGATGCCGGAGCTCGACGGCATCAGTGCGCTGCGCGCGCTGCGCGTCGCCGGCGACGATATTCCCGTGATTCTGCTGACCGCGCGCGCCGATGTGATCGACCGCGTGATCGGCCTCGAACTCGGCGCCGACGACTATCTCGGCAAGCCGTTCGAGCCGAGCGAGCTGGTCGCGCGGATCCGCACGGTGCTGCGCCGCCGCGGCGCGATTGCGCCGAGCGCGCCGGAGCATCGTGCGCCGTATCGCTTCGGCCGCTTCGAGGTGAATTTCCCGGCGCGCGAGTTGCGCCGCGACGGCGAACGCATCACGCTGCGTTCCAGCGAATTCGCCATGCTCAAGGTGTTCGTCACGCATGCGATGACCGTGCTGACGCGCGCGCAGTTGCTCGAGAAACTGCACGGCAATAGCGAGCTGCATCGCAATCGCAGCCTGGACGTGTCGATCTGGCGTTTGCGGCGGCTGATCGAAGTCGATCCGTCCGAGCCGCGCTATGTGCAAACCGTGTGGGGACGTGGCTATGTATTCGTGCCGGACGGCGAAATCGGCGCGGCGGAACGCAGCGCGCCGCCGCTCGCTTAGCGTAGCGTTGGAGTGTGAAACGAAGTACGCCTCGCGTTCGAGGCGTCGGCGCTAGAACGTCAGCACGCTCAGGAACATGCGCTGCAGCCAACCCATCGTCGTTGCGTCGGACACCATCCCCACGCCGGCCTGTTCGATGCGCGCGTTCGCGACCTTGCCCGAAGCGACATAATTGCCCGCTTCGATATCCTTCGGATTGACGATGCCGGACAGGCGCAAGCGGTCGCGGTTGCCGCTCATCGAGATGACCTTCTCGCCCGACACCACCAGATTGCCGGTAGACATGGTGCCGATCACGGTGACCGCCAATGTGCCGGTCATGCCGCTGACATCGGTGAGACTGCCCTGCCCTTTGAAGTCGGTGTTGGCCGAGCCGACATTGAAGAGTTTCGCGAGCCGCGCGGCGGCGTTGCTCGAATGATCGGCGGCGTCGGCGGTGATGCTGCTCGATCGGCTCGCCGCCGCGGTCGAGCTATTGTTGCCGCTATACGATTCCGCGAGGCGAATCGTCAGCACGTCGCCGATATGCTGCGCGCGCGGCGTTTCATAGAGCAGCAGCGGCGTGCCCGCCTGATAGATCGCGCCCTGCGTGTTGACGTTCAGCGGCGCCGACGCGAGCGGCGGCAACATCGGCGTGTCGACGATCGAGTTCTGGCTGCTGCTGGCGCAAGCCGCGAGGCAGGCCGCCGCGCCTAGCGCGACAGTGAGACGTAGCGCAGTCATGCGTGCTCCTTGGCCGGATCGGCCGGAATGAAAAAAGCGGACCTTGCGGCCAGCGTGCCGGAATGGTCACAGGCGCGGTCACACGCGTGGTCGCCTGCGCGGCAGCCGAAGCGACATATCAACCCGCCTCCGCGCCGCTCGCCTGCCATTGCCGCACGACCGATTTCACCCATGCGTCCGAACCCTTCAGCAGATAGGTGAGCGTGCCATTGCGGGTGCCCGGCAGAAAACACAAGGTGATCGAGCTCACCGCGTTTTCCCAGACGTACATCGGCATCGCGCCGGACGTCGATGCCTGTTGCGCGACGCGGCGCGGCGCGCCGTAACGGTCGGCGAGCGCCTCGCGCAGGTCTTCGGCGGTGACCTCGTCGATCACGAAGGAAATCTCGTACAGACGCAGTGCGCTCTGCTCGTCGACGCGCGCAAAGCGCAGCACGTGCTCCTGCGCCGGCGCGCCGTCGACGACGGCTTGCGAGACGGCCCAGCCGTCGTCTGCGCGATGTGCCCAGCGGCACGCAACGGTCAGACTCTCATGCGATTTCAGCCGCATGCCAAGCGCGCCCGCCTGCACGTCCGTCTCGCAGACGGGCACGCTGCCGAGCGGCGTCGCCCGCACGGTCGAGCCGGAACGGAACTCGTCGAGCGTGATGCCGAGCGCAATGCCTCGAAACGCGAACGGAGCGTCCGGCGAACGCTTGCGCGCATCGGCGGGCGCGCCCTTCGACGCAGCGCTGGCAGCCGCTTCGCGCGCCGCCGGCTGCGCCGTCGCGAGCAACGGGAACATTGCGCCGACGAGCCCCAATGCACAGGCAATCCGTTTGAGTGTCATGATTCAGTCGATGGCGGATGCACACATGTCGAAAGGCGTGGCCGCCGCATGACCGATCACCGGGACGATTTTCAGCGTCACCGAGGTCAGCCGGCACGGCAGTGCCGCGACGCTGCAGCCGCCGAGCGGCAGCAGCGCCGCGCCAAGCGTCAACCACGCAGCGACACGGATGGAGCGGTCGAATATTTTCGGGGTCGACACACGGGCCTCGGTGCGTCAGGCTGTCGTGTTGACGGTATGCCCGACGAGCCCCGCAGGCACCGACGGCGACACCGGAGTGGCGGATTCCCGCGCTTGCGGCGTCGCCGGCTGGCTGCTCGGAGCCGAAGGCTTCTCCGCCGCCGGCGTAGACGCTAGTGAAGGAAGGTGGGTTGAGAAATTACTGTGAACGGTCATGATGAGCCTTGCGTGGCACCAGGTTTCGATTTCACGCCGCCTGTCGCGGGCCCAAGGCGTCAGGCTGTTTTCGACATGCGGCGCAACGTACTGCACGACGAATCATCTCGCCGCACGCGCGGTGGCGATGCACGAAGAAAAGCGCGCTTTTCAGCGGTGCTTACGAGCCGTTGCGATCCATTTCGATCGAGCGCCAATTCTTTCATCAGATGAATATCAGCGATGCGAAACGTTTTCCGCCTTGCCGGGCGGGTTGCCAAATATGGCAGCGCTGAAATATGCGGTGAGCCTTTGCCGGCGGGCCTCGCGCGACAAGCGCAGCGCGCGGCGCGCGGCTCCGTAAGCATTGGTAAGAAAACAGTCGGCCGCGCGTCACGCGCGCCAGTCTAGAATTTCGCCATGAATCCACAGGTCCTTATCGTCGACGACGACCCGGTCGTACGCGATCTGCTATGCAAATTTCTGCAATCGAACGGCTTCGACGCGTCGGTGCTGCACGAAGGCACGCATCTGCAACGCCGGCTCGAACGTGAACGGCCGTCGGTGGTCGTGCTCGACATCATGATGCCGAACACCGACGGCCTGCGCGCGCTCACCGCGTTGCGCGCCGCCGGCGACGACATCCCGGTGATCTTCGTGACGGCGCGCGGCACGGTGGCCGACCGTATCGTCGGGCTCTCGCTCGGGGCGGACGATTACCTGACCAAGCCGTTCGATCCCCGCGAATTGCTCGCGCGGATCCATACGGTGCTGCGCCGCCGCGGCCCCTCCACCACCAGTGCGCCGGAGGCCCGCAAGCCGTATCGCTTCGGTCCGTTCGAACTCGACTTCGCTACGCGTTCGCTGTCGCGCGAGGACTCGAAGCTCCCGCTGCGCGACAGCGAGTTCGCGCTGCTGAAGATCTTCGTCAACAACCCGTACAAGGTGCTGTCGCGCGTGCTGATTCACGACCTCGTGCATCGCGACAATCTCGCCTTCCGCGACCGCAGCCTCGACGTGCCGATCTGGCGCCTGCGCCGGGTGATCGAAGACGATCCGTCCAACCCGTGCTACGTGCAAACCGTGCGAGGTAAAGGCTACGTGTTCGTGCCCGACGCCGACGGCACGCCTTTCGCCGACGAGGCCGCCTCAAGCGCATGAAAAACCCGCTGAACACGCTGTTCGGCAGAATGGCGTTGCTCTCGACGGCGGTGTTGTTCGCGATTCAGGCGGGCTGGTTCGTACTGGTGGTGATGCAGCCGCCGCGCCATGAAATCGACGGCTTCGCGCGCGGCATTCTGCTGGTCCTGCAGGCGCTCAACGGCGAACCGATCAAGGGCGCCGCGCTCGCGCCCGCCATGCGCGTGCACCTCGTGCCCACCTGGAACATGCCGGCGAGTGTCCATCTGCGCACGCCGACCAGCCGTCAGCTGGTCGAATTGAGCCGGCATTTGCGCGAGAACTTGCCGCCCGGCACCCAGATCGCCGTCGACGATGTGCACCCGCCCCAGTTGTGGGTACTGTCCCCCGGCAAATCCAACTGGGTGGTCGTGCCGGTCGACGTTCCGCCGCGCCCCCGCTTTCTCATCGAATCGGTATCGATGCTGCTGGCCGCGCTGATCCTGTCGCTGCTCGCGGTCTGGCAGATGCAGCGGCCCTTGTCGCGCGTCGCGGAGGCCGCGCTCGAGTTCGGCTCCGGCGGACGGCCGGAACCGGTCACTGTGCAGGGTCCGCGCGAACTGCGCGAACTGATCGGTTCGTTCAACGACATGATGCGGCGCCTGAACGAAGCCGGCGACGACCAGGCGGTCATGCTCGCCGGCGTCGCGCACGATCTGAAAGCGCCGCTCACGCGGCTCAAATTGCGCGCGAGCGTGCTGGTCGCGGAAAGCGAGCGCGCGGGCCTGATCCGCGACGTCGACTCGCTGACCAACATCGTCCAGCAGTTTCTGGAATTCGCCGGCCAGTCCGCGGACGCCGGGCCGCCGGTCGAAGTCGACGAATTTCTGCAGGAACAGTTTTCCGCCACCGACAGCGCCGAGGCGCCGCTTTTCACGCTCGATCTGCAAGCCGGATCGTCATTCAGGCTGCCGCGCACGCTGCTCGACCGGCTCGTGACGAACCTCGTCGACAATGCGCTCGAGCATGGCGTGCCGCCGGTGGATATCGCCACGGCGCGTAACGACCGGCATTGGGTCATCAGCGTGCGCGACCACGGTCCGGGCATTCCCGACGACCGCATTGCCGCGGCCATGAAACCGTTCGTACGGCTCGATGCCGCGCGTGGCGGCGAAGGCCATTGCGGCCTGGGACTGGCGATCGTGGCGCGGCTTGCGCACGATCGCGGCGGCCGCTGTCATGTGCGCAATCATGCGCAAGGCGGGCTGGACGTGCGGATCGAACTGCCGGTTGGATTGGGAGAAACGTGAAAGGGTTGGGCGGCGATACCGGTGTATCCACTGAGGCACCCACCGAAGTACCCACTTACGCGCCCTTACCGGATGGGCTTTCCCGATGGCTGCGGCCTTATAGTCAGCCCCGGCAACCTCGATGCCGCCCTTCTCTGTCCGCCCTGTTATTTCGGGCGGACTTTTTTTCGTCTGCGCCTGGCGCTCGGGTGCGTGCGCGGCGCGCCGCCGCGATTCAGGCCACGAGGCGGTCGTGCAAGGTATCGATAGTTGCCTGAGACACCCCGAGGCCTTGCGTCAGATAGCTCGCCATCGTGCCGTAGCTCGCCTGCACCTGATCGAACCCCGCTTGCAGATAACTTTCCTGAACGCTGAGCAATGGCGCCTCGATCGCCGCCGCGGCGGCGCCGCTTTGCGACCGCAGTGTGTCGGTGCTCGCCTTGATCGACAGCGCCGAGTAGACGTTGCTCAGCAGGTAGTCCTGCATGATGACGTCGAGCGGCACGTTGGCGATGCTGAGCAGCAAAGCCGCGACCCAGCCGGTGCGATCCTTCCCGGCACTCGAATGAAACAGCTGCGCGCCCGCCCCGCTGGCGAGTTGCGTAAGGAGCGCGCCGTAGCTGGCGCGCTGGGCGGCGCCGGTGACATAGGAGCGCGCCTCGGCTTCCATGAAGGCGACGGCGGCGGCGGCCGAATCGAGCGAGGGCACGACGAAATCGTTCGTGCCGAGGACGTTGAAGACCGTCGATGTCGCACTGGCGGGCAGGACGTCGGCGGTACGCGCGATTTCGCCCGGTGTGCGCAGATCGCAGACCGTGGCGATGCCGAGTTTGCCGACTGCGGCCTGGTCTGCCGGGCTGAGTGTCAGGGCGTTCGAGCGATAGAAAGCGCCACGGCGCATCTGTTTGCCGTCGACGGTCGGGTAGCCGGCGGCGGCGCCCGCCACATCGCGGAAATTGTTGACCGAAGCGAGCCGCGGGGTTTCCGGCTGAGCGGCATCGAGATTCCCGCCGCCACAGGCGGAGAGCAGCGGGCTGCTCAGGGTCGACAGCAGCAGGACGCCCGCCGAGCTTTTCAGGAACGCGCGGCGTGAGTCGGCTGCCCGTAAGGGCGGGTTCTGGGCTGCCCGCAAGGACGTGCTCGCAGAGCGGAGGTGTGGCGAGCAGGTTTTTCCAGTTGCGGACATTCGGGTCGGTGGCTCGCGCGGGCGTAAGGGTGGATTTTCGCAGCTTGAGCGCTGCGAACGCAGTTTAACGGCGGCAAATATTTTTTGGGTTACATAGTAGTAGTTGGTAAGGATCGGGTTCTGGTTTGCCATTTTTGACCACGCCTGTCCCCACAACACCTCACCCCGTAGAATAGAAAAACCCCACCACGAAGCCGCCGACACGCGAGATATTCCCGGAGACTACAAAAAAATATGCCTTCTCTCCAATGGTTCACCGAGCTCACCCAGCGCGAACGCCGTACCCTTTATGCCGGCTTCGGCGGCTACGCAGTAGACGCCTTCGACTTCATGATCTACTCATTCCTCATCCCGACGCTGATCGCGACATGGGGCATGACCAAAAGCGAAGCGGGCATGATCGCCACCAGCTCGCTGATCTCGTCGGCTTTCGGCGGCTGGCTCGCCGGCATTCTCGCCGATCGCTATGGCCGGATCCGCGTGCTCCAGTGGACCATCGCCACCTTCGCGATCTTCACCTGCCTGTCCGGCTTCACGCACTCGTTCTGGGAACTCCTTACCACCCGCACCCTGCAAGGCGTCGGCTTCGGCGGTGAATGGTCGGTCGTGACGATCATGATGGCGGAAACCATCCGCTCACCTCAGCATCGCGCGAAAGCGGTCGGCACGGTGCAAAGCAGCTGGTCCTTCGGCTGGGCGGCGGCGGCCATCATCTATTGGGCGTTCTTCGCGCTGCTGCCGGAACAATACGCATGGCGTGCCTGCTTCTGGATCGGCCTGCTGCCCGCGCTATGGATCATCTACATCCGCCGCAATGTCAGCGATCCGGACATTTTTCTCGAAACCCGCCGCGCGCGCGAAAGCGGCTTCGATACCTCGCACTTCCTGCAAATCTTCTCGCTCCCTCACCTCGGCACCACCCTGCTCGGCAGCGCACTGTGCACCGGCATGCTCGGCGGCTATTACGCGATCACCACCTGGCTGCCCACCTATCTGAAAACGGTCCGCCATCTGTCGGTGTTCAATACGAGCGGCTATCTGATCGTGCTGATCGCCGGTTCGTTTACCGGCTATGTCGTCGGGGCGATTCTGAGCGATAAGCTCGGGCGGCGCGCTTCGTTCGTGCTGTTCGCCATCGGCTCGTTCGTGCTCGGCATGGCCTACACGATGCTGCCGATCACCGACGGCATGATGCTCGCGCTCGGCTTTCCGCTTGGTATCGTCGTACAAGGAATTTTCGCGGGCGTGGGCGCCTATCTGTCGGAGCTGTATCCGAATGCGATCCGCGGGTCGGGGCAAGGCTTCTGCTACAACCTGGGGCGTGGCCTCGGCTCGTTCTTTCCGATTCTGGTCGGTACACTGTCGCAAACCATGACGCTTGTTAAGGCGATGGGCATCGTCGCCGGTTCGGGCTATCTGCTGGTGATCGTCGCCGCGTTGTGTCTGCCGGAAACCAAAGGCAAAGTGCTCGGCGCGACCATTCCCACCGCCTGACAGCGCAGTACAAACACATGAATACGATTGTTCTGGGCGGCGGCGTGATCGGCGTCGCCACCGCTTTTTATCTGCGTCGACAAGGCTGCGAAGTCACCCTGATCGAGCGCGAGCCGGACGTCGCGCTCTCCACCAGTTTCGGCAACGCCGGCGTGATCGCACCGGGCTACGTGACGCCGTGGGCCGCGCCGGGCATGCCGGCGAAAATCCTCAAATATCTGTTCAAGCCGGCCTCGCCGCTGATCTTCCGCCCCACTCTCGATCCGGCTCAATGGCGCTGGATTGCGCGCTGGCTGCGCGAATGCGATCTCGAACGCTTTCGCGTCAACAAGCAGCGGATGCAGCGCATCGCCTATTACAGCCGCGACTGTCTGCACGAATTCCGCAGCCGTCATCCGTTCGACTACGGCCGCAGCCAGGGCTATCTGCAGTTGTTTCGCAGCGAGTACGACGTCGAACTCGCGCAACCCGCGCTGACGGTTCTGCGCGACGCCGGCATCGCGCACCGCGAGGTCAGTGCGGCGCAATGCGTGGCGATCGAGCCGGGCTTGCGCTGGGCGCGTCAGGCACCGCTGTCGGGTCTCTACCTGCCCGACGACGAAGCCGGCGATTGCGCCCGCTTCACCCGCGAATTGCGCGCGATCTGCGAGCGCAACGGCGTACGCTTTCGCTTCGACACGCGCGTCACGTCGCTCGATGTGCAAGGCCGTGCGGTGCGCGGCGTGCGTATCGAGAGCGAGCGCGGCGGCGAGACGTTGCAGGCGGATGCGGTGGTGGTCGCGCTGGGCGTCGATAGTGCGGCGCTGCTTGCGCCGCTCGGCGTGAAGGTGCCGCTCTATCCGGTGAAGGGCTATTCGGCGACGCTGCCGGTCACCGATGATGAAAAAGCGCCGCACGCGGCGTTGATGGACGAATCGCTGAAAACGGCGATCACGCGCTTCGGCAACAACCTGCGCGTGGCCGGCACCGCGGAACTCGGCAATCGCCAGACGACGCTGCGTGAGCAGGCCTTGCAGACGCTGATGAAAGTGCTCAGCGACTGGTTCCCGCACGCGGCCAATCCGACTTCCGCGCATTTCTGGGTCGGCCGCCGTCCGATGACGCCCGATGGCGCGCCGTTGCTCGGTGCGTCCGGCGTGGACAACCTGTGGCTGAACCTCGGACACGGCTCCACGGGCTGGGCGATGTCGATGGGTTCGGGTCGCGTGGTCGCGGATCTGATCACGCGGCGCAAGCCGGAGATCGATCTGGAAGGACTCACGTTGGCGCGGTATCGGAAGTAACCCGCAGCAGACATAAAAAAGCCGGGTCACCCTCTCGGGCGCCCGGCTTCGTGTTACCGCTTTGATGTACTGCGTATGTGCCGCTTATGTGCCGCTTATGTGCCGCTTACGCGCCACATTGTCGTCTCCACCTCTTCCTGCAAGCTGTGGCCGGTTTCCGTGCCCAGAGGCGTAAAACCGGCCGGAGACGTTTAGCGCGGCAGTTCCGAATGACCCATCAGGTACGCATCGACTGAACGTGCGCACTGGCGGCCTTCGCGGATCGCCCACACCACCAGCGACTGGCCCCGGCGCATGTCGCCCGCGGTGAACACCTTGTCCACCGACGTGTAATACGCCTTGTCGCCTTCGGTCGACGCCCGCACGTTGCCGCGATTGTCCTTGTCGACGCCGAACGCTTCGAGCACCGGCGACACCGGCTGCGTGAAGCCCATCGCGAGCAGCACCAGATCGGCCTTCATTTCGAATTCGGAGCCCGGCACTTCCTGCATCTTGCCGTCCTTCCATTCGACGCGCGCGGCGATCAGCTTCTCGACCTTGCCGTTCTTGCCTTCGAGGCGCTTGGTCGCCACCGACCAGTCGCGCGAGCAGCCTTCGTCATGCGACGACGAGGTGCGCAGCTTGATCGGCCAGTACGGCCACACGAGCGGCTTGTTCTCTTCTTCCGGCGGTTGCGGCAGCAGTTCGAACTGCGTGACGCTCTTCGCGCCATGACGGTTCGACGTGCCGACGCAGTCCGAGCCCGTATCGCCGCCGCCGATCACGACCACATGCTTGCCCTTGGCGAGCAGCTGGTTCGGGACCTTGTCGCCGGCATTGACCTTGTTCTGCTGCGGCAGGAATTCCA
This sequence comes from Paraburkholderia sp. FW306-2-2C-D06C, assembly GCF_058781505.1. Taxonomy (NCBI): domain Bacteria; kingdom Pseudomonadati; phylum Pseudomonadota; class Betaproteobacteria; order Burkholderiales; family Burkholderiaceae; genus Paraburkholderia; species Paraburkholderia sp. FW306-2-2C-D06C. The sequence continues at coordinate 46,598 of NZ_JBYSWU010000014.1, read as the reverse complement.
TCGCGTAGTGGATGCCTTCGAACTCACGGCCCGGCACCGGCAGATCGCGCGGCGTTTCCGAACCGCCCGTCAGCACGACGGCGTCGAACTGTTCTTTCAGCTCGGCCGGCGTGATGGTTTCCTTCGCCGTGTTGCCGATGTGCGCCGGCAGCGAATCCGCCTTGCCGATGAACACGTTGGCGCGGAACGTCACGCCTTCGGCTTCCATCTGGCGCATGCGGCGATCGATCAGCCACTTCTCCAGCTTGAAGTCAGGAATGCCGTAACGCAGCAGGCCGCCGATGCGGTCGTTCTTTTCGAACACGGTGACATCGTGCCCCACGCGCGCCAGCTGCTGCGCGACCGCCAGACCCGCGGGGCCGGAACCGACCACGGCGACCTTCTTGCCGGTCTTGTGCTTCGGCGGCTGCGGCGCAACCCAGCCTTCGGCCCAGGCTTTGTCGATGATCGCGTGTTCGATCGACTTGATGCCGACCGGGTCGTCGTTGATGCCGAGCGTGCATGCCGCTTCGCACGGCGCCGGGCAGATACGGCCGGTGAACTCCGGGAAGTTGTTGGTCGAGTGCAGCACTTCGATCGCGTTCTTCCAGTCCTGATGGAACACCAGGTCGTTGAAGTCCGGGATGATGTTGTTGACCGGGCAGCCGTTGTTGCAGAACGGAATGCCGCAGTCCATGCAACGTGCGCCTTGAATCTTCGCTTCGTCGTCGGTCAGTGCGGCGACGAATTCCTTGTAGTGCTTCACACGCGTGAGCGGAGCTTCGTACGCCTCGTGGCGGCGCTCGAACTCGAGAAAACCGGTTGCCTTGCCCATGTGGTTCTCTTCTCTATCTGTATCAGGTGGGGTGATCTACACCCGCCGCGCGGAACGATTCAACGGTCGGCGCGGCGGGTATGGCTAAATGTGACGTCTTTCTGCGCTGGCAGCGACGAGGTCCGGCAGTCAAGCAGCGAGGACTTCCTTGTTCGCCTTCTTCGCAGCCATTTCGCCGAGCGCGCGCTTGTATTCGGTCGGGAACACCTTCACGAACTGACGGCGCGATGCGTCCCAGTTTTCGAGCAGCGCCTTCGCACGCGGCGAACCCGTGAACTGGAAGTGACGTTCGATGAGTCCCTTGAGCAGGGCTTCATCGGTGATGCCGGTGTGCCACAAGCCCTTGTCGACCGTGCGTTCCTGTTCGGCCTGTTGCAGGACCGGATCGAGCGCGACCATCGACTTGTTGCACTTGCCCGCGAACGTGTTGTCCGGGTCGTACACATAGGCGAGCCCGCCCGACATGCCGGCCGCGAAGTTACGACCCGTTTCGCCGAGCACGACGACCGTGCCGCCCGTCATGTATTCGCAACCGTGGTCGCCCGTGCCTTCGACAACCGCCGTCGCACCCGAGTTACGCACGCAGAAACGCTCGCCGGCCACGCCGCGGAAGAAGGACTCGCCTTCGATCGCGCCGTACATCACCGTATTGCCGCAAATGATGTTTTCTTCCGACTTGCCGCGGAAATCGTTCGTGGGACGGATGATGATGCGGCCGCCCGACAGACCCTTGCCGACGTAGTCGTTACCGTCGCCGACCAGATCCAGCGTGACGCCCTTCGCGAGGAACGCGCCGAAGCTCTGGCCCGCGGTGCCCTTCAACTGGATGTGGATCGTGTCGTCGGGCAGGCCGTCGTGGCCGTACTTCTTCGCGATCGTGCCGGACAGCATCGCGCCGACCGTACGGTTCACGTTGCGCACCGGCTGGATGAACGAGACGTGCTCGCCCTTCTCGATCGCGGCCTTCGCCTTCTCGATCAGCGTGTGGTCGAGCGCGCGGGCCAGACCATGGTCCTGCACGTCGACGTGCTTGCGCGCAACTTCAGCCGGCACTTGCGGCTGGTAGAACACCCGCGAGAAGTCGAGACCCTTCGCCTTCCAGTGCTCGATGCCCTTCTTCATGTCGAGCAGTTCGGCGTGGCCGATCAGGTCGTCGAACTTGCGGATGCCCAGTTGCGCCATGAGTTCGCGCGCTTCTTCGGCAACGAAGAAGAAGAAGTTGACGACGTGTTCCGGCTGCCCCTGGAATTTCGCACGCAGCACCGGATCTTGCGTCGCGACGCCGACCGGGCAGGTGTTCAGGTGGCACTTGCGCATCATGATGCAGCCTTCGACGACGAGCGGCGCCGTCGCAAAGCCGAATTCGTCCGCGCCGAGCAGCGCGCCGATCACGACGTCGCGACCGGTCTTCATCTGACCGTCGGCCTGCACGCGGATACGGCCGCGCAGCTGGTTCAGCACCAGGGTCTGCTGCGTTTCCGCCAGACCCAGTTCCCACGGCGTGCCGGCATGCTTCACCGACGACAGCGGCGACGCGCCCGTGCCGCCGTCATGGCCGGCGATCACGACGTGATCGGCCTTCGCCTTGGCGACACCCGCGGCCACCGTGCCGACACCCGATTCCGACACCAGCTTCACCGACACGCTGGCCGCCGGGTTGGCGTTCTTCAGGTCGTGAATCAGCTGCGCCAGATCTTCGATCGAGTAGATGTCGTGGTGCGGCGGCGGCGAAATCAGGCCGACACCCGGCACCGAGTAACGCAGCTTGCCGATGTACTCGGACACCTTGTGGCCCGGCAGCTGGCCGCCTTCGCCCGGCTTCGCGCCTTGCGCCATCTTGATCTGGATCTGATCGGCCGACGCGAGGTATTCCGCCGTCACGCCGAAACGGCCCGACGCCACCTGCTTGATCTTCGAGCGCAGCGAATCGCCGTCCTTCAGCGGAATGTCGACGATCACTTCGTCGCCGATCACGGATTTCATCGTGTCGCCGTTCTTGATCGGAATGCCGCGCAGTTCGTTGCGGTAACGGTTTTCGTCCTCGCCGCCTTCGCCGGTATTCGACTTGCCGCCGATGCGGTTCATCGCGACCGCCAGCGTGGCGTGCGCTTCGGTGCTGATCGAGCCGAGCGACATCGCGCCGGTGGCGAAACGCTTGACGATTTCCTTCACCGGTTCGACTTCGTCGAGCGGGATCGCCTTCGACGGGTCGAGCTTGAACTCGAACAGGCCGCGGAAGGTCATGTGGCGCTTGGTCTGATCGTTGATCAGATGCGCGTATTCCTTGTACGTCTGGTACGAGTTGCTGCGCGCCGAGTGTTGCAGCTTGGCGATCGCATCCGGCGTCCACATGTGTTCTTCGCCGCGCACGCGGTACGCGTACTCGCCGCCCGCGTCCAGCATGTTCGCGAGGATCGGGTTGTCGCCGAACGCGTCGCGATGCAGTCGAATCGCTTCTTCCGCGACGTCGAACAGACCAATGCCGCCGACCTTCGACGAGGTGCCCTTGAAGTACTTCGACACCAGGTCTTCCGCGAGGCCGACGGCTTCGAAAATCTGCGCGCCGGTGTACGACATGTAGGTCGAAATGCCCATCTTCGACATGACCTTCTGCAGGCCTTTGCCGACTGCCTTGGTGAAGTTGTAGACCGCCTTTTCCGCCGACAGGTCACCCTTCAGGCCGGCCGCGAGCTGGCCGAGCGTTTCCATCGCGAGGTACGGGTGCACGGCTTCCGCGCCGTAGCCCGCGAGCAGCGCGAAGTGGTGCGTTTCACGCGCCGAGCCAGTTTCGACGACCAGACCCGTGCTCGTGCGCAGACCTTGCTGCACGAGGTGCGTGTGGATCGCAGCCGTGGCGAGCAGCGCCGGGATCGCGACGTTGTCGCGGTCGGTCTTGCGGTCCGACACGATCAGCATGTTGTAGCCGGACTTGACCGCGTCGACGGCTTCCGCGCACAACGACGCGAGACGCGCCTCGATGCCTTCCTTGCCCCAGGCCACCGGATAGCAGATGTTCAGTTCATACGAACTGAACTTGCCGCCCGTGTACTGATCGATCGCGCGGATCTTCGCGATGTCCTTGAAGTCGAGCACCGGTTGCGACACTTCGAGACGCATCGGCGGGTTGATGTTGTTCGTGTCGAGCAGGTTCGGCTTCGGACCGACGAACGACACCAGCGACATCACCATGTTTTCGCGGATCGGATCGATCGGCGGGTTCGTCACCTGCGCGAACAGCTGCTTGAAGTAGTGATAGAGCGTCTTGTTCTTGTTGGACATGACCGCCAGCGGCGAGTCGTTGCCCATCGAACCGACGGCTTCCTCGCCGGCTTGCGCCATCGGCGCCATCAGGAACTTGAGGTCTTCCTGCGTGTAGCCGAACGCCTGCTGGCGATCCAGCAAGGCAGCGGCCTCGCGGCGTTCCGTGACGACGTCTTCGGCCTTCGGCTCGATTTCGTCGAGCTTGATACGAACTGCGTCGATCCAGCTCTTGTACGGCTTGGCGTTGGCGAGGTTGTCCTTCAGTTCCTTGTCGTCGATGATGCGGCCGTGTTCCATGTCGATCAGGAACATCTTGCCCGGTTGCAGACGCCACTTCTTGACGATTTTCGACTCAGGGATCGGCAGCACGCCGGCTTCCGACGCCATGATGACGAGGTCGTCGTCGGTAATCACATAGCGGGCCGGACGCAGGCCGTTACGGTCGAGCGTCGCGCCGATCTGACGGCCGTCGGTGAAGGCGATCGCGGCGGGGCCGTCCCACGGCTCCATCATCGCGGCGTGGTATTCGTAGAACGCGCGGCGGTTGTCGTCCATCAGCGTGTGCTGCTCCCAGGCTTCCGGGATCATCATCATCATTGCGTGGACGAGCGGGTAGCCGGCCATCACCAGCAGTTCGAGACAGTTGTCGAACGATGCCGTATCGGATTGGCCCGGATAGATCAGCGGCCACAGCTTCGGCAGATCGTCGCCGAGCACGTGCGATGCGATCGCGCCGGTGCGGGCGTTCAGCCAGTTGACGTTGCCCTTCACCGTGTTGATTTCGCCGTTGTGGGCGATCATCCGGTACGGGTGAGCCAGTTCCCACGCCGGGAACGTGTTGGTCGAGAAGCGTTGGTGCACCAGCGCCAGCGCCGAGACGGTGCGCTCGTCCTGCAGGTCACGGTAGTACACGCCGACCTGGCCGGCCAGCAGCAGGCCCTTGTAGACCACCGTGCGCGCCGACATGGACGGCACGAAGTATTCCTTGCCGTGCTTGAGCTTGAGCGCCTGGATGCGGTGGCTGGCGGTCTTGCGGATCACGTACAGCTTCCGCTCGAGCGCGTCGGTCACCATGATGTCCTTGCCGCGGCCGATGAAGATCTGGCGGATCAGCGGCTCGCTCGCCTTGACGGTGGGCGAAATCGGCATGGTGTGGTCGACCGGCACGTCGCGCCAGCCCAGCACGACCTGGCCTTCGGCCTTCACCGTGCGCTCGAGCTCCTGTTCGCAGGCCAGACGCGACGCGTGTTCCTTCGGCAGGAACACCATGCCGACGCCGTATTCGCCGTGCGGCGGCAGCGTCACGCCCTGCCTGGCCATTTCCTCACGGTAGAAGCCATCCGGAATCTGAATCAGGATGCCCGCGCCGTCGCCCATCAGCGGATCGGCACCGACGGCGCCCCGGTGGTCGAGGTTCTCGAGAATCTTCAGGCCTTGCTCGATGATCTCGTGGCTTTTCTTGCCCTTGATGTGAGCGACGAAGCCGACGCCGCAGGCGTCGTGCTCATTTTGCGGGTCGTACAGACCTTGCGCGGCGGGAACCGGGTGAGTCGGTTGCTGGTGGTCGTTCATGGGGACACCGTCTGTGAGGGGCCGGACAGGCCGTTAAACCGTTTTTTTATTGCCGCAGTGCGCACCGCCACCGCGACGACACTCTCTACGCTGGATGCTACGCGTACCAAAAAGCGCCGGAATTCGGAATATACGCGACGAATCAATGGAATAGCAAACAAAACCTGATGGTACGACCCCTATTATCAAGTTGGTGCATTGCGGCTAACTTTTATTGGTGCCACATCAAAACGGTGCAAAGAAAACGGCATCCGAAGATGCCGCTCCGGGCGCAGCCCTTGATCCGAAACGCTTTATTGCGTCTGCGGCGTCTCACGCACCTTGCGCGGCCGCCCGCGCGGCAGCGGCGACACGCGCCGGTTCGCGGCCCGCGCCGCCCACTCGCGATACGTTTCGCTGCCCAGAACCCAGCCTTTCAAGGTGGCCTGCTGGAGCTGGCTGGCTTCGCGCTCGTCGAGCGGCTGCTCGCACAGCTCGCGGTACGCGCGTTGCCGCTCGAACGGCGTGTTGCCGAGCGACCAGTACAACGGGTGATCAGTAATGAGGCTGTCGAGCGTAAGGCCAATGTGATGGCGGTAGCTCGACCAGCGGTAGTCCTCCGGCGCGTTCACGAGTTGCGTGCGCAGCGGGCACATCTCGACGACCTGGCTCGCCAGCAGGAAGTAACGCTCACCCTCGATCACCGTTGCACGGTAACGGCCCTCCCATAGCGTGCCGCGGCGTGCGTAACGCCGGTTGAAGTGGGCGACATAGCGACGCCCCACCGCCTGCATCGCCTTCGGCAGACTCGACTCCTCGGTCGGCGTGACGAGCAGTTGCACAGCGCCCGGCATCAACGCGTACGCGTGGATCGACAAATGGTGGTCGCGCGAAGCCGCTTTCAAACAATCGATGAAAAGCTCGTAGTCCTGGTCGTCGACGAATGCGGGCTGCTGGTCGAGTCCACGGAGGATGACGTGCTGCGGCTGATCAGGGACATAGAGACGTGCAAGCCGTGCCATGCTGAAGTATCCAATAGTCGCGTTGGTATATACCCGAAGGTCCGAAAAGCCGCATGGGCGCTGGGTTCGGCGCGGCGCGGCTTAGCCAGAAACCGCCCGGCGCTTAGGGAGAAAGCTCTAACTGCCGCGTATGGTTTGTTTCAAACGTTGTGGTCATAATGAGCGGGCCTTTTTTGGAGGAGCACATATGAAATTAAAACAGGCCATAACGGGGATCGCGGCGCTCGCCTGCATGATGGCAGCTCACGCGCAATCGGCCGGCAGTTTTTACGCTACGACGGGGTGGTTCCATTTCGCCCCCCAAGACAGTAGCGATCCGTTGAAGGAAACAAGCGTCGGCGGGACACCCGTCAACATCTCACTACCCGGCACGGGCGCTGGCATCGACAGCTCCGACACCATCGGCTTAAGCCTAGGCTACTTTGTCACCGATCACATCGCCGCGGAAGCTGAAATTGGCATTCCGCCGAAATTCAACCTGCTAGGCACAGGCACCTTCGAGCAATTCGGTACGCTTGGCTCCGCGAGGCAATGGAGTCCTGCCCTCCTGTTCAAATACTACTTCAACGACGCCACCGCGGCGTTCCGACCGTATGCCGGCCTCGGCGTCACGTACGTCTGGTTCACGGACGCGAAGATCTCCAACACTGCGTTTGAACAAGGCGTACTGCATGGTCCGACTTCGGTATCGACGGATCGTTCCTGGGCGCCGGTGTTTAATCTCGGTTTCAACTATGCGTTCACCAAACACTGGTTCGCAGGGTTCTCCGTCTCATACATACCGCTCAGCGTAACCGCGAAACTGACCTCGAACGCGTCGACTCCGGTCGGCAACCTGACCGTGACGTCTGAAGCAAAAATCAAACTCAACCCTATCGTTACTTTCGCGAGGATAGGTTACGTCTTCTAGGAAGGCAGCCTGCGCCTGCATGGATCGAACCGTCGCGAACCGTCCGCACCTCGGCCAAACGCCGTCACACATGTGATGGCGTTTTTGATTTTATGCCTCTGTCACCTATTGTGGTAAATGCCGGACGCATTGTAATTTTGACCACCAATCGGCCTTTCCAGTGCAATTTCTGCCGCCAGAAACCGTCGGCACGTGTGCGATGATCGCGCTGGAACACCGCGCAGCCTTTGGCATTGAAGTTGCGTGACGCCACGTTTGCCGCATGAGTACGCGGAGACTTTTCTCACCCTCATCGACGGAGCGACCATGACAGCACTTCCGAATACGCGAGACGCCCTCGGCGAATCCTGGACCACCACCAGCCGCCGTGCGCGGCGTATCGCTCGCCATAGCCGCCACGCGGCTGAAGACATCGCAGGCGAACTGCGCACGCTGATGTCGGAACTCGAAGATACTTTGGCCGACGGTACGCAGGCCGATGCCGTGGCGTTGCGCAGCAAACTGCGCAAACAACTCGACGTGGCTCGAGACCGTTTGAACGACACGCGCGACGCCATGCGCCAGCGCGCCGAAGTCGCGATCTCGGATGCCGACACTTACGTGCACGAAAACCCGTGGCAGACGATCGCGATCGTCGGCGGCGTCGCCCTGATCGCGGGCGCGCTGTTCGCGTCGCGGCTGCGTTAAGCGGCGAGCCGGGCCGCCGCACGGGCGGCGGCATTTCACTGCGGGCATGCACAGCGGCGCCGATGCCCACTGGCGCAGCTCCGATCAGTTGTCCTCGATCACGAACAGCCGCTGATATTCCTTCACTGCGTACCGATCCGTCATGCCGGCAATGTAGTGGGCGATCAGGCGCGGCTGCAACGACGCGTCCGGCGACTGATAGCCGGGCGGCAACAGCCGCGGATCTTCCGTGAACGCGCCAAACAGGCCGACCACCACGCGGCGAGCCTTGTTCGCCATCCGCATCACCCGGTAGTGGCGATACAGGTTCTTGAACAGAAAGCGCTTGAGCGTCGCGGCCTGCGAAGCAATCGCCTCGCTATGCGCGACCAGCGGCGGTGCGGCCCGCACCGCATCCAGCGAAGCCGGCGCATGCCGGATCAGATTGAGCGTGGTCGTATCGATCAGATCGACGATCAGCGTGTTGATGATGCGGCGCACCGTCTCGTGAATCAGCCGGCGACCTTCGATCTGCGGAAAGTCGCGGCGCGCCGCCTCGTAGTGCGTCTGCCATAACTCCACTTCGGCAAGCTGTTCCACGGTGAGCAAGCCTGAGCGCAATCCGTCGTCGACGTCGTGATTGTTGTACGCGATCTCGTCGGCGACGTTCGCGATCTGCGCTTCGATCGACGGTTGCCGTCCTTCGAGAAAGCGCTCGCCGAGTGCGCCGAGCCGCCGCGCGTTCTCGCGCGAGCAATGCTTGAGGATGCCTTCGCGCGTTTCGAAGCAGAGGTTGAGGCCGTTGAACGCGCCATAGTGCTCCTCGAGATCGTCGACCACCGCAAGGCTTTGCAGGTTGTGCTCAAAGCCGCCGTGTTCGCGCATGCATTCGTTCAGCGCGTCCTGCCCCGCATGGCCGAACGGCGTATGACCGAGATCGTGCGCGAGAGAAATAGCTTCGACGAGGTCCTCATTGACCCGCAGATTGCGGGCGACCGAACGCGCGATCTGCGCGACTTCGAGACTGTGCGTGAGGCGCGTCCGGAACAGGTCGCCCTCGTGATTCACGAACACCTGAGTCTTGTACTCGAGCCTGCGGAATGCCGTCGAGTGGACGATGCGGTCGCGATCGCGCTGAAATTCGGTGCGCGCGCTAGGCGCGGCTTCGGGATAGCGGCGGCCGCGCGACTGCGCGGAATGCGCCGCATACGGCGCGAGATGCGCTTCGAGTGCTTCGGGCGAAGGCACGCCGATCGCCGGCGTACCTCCCTTGTCATGCTTTACATCGTCGTTGCGCCTGTCAGTCACCGGTTTCTCCGAAACATGAGCGGCGCCTCGTGACGCTGGTGCGTGATGCTTTGCTGCGATGCCTCGCCGTATCTAGACGGCGGCGGCCAGCGTGGCGTGCACGGCGGCGTCGGGCGCCTGGGTGATCAGCGTCTCACCGAAACGCTTCAACAGAATGAATTTGATCGCGCCGGCTTCGGCCTTTTTATCGACCTGCATCAGTTCGACATAGCGCGATTCGCCGAGCGCGGGGGCGCGAGTCGGCAGATGCGCGGCGACGATCACGTCGACGAGGCGCTTGCGCGCGGCTTCGTCGAGATAGCCCAGGCGCACGGACAGGTCCGCCGCCATCACCATTCCGCAGCCCACCGCCTCGCCGTGCAGCCATTCGCCGTAGCCGAGCCCGGCTTCGATCGCGTGGCCGAAGGTGTGGCCGAAATTGAGGATGGCGCGCAGCCCGCCTTCGCGCTCGTCCTGCGCCACCACCGACGCCTTGATCTCGCACGAGCGCTTGACCGCCTCGGCCAGCGCCTCGGGCTCGCAGCAATTGAGCGCCTCGACATTCGCCTCGATCCAGCTGAAGAAACCAGCGTCGGCGATCGCGCCGGTCTTGATCACTTCGGCGACGCCCGCCGCCAGTTCGCGCGCCGGCAGCGTGCGCAGCGCGCCGATGTCGGCGATCACGGCTTGCGGCTGGTAGAACGCGCCGATCATGTTCTTGCCGAGCGGGTGATTGATGCCAGTCTTGCCGCCCACCGACGAATCGACCTGCGACAGCAAGGTGGTCGGCACCTGGATGAACGGCACGCCGCGCATGTAGCAGGCCGCGGCAAAACCGGTCATGTCGCCGATCACGCCGCCGCCCAAGGCGATCAGCGTGGTTTTACGGTCGGCGCGCGCGCCCAGCAGCGCGTCGAAAATCCGATTCAGCGTTTCGAGGTTCTTGTACGCTTCGCCGTCCGGCAAAACGACCGTGGAAACCTGCTTGCCGAGCGGCGCCAGCGCGGCGCGCAGCTTGTCGCCGTACAGCGGATCGACCGTGGTGTTCGTGACGATGGTGACCGAGCTGCCGGCGATGTGCGGCGCGAACAACGCGGTCTGGCCGATCAGGTCGGCACCGATATGGATGGGGTAGGCGCGCTCGCCCAATTCGACATTGACGGTAATCATACGGTCCATTATGGCGCAGGATGTTTGGCGACGCCGGCCATCTCGAGCTGCATCAGAACCATGTTGACGAGTCCGTTGACCGAAGGCCGGCCGGTTTCGATCACGAAATGCGCGCATTCGCGGTAGAGCGGGTCGCGTACTTCGTAGAGCGCCTCGAGGCGCGCTTTGGGGTCTTCGGTCTGCAAAAGCGGGCGATTCTTGTCGCGCCGGGTGCGCAGCCACAAATCGTGCGGGTTGGCGCGCAGATAGATCACCACGCCGCGATTTTGCAGGGCTTCGCGGTTCTCCGGCCGCAGCACTGCGCCGCCGCCCGTGGCGAGCACGATATTGTCGCGCCCGGTCAGGTCGGAGATCACGTGCGCTTCACGTTCGCGAAAGCCCGCTTCGCCCTCGAGTTCGAAGATCACCGGGATGCGCGCGCCCGTGCGTGCTTCGATTTCGTGATCGGAATCGAAGAACGGGCGGTCCAGCCGGCGCGCAACGGCCCGGCCCACGGTGGTTTTGCCTGCCCCCATGAGCCCTACAAAAAATACATTGGCGTGTGCGTCCCGCGCTTGCAACGGTGTCCTCTGGCTAATCCGGTATGGTTCGTGCCGCAGCTTACTGGCAAAGCGGCTGCCTTGTCGAGCCTGCACGCCGCCGCTCACGAGCGGCGGCAGCATGCCCCTAATTTGTCTGAACGACGCGCGGCGTGATGAAAACCGCCAGTTCACTGCGCTTGTCGCGATGGGCCCGATGGCGAAAAAGCGCGCCTAAAACCGGTATTTTGCCCAGGAGCGGCACCCGCGTCACATCGTCCCGGTTGTCGGTCGCATAGATGCCGCCGATCGACACCGTACCACCATCCTCGACTTCGACCCGCGTTTGCACGTGTTTGGTGTTGATCGCCGGGCCGGCGTCGGTCTGCTCGCCGACGCTATCTTTGGCGACGTCGAGGTCCAGCACCACTCGGCCGTCGGGCATGATTTGCGGCTCGACCTCCAGTTTGAGCGTGGCGCGGCGAAACTGCACGCCGGACACGCCCTGCCCCACTTTGGCCTGATACGGCAGCTCGGTGCCCTGTTCGACGACCGCTTTCATCCGGTCGGCCGTCACCACCCGCGGACTCGAAACGATTTCGCCTCGGCCTTCGGCTTCCAGCGCGCTCAACTCGATATTCAGCAGCCGCGTGGCTTGCGCGGCGAACAGCGTCAGGCCGGCGGTAGCGGCGTCGAACCCGGAAATCGGCCGCGCCGACAGATCGTAGACGGCGCCGTCCTTGCCGCCGGTGAGACCCAGGGCGGTGCCGTCGGCACTGGCCGCGGCCATCGACAGGCGCACGCCGAGATTGCGCGAAAACCCGTGCTCGCCCTCGACGATACGCGCCTCGATCAGCACCTGACGGGTCGGCCGGTCGACGGACACGAGCAGCTCGGTAATTTGCGCGAGGCGGCCCTCGAGATCGGTGACGAACAGCAGATTGGTGCGCGGATCAGCCGTCGCGGCGCCGCGCCTGGACAGCACGCGCTGGTTGCCGGAGCCCGTCAGCAGACGCCGCACGTCCTCGGCGCGCGCGTAGCGCAGCTCAAAGGTGCGGCTCGCGAGCGGCTCCAGATCGGCGGCCCGGGCGTGCGCTTCGAAGCGCTGCCGTTCACGCGCGGCCAGATCGGCGATGGACGCGACCCAGATCACATTGCCGTGGCGCTCCATAGCCAGACCGTTGACGTCTAGCAGGGTGTCGAACGCGGTGCGCCACGGCACTTTGTCGAGCCGCAGCGAAACGGCGCCGCGCACTCTTTCGCTCGCAACGATGTTCAGTCCGGTGAACTGGGCGAACGCGTTGAGCACCGCGCCGAGTTCGGCGCGCTGGAAGTTCAGCGTGATGGGTTTATCGTCGGCGGCGAGCCTGCTGTCGGCAGGGCTTTTCGACGCGTCGCTCAGGCGCGCCAGCGGAGGCAGCGGCACCGGCGGACCTTCGAGTGCGGATGCCCCGGCGGTTTCGTCGCGAGCGGCAGCAGAGCGAGCAGAGGCGGCGGATTGTGGCCGCAGCGGCACGGAGCCGTCCGCATCGCTGAGCGCATCATCCGTGCCGTCATCGCCGGAGGTTGCCGTTGCGCGCGATGCCTTGGGCGATGTCCCTGGTTCATCGGCGGCACCATCGTTAAACGGGTTGGGCACTTCGCCAGCCATGCCGCGCGGCAGTGGCGGCACGTTGTACGGGACGTCGAGCTGGGCAATCGCGTCGTCGTGCGGCATGCGCGCGGACAGCGTCGGCCACGGCGGCAGCAGTTGGGCCGACGCATGCGCGATGCCGGCACCCGCCGCCGCGCTAATGAAGAAGAGACCAAGGCAGAAACGAGCGCCCTCGCACCACGCGATGCGGCGAATTGGCTTTGCCAGCCTCATCAGGATGCCTCCGCAAGCGCCAGAGTGCGCGTCGCGCCGCCATTGGCCAGCGTAATGCCGAGCGCGTCGACCCGCGTGACGCGCTCGGCGCCGAACTGCTGCCCCGACGCGACGGTCGCCGCGCCGTCCGGCGTTTCCAGCAAGGCGAGCGCGTGGGTGCGATCGTGCAGCAAGCCGGCCAGACGTAGCTGCGAAGCGTCGGGCAGGTCCGCGCCTGTCAGCATTTGAGGCAATGAGAACGGGTCGTAGAAGACGATGTCTTCGTCGGCGTCGGAATCGAGGCTGTCGTCGGCGAACGCGGCCGCGGCTGCACTCGAAGCCGCAGGCCTCAGCGCGCTGAACACGCGCAGCGTCGCACTAACTGCAAGCAACACGCCGTGCCGCTTGACGGTCACGTCTTCGGGGACGATCAGCACCGGCAGGTCCGACAGTCCGCGCAGAAACGACATCAGATGGACGAAATCGGTCTGCGCGGTGACTCGTACAGGCCGCATATTTTCAGCGCCCGAGCCGCTCGCCGCTCCCGGCTCCACAGAGAGCAACGCGACGTTATTTTGCGCGGCCAGCTCGGACACGACGCGCACGTCGTCGGCGGAGGTCCATGGCATCGGCAGATGCGCAGCGGGCGTGCTCACGGCTTCGCGACGCAGCGCGGGCAATTGCGTCAGCGCGCGGCGTGCGTCGGCGAGATGCCGCGTGGCGGCATCGAATGCTGTGCGGCTTGCTCCGAGGCCGCTGAGATCGGCCACGACCCAGCCGTGCGCCCCCAGACCGAACACCAGCGCAGCAATCAGCAATGCGATCACCAGGCGACGCCGCCCGCTCCATGCGCCGACCGGCAGGCGCACGTGCTTCATCCAACGGGACAAAGAGAGCCGCGCGCCTGCCGCGCCGCCCACGTCGATAAACGTTGTACTCATTTCGCACCTCTTGATGGTTCAGACTTCATCGGACGTTGCACAGCGGAGGCCGGCGCATGAGCCGCCTTGCGAGGCGGATCGCTCCAACGCAAGCGCGCGCCGAATTCGATCGGGCCTGTTTCGCCGGCGGCAGCCGCCGCACCGCTGCGTGAGGGCGAGCGATGAAGATCGCTCATCTCTGCCCCCTTCACGCCACGCATCGCGCTCAAGCGTTTGAGCCAGCCGGCCGACGCGATAGGTCCGTTCGAAGTCGCCAGCAATTCCGTCTCGTGCGCGCTCTGACGTAACTGCTGCAGAACGACACCGTCGCCCGGTTCGAAACTCAAGGCGTCCAGCAGATCGCGTAGATGCGTCAGGGGCTCGGACAAGCTCACAGCACGCGCGGCCCCTTTGCGCTGTTCGTCTTGTGCGCGCAGCAACTTCGCGTGCTCGGCGAGCGGCGCAGCCAGTTGCGCGAGCGACCGTTCGAGCGACGCACGCTGCGCATCGAGGCGCGCCCGCTCGAACGCCAGCCATCCTGCCAACGCAAGCACGGCGGCACAACCCGCGAGCGCCGCGCCGGTCCATTCGAGCAGGCTGCGCCGCCGCGCAAGCCGCGCGTTACGTTGCCGATAGGGCAGCAGATTGAAACCGCCAAGCCAGGGCCGCATGAAGGGTGTGCCGCGCGATGAAGCCGGCCTGCCTGAACCGGCGACATGCCAGCGGCCGCGCATCATTCGAGCACCCCGCGCAACGCAAGGCCGAATGCGACCGCACCGGCGGGCTCGTGCAACAGCGGATCCGTTAGCGACCGCGCAAGGCTGCCAAGCGCTGCGCACTCGAACGGCAACACCGTGCAGCCCAATACGTCGGCCATATCCGCAAGCGTAAAACCTACGCCATCGAGCAGGTCGACCTCGCCGCACAACAACGCGCAGTCGAGTGCGGGACCGTCAGCGAGATCGCGCAGCGCGTCGGCGAGATCCGAGTGCTCGGGCGCCGGATAGCGAATTTCGCCGACGATGCTGTCGTCGACGATGCGCCACCCGTACACGCCATCCGCGCCGATCCAGACCGCGACATAGGGCTCGTGCGAATCGAGTTCATGACTGGCCGCGTAACGCATTGCGCGCAACGCCGCATGCGGCTCTCCGTCGATCGCGGTCAGCGAGATGCCGGCGGTGGCCGCGCATTCGATGCGCGCTTCGAGATGCTGCCGTGCGGTCGCGGCGATCGTCACCGAGCGGGTAGACGACGGCGCTTCGTCGAGGAACCAGTCGACTGCCAACGCATGCCGCTCGAGCCCCGCGATGCGCTCGACTTCACTCATCACCGCGGGTTCCAGTTCGGCCAGTTCATGCCCATAGTCTTCCGCGCAACCGCTCAAGGCGGCGAGCCTTGTTAGCGGCATCGTAGTGGTGAGCGTGGCCGAGGCGGGCAGCGCCATCGCGCAGCGCAGCGCGTGCGTCGCACAGGCACGCGGCAGCCCCGCGAAGGCATCGCGCAACGCACGCGCCACTGCGTGCCGGTCGGCGATCTCCGTGCCGGCCATCGCGCCGGCGGCAAGCGGCACGCTCGTCACGTATTCGATCCGCAGTCCGGCGCTCGCGCGCGAACGCTGGCTCACCACAACGAGACGCACCTCCTGCGAACCGACATCGATCCCCGCCGCGAAGCGTTCCGCAAAGCGCACTCCCAAGCGCTCCACTCCCAGTTGCACTCCCTGAAGCCACGAACTTTTGAACGTCATCACGCCCTCCCTTCACACTCACGCGACGAACCATTCGAACGCGAGTAACGAGGAAGAATTGTGCGTAGCCGCGCCGCCGCGCGACACTCAGCCGAATGGCTAACGTTGCGTGACGTGCGCCCTGCACGCGCTCAAAACGGCTACAGTGAAGTCATTCCTGCGCGGCGCGAAGACTTGTCAAGAACTGTCAGTAAGCATGCCGAAAGCTGAAAAGCGAGGCGGCTATAATCGCGGGACTGTTTTTTGGTGTCCATATGCAATCCACGTCTCCTACTTCCCCGCCGCCCGCGCCGCAAAAGCGCAAACGCCCGTTGTGGCTCAAGCTCGTCCTTGGCTTTGTGGGTCTGATCTTCGCAGGCATTCTGTGCGTGCTGCTGGTGCTCGGCTACGCATTGGTGGTGGCGACGCCGAACCTGCCGTCGCTCGATGCGCTCACCGACTACCGGCCCAAGGTGCCGCTTCGCATCTATACGGCCGACCACGTGCTGATCGGCGAATTCGGTGAAGAACGGCGCGACATCGTCCATATCCAGGACGTGCCCGATAGCCTGAAGAAGGCCGTGCTCGCAATCGAAGACGCGCGCTTCTACGATCACGGCGGCGTCGACCTGACCGGCATCGCGCGGGCCGGCTTCGTCGCGCTGACCAATGGCCACGCAACGCAGGGCGCGAGCACGATCACGATGCAGGTGGCGCGCAACTTCTTCCTGTCGAGCGAGAAGACCTACACGCGCAAGATCTACGAGATGCTGCTCGCGTACAAGATCGAGTCGAAGCTGACGAAGGATCAGATTCTCGAGGTGTACATGAATCAGATCTATCTCGGCCAGCGCGCGTATGGCTTCGCGAGCGCGGCGCGGGTGTACTTCGGTAAAGATCTGAAGGATCTGACGCTGGCGGAATCGGCGATGCTGGCCGGCCTGCCGAAGGCGCCGTCGGCGTACAACCCGGTGGTCAATCCGAAGCGCGCAAAAGTGCGGCAGGAGTACATCCTGCAGCGCATGTATGAACTGCGTTACATCACCCGGGAACAGTACGACGCGGCAAGCGGGCAAACGCTCGTCGTCAAGGGCGCCGGCAAGGAATTCAGCGTGCACGCGGAGTATGTCGCGGAAATGGTGCGGCAGATGATGTACGCGCAGTATCGCGAAGAGGCCTACACGCGTGGCCTGAACGTCGTCACGACAGTCGACTCGGCCGACCAGGACGTCGCTTACCGTGCGCTGCGCAAAGGTCTGATGGACTATGAACGGCGCCACGGCTACCGCGGCCCAGAGGCGTTCATCGACTTGCCGTCCGATGCGGACGACCGCGAACAGGCTATCGACGACGCCCTGCTCGAACATCCCGACAACGGCGAAATCATTGCCGCGGTGGTGACCGCGGCGAGCCCGAAGCAGGTGCAGGCCACCTTCATCGACGGCAACGTCGCGACCATTCAGGGCGACGGTCTGCGCTTCGCCGCGTTCGCGCTCGGCACGCGCGCGCAGCCGAATCAACGCGTGCGGCCTGGCGCGATCATCCGTCTGGTCAAGGGCGACGACGGCAGCTGGTCGATCACGCAATTGCCGCAAGTGGAAGGCGCGTTCGTGTCGGTGATTCCGCAGGACGGCGCGATTCGCGCGCTGGTCGGCGGCTTCGATTTCAACAAGAACAAGTTCAATCACGTCACCCAGGCCTGGCGCCAGCCGGGTTCGAGCTTCAAGCCGTTCATCTATTCGGCGTCGCTCGAAAAAGGGCTCGGACCGGCCACGGTCATCAATGACGCGCCGCTCTTCTTCAGCGCCGCTGAAACCGGCGGCCAGGCGTGGGAGCCGAAGAACTACGGCGGTGGTTTCGATGGTCCGATGACGATGCGCACCGCCTTGCAGAAGTCGAAGAACCTCGTCTCGATCCGCATCCTGAACCAGATCGGCACCAAGTACGCGCAGCAGTACATCACGCGTTTCGGCTTCGACGCGGATCGTCACCCGGCGTATCTGCCGATGGCGCTCGGCGCAGGTCTCGTCACGCCGTTGCAGATGGCCGGCGCGTTCTCAGTGTTCGCCAACGGCGGTTATCGGATCAACCCGTACCTGATCGCCGAAGTCACCGATCAGCGCGGTGTCGTGGTCGCGCATGCGCAACCGCTGGTCGCCGAGCAGAGCGCGCCGCACGCGATCGAACCGCGTAATGCGTACGTGATGAACAGTCTGCTGCAAAGCGTCGCGCAACGCGGCACGGGCGCGAAAACCAACGTGTTGAAGCGCACCGATCTCGCCGGCAAGACCGGCACCACCAACGATTCACGCGACGCATGGTTCGCCGGCTATCAGCACACGCTGACGGCCATCGCATGGATCGGTTACGACAATCCGCGCAGTCTGGGCGACCGCGAAACTGGCGGCGGTCTGGCGTTGCCGGTGTGGATCGACTACATGGGACGCGCGCTCAAAGGCGTGCAGGAATACAAGATGCCGATGCCGGACGACGTGACCGAGGTCGGCTCAGAACTGTATTTCGACGACTTCACGCCTGGGCACGGCTTCATCGCGACAGTCGGCGTGAGTCAGGCCACGCTCGATGCGGAGACCTCGGCGGCCGGGGCAGCGCCTCAGCAAGTCGGCGAACAGGAAAAGCAGGACATCATGAATCTGTTCCGCGGGCACTAGCGCCTGTAGCGCCTGAACCGCGCTCTGAACCGCGCAGAACATGTCAAAACGAACCCGCCGCGCTCGATGCGCGGCGGGTTCGTTTCGGCGGCCGTTTCAGCAGCGGGCTTTACGCTTCAAATTTACGCTTCAAAGCGGATCGGTTCGCCGGCCTGCTGCGTCGCGTAGTCCGATAAGGCTGCGAAAAATTCCGTGCCGCTGCGCGTATCGCGCCACTCGCCGTCGATGAAACGGAAGTGGAAACCACCCGCTTTCGCCGCGATCCAGATCTCGCTCATCGGCGGTTGCAGGTTCACGATAATCTTCGAGCGGTTCTCGAATTCGAGGGTCAGGACATTGCCGCTGCGCTCGAATTCGATGTCTGCTCCGGTGTCGTCGAGCGCGCGTTCGATGGCGGCTAGCGCGGCTTCCGCGCGGGTCAGGTATTCACTATCGGACATGCTAAACTCCATCGATTAATTATTCAGGGACAGTCATGCGAGTCGTATCTCGGATGCGCGCGGCGGCGCCCGGCCGCGCGATTGTAGCGGCTTTAGCCATTCTCGCAGGTTGCGCACTCAGCGGCTGCGGGCAGCGCGGTTCGCTCTACTTGCCGACCGTGCCGCCGTTGCCGGCCAAGCCCATCGATCGCACGCAACCGCCGTCGCCGGACGAAGTGAAACCCGGCGCGGAAACAGCCTCCGGAGTTGGCACCGTGCCCGACACGTCGGGCACGCCGCTCTCGTTGGCGCCGGAAAGCGAACTCGCCACGCCGCCCTCGTCTGCCGCATCCGCTGCTACGGCGGCCCCGCTGCCTGCCTCCGCCGTCACCCCCGTTCAATAAGACTTTCGCATGACTCGATCCGCATTTGACTACGTCGACGGCGTATTGCACGCCGAAGGCGTGTCCGCCGTCTCACTCGCCGAGCAGTTCGGCACGCCGCTGTATGTGTACTCGCGCGCCGCGCTCACCGAGGCATGGAACGCGTATGCCGGCGCCTGCGCAGGCCGTCGCGCGAGCGTGCACGTCGCCGTCAAGGCGAATAGCAATCTCGCGGTGCTGAACGTGTTCGCGCGTCTCGGCGCCGGCTTCGACATCGTGTCGGGCGGCGAACTGGCGCGTGTGCTGGCGGCCGGCGGCAAGGCGGAAAACACCGTGTTTTCCGGCGTCGGCAAGAACGCGGATGAAATGCGCGACGCGCTCGCGGCCGGCGTCAAATGCTTCAACGTCGAATCGATTCCGGAACTGGATCGCCTGAACGCGGTTGCCGCGGAAATGGGCAAGAAGGCGCCGGTGTCGCTGCGCGTGAATCCGGACGTCGATGCGAAGACCCATCCGTATATTTCCACCGGCCTGAAGTCGAACAAGTTCGGCGTCGCGTTCGAGGATGCACGCGCCACCTATCGCGCCGCCGCGGCGATGACGCATCTCGACGTGGTCGGCATCGATTGCCATATCGGCTCGCAGATCACCGAAGTCGCGCCGTATCTGGATGCAGTCGATAAGGTGCTGGAACTGGTCGAACAGATCGAGCAGGACAGCGTAAAGATTCGCCACATCGACGTAGGCGGCGGTCTCGGCATTACCTACGACGACGAGACGCCGCCGGCAATCGGCGACTTCGTGCGCACCGTGCTCGATCGCATCGAAGCGCGCGGTCACGGCCACCGCGAGGTGTACTTCGAGCCGGGCCGTTCGCTGGTAGGCAATGCCGGCGTGCTGCTCACCCGCGTCGAGTTTCTGAAACCGGGCGCGGAAAAGAATTTCGCCATCGTCGACGCTGCGATGACCGATCTCGCGCGCCCTGCGATGTACGAGGCGTATCACGCGATCGACGCTGTCGTTAAGAACGAAGTGCCCGCCCATGTGTACGACGTGGTCGGGCCGGTTTGCGAAAGCGGCGACTGGCTGGGCCGCGAGCGTCTGCTGGCGGTCGAACCGGGCGATCTGCTGGCGATTCGCTCGGCCGGCGCGTACGGCTTTGTGATGAGCTCGAACTACAACACGCGTCCGCGTGCAGCCGAGGTGATGGTCGATGGTACACAAGCGCATGTGGTTCGCGCTCGCGAAGAAGTAAAGCAACTGTTTGCGGGCGAAACGATCTTGCCGGCGTAAACGTCAAAACCAGCGTCAACGCCGACGCAGCGTAAAAAAAGGCGATGCCACCGCGGCATCGCCTTTTTCTATTTGCACGCTGTGCAGCATGGTCAGCGCGTATTCAACCTCCGCTCACGCAGCCATACGATCAACCGCCATCCCAATAGCGCGATCATGATCGCGCCGTAAATCTTCGGCAGCAGCAAATCATGCTTGCCCGCCTTCATCCACCAGAAATGCAGAATCGCGAGCGCGCCGATCGCATAGATCGCGCGATGCAGCGTCTGCCAGCGGCGCCCGAGTTTGTGCACGATCGCGCGCGGCGACGTGAGCGCCAACGCGATCAGCAACACGAACGCGGCAAAGCCAACGGTGATGAACGGCCGCTTGCCGATGTCCTTCAGAATCGCCGCGACATCGAACCATTTGTCGAACCACAGGTACGTCGTGAAGTGCAGCGTCGCGTAGAAAAACGCGTACAGGCCGAGCATGCGACGGAACCGCAGCAGCGCCGGCACGCCGGTCAACCGCCGCAACGGCGTCACCGCCAAGGTGATGCAGAGAAACACAAGGGTCCAGAGCCCCGTCGAACGCGTGATGAACTCGATAGGATTCGCGCCGAGCCGGTCGGTCATGCCGAACAATACGATGCGCGCGAGCGGATACCACGCCGCGATAACCACCGCGATCTTCGCCGGTACGATCCAGCGCGCGCCGCCCGCGGGCCGCCTGGCGACCGCCGATGCGGATTGCGCTCGCGGCACTTGGCGCGTGGTTGCAGCAACAGGTTGCGTATCGGCGGCCATGTTCACGCTGCTCAAAAGTTCTTCTTCAGGTCCATGCCCTGATACAGCGACGCGACCTGGTCGCCGTAGCCGTTGAACATCAGCGTCTTGCGCTTGGGCGTGAAAAAACCGTCCTCGCCGATGCGCCGCTCGGTCGCCTGGCTCCAGCGCGGATGATCGACGTTCGGGTTCACATTCGAATAGAAACCGTATTCGTTCGATGCGTACGTGTTCCAGCTGGTCGGCGGCTGCTTGTCGAGAAAGCGGATCTTCACCAACGACTTCGCGCTCTTGAAGCCGTATTTCCAGGGCACCACGACGCGGACCGGCGCACCGTTCTGATTCGGCAGCATCTGGCCGTAGACGCCCATCGTCAGGAGCGTCAGCGGATTCATGGCCTCGTCCATCCGCAAACCTTCGGAGTACGGCCAATCGAGCACCGGTGTCGACAGGCCCGGCATCTGCGATGGATCGGCGAGCGTGATGAACTGGACGTATCTGGCGTTGCCGGTGGGCTGGACCCGCTTGATCAGCTCGGATAGCGGCACGCCGATCCACGGAATCACCATCGACCAACCCTCGACACAACGTAGCCGGTACACACGCTCCTCGAGCGGTGCGAGCTTCAGCAATTCGTCGATGTCGTACACCTTCGGATTCTTCACCTCGCCTTCGACGCTCACCTTCCACGGATGCGGCCGTAGCGTGCCGGCGTTCTGCGCCGGATCGGCTTTATCGGTGCCGAACTCGTAGTAGTTGTTGTACGTGGTGATGTCCTTGAACGGCGTGATCTTGTCGAGCGCGACGAACTTCGCGTTGGTCTTCGCCGCCAGCTTTTGCGCCTTCGGATCCGGCGACGCATACGCCGCCAGCGCTTCGCCATTCAGACCGATCAGACTGCCGAGCGCCACCGCGCCCGCCGCCTGCAACACGCGCCGCCGGTTCTCGAAGACGCGCTGCGGCGTGATTTCGCTGCGTGCGATGTCATCGCCGGTGAGTTGAATTCTGTCGCTTCGCTTGATCCACATCTCGTGCTGCTCCTTGCCGGCCCATCGGTAGGTACGTCTTACGGGGCCATATTGATGATCGGCACGCCTCGCCATTCATGCGTACTGCTCTGACAACACGCTGGACGCAGCAAATATTCCGCCAGCCGTAAAAAAACCGCCGGTGCGGAGCACGCGGCGGTTCTTGGTCGGTTCAGAACGGCGGATATTACAGCTTGCCGTAGCTATGCAGCCCCGACAGGAACATGTTGACGCCGAGGAACGCGAAGGTCGTCACCAGCAGGCCGGTCAGCGCCCACCAGGCTGCCATCGCGCCGCGCAGGCCCTTCATCAGGCGCATATGCAGCCACGCCGCGTAGTTCAGCCAGACGATCAGCGCCCACGTTTCCTTCGGGTCCCAGCTCCAGTAGCCGCCCCACGCTTCGGCGGCCCACAGCGCGCCGAGAATCGTCGCGATCGTGAAGAACGCGAAACCGACCGCGATCGACTTGTACATCACGTCGTCGAGCACCTCGAGCGCCGGCAGGCGATCGGCCAGCATGCCGCGCGCCTTCATCAGATACGCGACACCCACCATCGCCGACAGCGCGAAACTGCCGTAACCGATGAAGTTCGCCGGCACGTGAATCTTCATCCACCAGCTTTGCAGCGCCGGCACGAGCGGCTGGATCTGCTGCGCATCACGCGCGACCGAGTACCACATCAGGAAGCCGACCGCCGCGCTGATCACCAGCAGCACGAACGCGCCGAGCGCACGGGTGTTGTAGTGCTGCTCGTAGTACAGATAGAACAGCGCGGTGATCAGGCTGAACAGCACGAACACTTCATACAGGTTCGAGATGGGAATATGGCCGACGTCCGCGCCGATCAGGTACGACTCGTACCAGCGCACCATCAGGCCGACGAAGCCCATCACCACCGCGGCCCACGTCATCTTCGAACCGATCGCGGCGCCGGTCGGCGAACGCGACACGAGGCCGATCCAGTAGAACACCGTGGCGAACACGAAGAGCGCGCTCATCCACAGGATCGCGGACTGGCTCGACAGGAAATACTTGAGGAAGAACGCGCTATCGGCGCGCGCCAGATCGCCGTGATAGAGCTGGATCGCAAACAGCGACAGCGCGGCGATGCCCACCATCAGCGGGCGCACCGGCTTCCAACGCCAGCCGAGCACGACGAACACCGGCACCGCGCACACCAGCACCAGCTTGTCGTAGTAGTTCATGAACGGGTAATAGCGCGACAGCGCAAACCCCGCGCCCGCGACCATCACGAGGGCGAACAGCCAGTCGGTCATGCCGAGGCGCTTCAGGAACGGCCGCTCTTCGTACTGCGCAATGTCGAACGCCTCGCCAGCGGGCGTTTTCTGGTGCCGCAACGGCGCCGAAGAGGAGGATGAAGAAACCTGAGTCAAGTCCATGATCTTACCGGGTCGAATCTTGTGAGCTTGCGGACGGCGCGCCGGCATGGCCGGGTTGGTCGGAGGCGCCGGCGGCGTCGGATGCATTAATGAGTTTGGCGCCCAGCGCGGCGCTGACGGCGTCGCGCGTTTGGACGAACTCTTTTTCGAAGTCGAGCGTCTTGCGCGCACTCGACATTGCCATCACGACATTCGTGCCGTGAGCGGTGTCTTTGAGCCAGAACCAGAGGCGCCGTTCGCGCACGTAGAACATCGAAAAGATGCCCAACACGAGGAGCAAGCTGCCAAGATACACGACTTTTTTGCCCGGCGCGCGCGTCAGCTGAAATACCGAAGCTTGCACCTGCCTGAAGGAGTCAAGCTGCAAATAGACCGGCGATCCGTACAAAAAGCTGTCGGATATGGCATTGATCGAGCTTTGAATGAAGCGGCTGGCATCCGCATTGGCCTGCGCATCGGGCTCGCCGAGCTGCTCGCGCGACAGTTGCCACAGGTCCCAGGTCGAGCCTTCCAGCATGCGCAGCAGCAGGCCCGCGGCCTTTTCCTGCTCGCCCTTCGGCACCGAATGGTCGATAAAACCGGCAATCGCCTGGAAACCGCCCACCGTCTGGCCGTTCGGCATCTTGATGCCGCTGTCCGCGCCGGCAAAAAGGGTCAGCACACGCAGCGCGCTTTCTTCCAGATGCTGTTGCAGTTCGGTATTCGAACCCGGCACCGAGCGCAGCGCGAAACGGTGCGCGGCCGCGGCGCGCATGGCCGGATTCTCGAGCGTGGCACGCAGATTCATCCATTCCTTGACGGTGCCGCCGCTGTCAGCAGGAATGCGCAGATAGCGGAACGGGTCATCCGGATTCAGGCGCATGCCGGCGAGGAACATCCGCTCACCGCCAACGTCCACCGGCAGCATGTAGTTGTTGTACTCGCGCGCCTGGCCGTCCTTGTCGCGCACCTTGTACTGCACCGACGGGCCGACATTATGCAGATCCAGCGGTTTGGACGTCTTCGCGCCGGAGCCGAGGCGCTCGTCGAACGCTTCTTTCAGCGAGCGGTGGGCTGCGACGCCGCGCGCGTCGTTCGTGCCGTTGCCGTTGCCGTTGCCGTTGCCGTTGCCGTTGCCGTTGCCGTTGCCGTTGCCGCTCGAGACGTTTTCGACGTTGATCGCGCGGAAATCGGTGAATTCCACGGTTTGACCGTCAGCCAGCGGCGTAGCTGTGCTCAACAGCGCGCTGCCGCCGATCGTGCCGCCGAACGGCGCGGTCTTCGCGCTGTTGCCGGTCATCGGGTAAGCGGTCATCTGCATCTGCGAGCCGCCGTCCTGGAAGCTCGATTGATAGATCGACACGCCGTCGTATTCGAACGGCTTGTTCACTTCGACCCGCGCCGGCACGCGCGCGCCGGTCTTGTGATCTACCACGACGATGTCGCTCGCGAACAGCTTCGGCATGCCGGTGGAGTAATAGTCGACGATGAACTTGTTCAGCTCGATCGAGAACGGCAGATCCTGGATTAGCGAGCCGTCCGGCTGGTTCAGGATCGCCGTGGACACGTGCTGGCCTTCCGGCACCCATGCATAGCCGCGGAAAGTCGGGTTCGATTGCGACAAACGATGTTCCGGCGGAATCTCGTTGATCACCGTGTTGCTGCGAATCGGCGACTTGTCGAACAGCCACATTTGCAGCTTGATCGGCAGATTGCTGTCCAGCAAACCGCCCAGACAGATCACGACGATCGCGAGATGGGCGGAGATGTAGCCGAACCTGGTCAGCGCGCCGCGCTTGGCGGCGATCAGCGTTGCACCGTCCGACTCGCGCGTGACGAACTTGTAGCCGAGCCTGGCGGAGAGTTTAGCCAGCACCGCCGAAGTCTGCGCGCGCGTGCCGTGCACCGCGAACTCACCCTTGTGGTGGAACGCGCGCAGGCTGCCTTCGCGAACCTTGTCCTTCCAGCTCCTCGCATCGGCAAGCATCTTCGGGGCATTGCGGATCACGCACAACGACACCGACACCATCAGGAAGCCAAGAATCAGCATGAACCACCACGAGCTGTACACCGTGTACAGGCTCAGCGAGCGGAAGATGTCCGCCCAGAACGGGCCGAACTGATTGACGTAGTTGGGATACGGATCGTCCTGCGTCAGGACGGTGCCGATGATGCTGGCGATCGACAGAATCACGAGCAGCGCGATCGCGAAGCGCATCGAACTCAATACTTCGATGATGCTGCGCACGATGCGATTGCGCGACTTCGACTGCATACCCGACGTGGTGACGCTCATTCATACTCCGACTGAACAGCAAAAAAGGGTGAAGGGCTGTCGTAGGCACGACGCCCCCACCCTTTTCTTGTTTTGTACCGGCCCCGCTGGGCCGGTTGCACTTGCGTGCGGACTTCTTAGTGCAAGCCCGCGATGTAATCGGCTACGGCCTTGATCTCGCCGTCCGACAGACGCGCTGCAACTGCATGCATCGCGTCGTTGTTGTTCCGTGCGCCCGGACCTTGCGTGAACGCGGCCAGTTGCGCCACCGTGTAATCCGCCCACTGCCCCGACAGACGCGGATATTGCGACGGAATCCCCTGACCGGTCGGCCCGTGGCAGCTCGCACACGCCGGCACGCCCTTATCGGCAATCCCGCCGCGATAAATCTTCTGACCGAGCGGAACGGTGTCCTTGTTATGCGCGTAGCCCTGCTTCGGCGTCTGCGTTGCGAAATAGGCAGCAACGTTGACCATGTCCTGATCGGACAGCGCCGCGGTCATGCCCGCCATGATCGCATTGTTGCGCGCGGGCTGCCTGGCGCCCGGCTGCGTCTTGAAATCCTTGAGCTGCTTGACGAGATACTCGGGATGCTGGCCCGACAGCTTCGGATACGCGCCGCCGGCACTGTTGCCGTCCGCGCCGTGGCATGACGCGCACACCTGCACCGCGATTGCTTGCCCCCGATTGACGTCCGGTTTTGCCGGCTCTGCTGCTCGTGCCTGAATTACCAAACCTGAAAGACCTGCCGCTACTTGAAACACCATCAGAGCCTTGCACAGTCGATTCATTCGCACACCCTGTTTCGTCTTGTGGGATTTTAGAGGTTTTGCAAAATACGACGGCGACCGAGTGACCGCAGAAAGCCGCCAAGGCACGCTGGCTGGCCCCCTCAGGTTTTCAGTAAACCATCGTATTGTACAATAACTCGCTAATCGCTAAGACGCCAGTCGGGCTTGACCCGTCCCCACTCCGGGTTCCCCGGCGTCTCGAATCCTGGCCTCACTCATGTCCTTCCTGCTCCACCAAGCCCGCTTTTTCACGACCGTCAATCACCTGCGTGATCTGCCGGCCACCGCGCAACCCGAGATCGCCTTTGCCGGGCGCTCGAATGCGGGCAAGTCCACGGCCATCAATATTCTGTGCAATCAGAAGCGGCTTGCGTTCGCCAGTAAGACGCCAGGGCGCACGCAGCACATCAATTACTTCTCGGTTGGCAAGGCTGACGAGCCGACTGCGCATCTGGTGGACTTGCCGGGCTACGGCTATGCGGAAGTGCCGGGCGCGGCCAAGGCGCACTGGGAAGCGCTGCTCTCCACCTACTTGCAATCGCGCTCGCAACTGCGCGGCATGATCCTGATGATGGACTCGCGCCGGCCGCTCACCGATCTGGATCGCCGGATGATCGAGTGGTTCGCGCCGACCGGCAAGCCGATCCACACGCTGCTGACCAAGTGCGACAAATTGACGCGCCAGGAAAGCGTGAACGCGCTGCGCGCGACGCAGAAAGGTTTGGCCGAATATCGCACCGCAGGCTATCAGGGCGAACTGACCGCCCAGCTGTTCTCGGCGCTCAAGCGTGTCGGGCTCGACGAAGCGCACGAACTGATCGAAAGCTGGCTGATCCCCGACGCGAAGGGCGAAGCGGACGCTGCGCAGTAAGCGCGGCGGCGCCGCGCAAACGGCGTGGCAACGGACTGAAAGCCAGGC
This sequence comes from Paraburkholderia sp. FW306-2-2C-D06C, assembly GCF_058781505.1. Taxonomy (NCBI): domain Bacteria; kingdom Pseudomonadati; phylum Pseudomonadota; class Betaproteobacteria; order Burkholderiales; family Burkholderiaceae; genus Paraburkholderia; species Paraburkholderia sp. FW306-2-2C-D06C. Next base: position 18,976 of record NZ_JBYSWU010000014.1, on the reverse strand, counting down.
GAAAACGCCGTTTCGGCCGCCCATAAAAAAACCCGCCGCTTTAACGGCGGGTCAAACAGCCTAATCGAAAAACGACAGGCACCCGCTCAGGGAGGAGAAGCGGGGAGGTCAGCGCAAGGCGCCTTGCTCGATCGGTATGATATACCATTGTCTCGAAAAGTTTCCGGGAGCGGAGGCAGGCGTTATTTGTCCACTCCACGACATCCACGATCTTCGATTCGATATGAGCTTCTACCCGCACTACCGTCCGCGCCGCATGCGCCGTGACGACTTCTCGCGCCGCCTGATGCGAGAAAACATCCTCACCACCAACGACCTCATCTACCCCGTGTTCATCGTCGAAGGCACCAACGTGCGGCAAGCCGTACCGTCGATGCCGGGCGTCGAGCGCGTGTCGGTCGATCTGCTGATGGGCGTGGCCGAGCAATGCGTCGAACTGGGCGTGCCCGTGCTGTCGCTGTTTCCGGCAATCGAGCCGTCGCTGAAAACGCCTGACGGCCGGGAAGCAACCAATGCCGCGGGTCTGATTCCGCGCGCCGTTCGCGAACTGAAACAGCATTTCCCGGACTTGGGCGTGCTGACCGACGTCGCACTCGATCCGTACACGAGCCACGGCCAGGACGGCGTGCTCGACGAAGCCGGCTACGTGATCAACGACGAAACCGTCGAAATTCTGGTCGAACAGGCCCAGGCGCAGGCTGAAGCGGGCGTCGACATCGTCGCGCCGTCGGACATGATGGACGGCCGCATCGGCGCGATCCGCGAGATGCTCGAGAGCGAGGGGCATATCCACACGCGAATCATGGCTTATTCCGCCAAGTTCGCATCGGCGTTTTACGGCCCGTTCCGCGATGCCGTCGGTTCCGCGACAAATCTCGGCAAGGGCAACAAGATGACCTACCAGATGGACCCGGCCAACTCGAATGAAGCGCTGCGCGAAGTGCAGTTGGACATCGAAGAAGGCGCGGACATGGTGATGGTCAAGCCGGGCATGCCGTATCTGGACATCGTGCGTCGCGTGAAGGACGAGTTCAAGTTCCCGACCTACGTGTACCAGGTGAGCGGCGAGTACGCAATGCTGAAGGCGGCGGCGCAGAACGGCTGGCTCGATCACGACAAAGCGATGATGGAATCGCTGCTGGCGTTCAAGCGGGCGGGAGCGGACGGCGTGCTGACGTATTTCGCATTGGACGCCGCGCGGATTTTGCGGTCGCAGAAGTAATCCGGCGCACCGCCTTTCGGGGCGGCTTTAGTCCGAAAAAAGATGGAGGCGGACCTTTGAGTCGCGCCTCCGTTTTTTTATGCGGACCTTGCCACGAGCCATGCCTCGTCGCGGCTTGGGGTTCGCTGGTCGCCTTCAACCACGATCGCATTCCGCTGGACATTCACCTGCAGCTGCTGTGTTTCGCGCTCGATTCGCAGCTTTACTGTCGTCTCCGGCTGGCCCCGGATCGGCCCGGTGATCTGGTCCAGCGACATCGTCGCGGTGGACTGGCCGCCGATCGTCAGGATCCGGTCGCCGGGTTTCAAACCGGCGAGTTGTGGCGGCGCATCGGGAATCACTGCGGGAATCACGGCGCGCACGACCGCGCCCGTGTCGTCCAGCGGCCTGGTGACACAGATGCTTTTCTTTTGTGCCGGCGCCGCGGCCTTGCCGGCGGCGAGCCGCTCCTTCGGCTACGCGCCGGGCGTATTTGCGCGCTCGAGGCTGCGCAAGAACTTGTCTGCGGACTCATATCCGACGACGCGCAGCACTTCTTTGCCGCCATGATCGAAGAAGATGATGCCGGGCGGCCCGAACAGACTGAAACGCTTGAGCAGCGTTTGATCGTCCGTATTGTTGGCGGTGACGTCGGCGCGCAGCAGGTTCATCTGCTTCAGCCTTGCCTGGACGCGTGGGTCGCTGAAGGTGAATTTCTCCATCTCTTTGCAGCTCACGCACCAGTCCGCGTAGAAATCGAGCATGGCGGGCTGTGCAGCCGTTTTGACGGCCTCGTCGAGTTCGGTCGAGGAACGAACCCGGGCGAACGCGAGATCGCCCGGTGGTGGCGTATTCGGCGTATTGGCGGCGTTGGCTACACTCGCGTCCCCGCCGCGGGCCGCCAACACGGCAAGCGGACGCAGCGGATCGGACGATCCCGCGGCGAGCCCCACCAGCAGCACAGCGGCCCAGATTGCCAGCGCCGCGCCAATGCCCCGGCCGAGCCGACGCCACACGGAAGCGCCCTCGGCAAGCGATGAAAACAAGCCGAGCGCCGCAGCGGCGACCAGCAACCACAGCGCGCTCAGTAGCATCGTCGCGGTGGCGCCAAGCACGGGCCACACGATCCACAGCGCCGCCGCAAGCAGCACGACGCCGAAAAACACCTTCACGCCGTCCATCCACGCGCCCGCACGCGGCAACAAGGTGCCCGCGCCAAGGCCGATGATCAGGAGCGGCACGCCGAGCCCTAGCCCCATCGAGAACAGCGCGGCGCCACCAAGCAGCGCATCGCCGGTGTGCGCGATGAATGCCAGAACTGCGAAGAGCGGCGCCGTCATGCAGGCCCCGACCACCAGCGCGGACAGCGCGCCCATCATGGCCACCGCGGCGAATTTGCCGCCCGAGCGCCCTGTCGATGCGCGAGACGCACTGTCCTGCCAGCGCTGCGGCAACGCGATATCGAAACCTGCAATCAGGGTCAGTGCGAAAATCGTCAGCAATACGCCGAACGCGCCGAGCACCCACGGGTTTTGCAACCAGGCGCCGAGACTCTGCCCGACGAGCGCCGCCGCTATTCCGAGCGCCGTATAGACCAACGCCATGCCGATCACATACGCCAGCGACAACGCAAACCCGCGAGCACGCGTGACCCGCGCACCTTCGCCGATGATGATCGCCGACAGGATCGGAATCATCGGATACGAGCACGGCAGCAAACTGAGCACGGCGCCGGCCACAAAATAGAGCCCGATGATCGCGAAAAAGCCGCCGCCTTGCAGCAGCGACTGCGCGTAGTCGGCGTTGGTGGCGCGCTCATACCACGGCGTGTCGGCAGTTGCGGATTGCTGGGTCGCGGCGGCCGCCGCGACGACGCTGCCCGCCGGCTGCAAGGCAGCGCCGCTCACGTGGTAGACGCGCTCCATCGGCGGATAGCAGATGCCCGCGTCCGCACATCCCTGCGACGTCACCGCCAGATCGAACGGCCCAGTTGCCTGCTTGACAGGGATGCGGATCGTCAACTCATTTCGATATGTCTCGACGTTCTTGTTGAAGGTCTGGTCGAACTTCACGTGTCCAGCCGGCAATTGCGGCTCGCCGATCGTCGTCGTGCCGTTGCGGGTCACGAACGCAAAACGCTCGCGGTACATGTAATAGCCGTCCGCGATCCTGTAGGTCACGTCGACTTCGCCCGGTTTCTCAGTCGCGCTGAATTTGAAGGCTATCGCGGGATCCAGGAAGTCGTCCGCGGCGCGGGCAAGCGTGCCGAACTGGGCGAGAATCACGCAGCCGAGCAGGAAAAAGACGGTGCGCAACGCATTGCGCGCGCGTCGGTCGAGACCGTTAAACATGTAGAGGACGTTGAGTTTCCGTAGTAATCCACTGGCCATAGGCAGGCGATGCTGACGCTTGCCATGAAAGGATTTCCGGCGTGTCGTAGGGATGGTGCGCCTGAATGTACCGCTCCAGCTCCAGCGCGCGTGCCGCGCTCGTCTTGAAGAGCAGTTGGATCTCCGGCGCCGATTCGATCCGGCCCTGCCAGTGATAGCTTGAGTGCACCGCGCCTAACTGCGTGACGCAGGCGCATAGCCGCGCCGTCAGCGCATCTGCCGCGAGCTTCTGAGCGGCGGCGGCATCCGGCAGCGTTGTCAGAATCAAGGTCACATTCGCGCTCACAAGCGGCTCCGGCCATGCACGGTTCAGGTGCCGTTATCGTATCACCTAGTCTTGTGGTACCGCAGACGCGCCCGCCGCCCGCTTGCGGCATTTAGCCACCGTGATGGATGGGCCGCCGTCGCGACATCCGCCGCCGCAAAACAAAAAAGCCAGGCTCGACGCCTGGCTTTTTTCAATACTAAGAAGCTTATTCAGCTTCTTGCACTTCGGTTTCTTCGACTTCCGGACGGTCGAGCAATTCGACCAGTGCCATCGGTGCGTTGTCGCCAACGCGGAAACCGAACTTCAGGACGCGCAGGTAGCCGCCCGGACGGGTCGCGTAACGCGGACCCAGCACTTCGAACAGCTTCGTGACGGAATCACGATCGCGCAGGCGGTTGAACGCCAGACGGCGATTTGCCAGCGACGGCTTCTTGCCGAGCGTGATCAGCGGCTCGACGACTTTACGGAGTTCTTTCGCCTTCGGCAGCGTGGTCTTGATGACTTCGTGCTCGATCAACGAGTTGGACATGTTACGGAGCATTGCCAGACGGTGGCTGCTCGTGCGGTTCAGTTTCCGCAGACCATGACGGTGACGCATGTTAATTCCTTCGATTCAAAGTTTTGGTCCAGCTCTTCTATCGCGCTCGGCTCACCGTTAGGTGGCGAGGGCACGGGCCGGTAGTGAAAAAAGACAAGACGCGGATTTTAAAGGAAAATCCGCGTCTTTGCCAGTGCAGCGGCGGGCCTGGATCCCGGGATTACTTGTCGAGACCAGCCGGCGGCCAGTTTTCGAGCTTCATGCCGAGCGTCAAACCACGCGACGCCAGTACTTCCTTGATTTCGTTCAACGATTTGCGACCCAGATTCGGGGTCTTGAGCAGCTCGTTTTCCGTGCGCTGGATCAGGTCGCCGATGTAGTAAATGTTCTCGGCCTTCAGGCAGTTCGCCGAACGAACCGTCAGTTCGAGATCATCGACCGGACGCAGCAGGATCGGATCGATCTGCGGCGCACGCGACGGCGCTTCCGCCGTTGCTTCGGTGCCTTCCAGTGCAGCGAACACCGACAGTTGATCGACCAGAATGCGCGCCGATTGACGGATCGCTTCTTCCGGCGAAATCACACCGTTGGTCTCGATGTTCATCACGAGCTTGTCGAGGTCGGTACGCTGTTCGACACGCGCGCTTTCAACGGCGTAGCTCACGCGGCGAACCGGCGAGAACGACGCGTCCAGCACGATACGGCCAATGATCTTGGCCGACTCTTCGCCGTAACGACGTACATTGCCCGGCACATAGCCGCGGCCCTTTTCGACCTTGATCTGCACGTCGAGCTTGCCGCCCTTCGACAGATGCGCAATCACGTGATCCGGGTTGATCACTTCACAATCGTGCGCGAGTTCGATGTCGCCAGCGGTGACAACGCCTTCGCCTTCCTTGCGCAGCGTAACCGTCACTTCGTCACGGTTATGCAGCTTGAACACCACGCCCTTCAGGTTCAACAACAGGTTGACCACATCCTCTTGCACACCGTCGAGCGTCGAATATTCATGTACGACGCCTGCAATCGTCACTTCGGTCGGCGCGTAGCCCACCATCGACGACAGCAGCACGCGCCGGAGCGCGTTACCCAAGGTGTGGCCGTAACCGCGTTCAAACGGTTCCATGACCACTTTCGCGTGGCTCTCGCCAAGCGATTCAACTGCGATGATCTTGGGCTTCAACAAACTGGTTTGCATAGGTTTTCCTTTTCAATACCCTCGGCTCGTTACACCGATAAGGCTGACCGGTAACAACCTGAAAATAAACAGCCGAGACGCCCCCTTGCGCAACGCAATCGGGTGCCCCGGCCGTTAATCCGATTACCGCGAATACAATTCGACGATCAGGCTTTCGTTGATATCGCCAGCGATGTCGCTGCGTTCCGGCTTTTGCTTGAACGTGCCTTCGAACTTCTTCGAATCGACAGCGACCCAGCTCGGCACACCGCCTTGCTCAGCCAGCGACAGCGCTTCGAGAATACGCGCTTGCTTCTTCGACTGTTCGCGCACTGCGACGACGTCGCCCGCCTTCACTTGCATCGACGGAATGTTCGATACGACGCCGTTCACCATGATCGCCTTGTGGCCAACCAGCTGACGCGCTTCAGCGCGCGTCGAGCCGAAGCCCATGCGATACACGACGTTATCCAGACGCGATTCGAGCAATTGCAGCAGGTTTTCACCCGTGTTGCCCTTCAGGCGGTCGGCTTCAGCGAAGTAACGGCGGAATTGACGCTCGAGGACACCGTAGATGCGCTTCACTTTTTGCTTTTCGCGCAGCTGCGTGCCATAGTCGGACGTACGTGCGCCCGAGGTGCGGCCGTGTTGGCCGGGCTTGCTGTCAAGCTTGCACTTGTCAGCGAGCGAACGACGGGCGCTCTTCAGGAAGAGGTCAGTGCCTTCACGGCGGGAAAGCTTGGCCTTAGGGCCGATATAACGTGCCACGTTGATTCCTTCTATGATTAATCACACGGATGCTCGCATCCGCGCTAGTCCGAACCCCTTTGAGCCGAACGGTGGGCTTAGTCAATTCAATAGCGCAAGCAGCCTGTCGTCGCCGGGTCTCAAACTCCGGCGGCAACAGGCGCTAGACAAACCAGCGTCTTAGATACGACGACGCTTCGGCGGACGGCAGCCGTTGTGCGGGACCGGGGTCACGTCGGAGATCGCGGTGATCTTGATACCAAGACCATGCAGCGCGCGCACCGCGGACTCACGGCCAGGACCGGGGCCCTTGATCCGCACTTCGAGGTTCTTCACGCCGTATTCCATCGCCACGCGGCCAGCCGATTCGGCTGCCACCTGAGCTGCAAACGGCGTCGACTTACGCGAGCCCTTGAAGCCCTGACCACCCGACGTTGCCCAAGCAAGTGCATTGCCTTGACGATCGGTGATCGTGATGATGGTGTTGTTGAACGACGCGTGAACGTGAACCACGCCCTCGGCGACGTTCTTCTTGACCTTCTTGCGAACGCGTTGCGCCGCGGAGTTGTTCGAAGCCTTAGCCATTACGTTTTCCTGTAACTGTCAGTTCCGCTTACTTCTTCAGCGATTGCGCTGCACGACGCGGACCCTTGCGCGTACGGGCATTCGTACGCGTACGTTGGCCGCGCAGGGGCAAGCCCTTACGATGCCGCACGCCGCGGTAGCAGCCGAGATCCATCAGGCGCTTGATGTTCATCGTCGTTTCACGGCGCAGATCGCCTTCAACGATGAACTTGCCGACTTCTTCACGCAGCTTTTCGAGGTCTGCGTCGTTCAGGTCCTTGACCTTCTTCGAAAATGCCACACCAGCAGCGACGCAGATGTCGCGCGAGCGCGTGCGGCCGACACCGTAAATAGCCGTAAGGCCGATTTCGGTATGCTGGTGATTCGGGATGTTAACCCCTGCGATACGAGCCATTGTTTTTCCTCAAACAAAAAGCGCAGCAAAAAGCGCGGCGTTCAGCCTTGACGCTGTTTGTGGCGCGGATCAGAGCTGCAAATCACGCGCACAACGCCTTTGCGCTTGATGATCTTGCAATTGCGGCAAATGCGCTTAACCGATGCCATCACTTTCATGATATTACCCTTTTTTCAAATCACTTCGCCCGGAACACGATCCGCGCACGCGACAGATCGTAAGGCGTCAATTCAACCGTCACCTTGTCGCCCGGCAAGATTCGGATGTAGTGCATCCGCATCTTCCCGGATATGTGTCCCAATACGACATGGCCGTTTTCCAGCTTCACCCTGAAGGTAGCGTTAGGCAGGTTTTCGATGACTTCACCCTGCATCTGGATAACATCGTCTTTGGCCATAAGTCCTTTCAACGCATCGGGACGCCGCCGCCTTTGAAGTTAGCTTTCTTCAGCAGCGATTCATACTGTTGCGACATAACGTACGACTGCACCTGCGCCATGAAATCCATTGTGACGACGACAATGATCAGCAGCGACGTTCCACCAAAATAAAACGGCACGTTCCAGCGCAGCACCAGAAACTCGGGCAGCAGGCAAACGAACACGATGTAGATCGCACCGGCCAGCGTCAGACGCGTGAGGATGCGGTCGATATATCGCGCCGTTTGATCGCCCGGGCGGATGCCTGGGACGAAAGCGCCACTCTTTTTCAGGTTGTCGGCCGTTTCTCTGCTGTTGAACACCAGTGCGGTGTAGAAAAAACAGAAGAAAACGATCGCCAACGCGTACAGCAACACGTACACGGGTTGACCGGGCTTAAGGGCTTCGGCCACGTTGTGCAACGTGTCTGCGAACCAGCTGGTACGCGAGCCCGAACTAAACCAGTTCAGGATGGTTGCCGGGAAGAGAATGATCGACGATGCAAAGATCGGCGGAATCACGCCCGACATGTTCAGCTTCAGCGGCAGATGCGAAGACTGACCACCGTAAATCTTGTTACCGACTTGCCGCTTGGCGTAGTTCACAAGAATCTTGCGCTGGCCGCGTTCGATGAACACCACCAGATACGTCACTGCAGCAATCAGCGCGACCACGATAATCGCCGAGATGATGCTCATCGAGCCGGTTCGCACCAGTTCGAAAAGACCACCGATTGCGTTCGGGAATCCAGCCGCAATGCCGCCGAAAATGATGATCGAGATACCGTTGCCAAGCCCGCGCTCCGTGATCTGCTCACCCAGCCACATCAGGAACATCGTGCCGGTCACCAGCGTCACGACCGTCGTCAACCGAAACACCATCCCCGGATCGATCACCAGAGCCGGCTGGTTTTCCAATGCGACGGCGATGCCGAACGCCTGGAACGTCGCCAGCAGGACCGTAAAGATACGCGTGTACTGCGTAATCTTCCGTTGACCCGCCTGCCCTTCCTTTTTCAGCGCTTCCAGTTGCGGCGAGACAATCGCCAGCAACTGCATGATGATCGACGCCGAAATGTACGGCATGATCCCCAGCGCAAAAATCGTGAACCGCGAAAGTGCGCCACCCGAGAACATGTTGAACATGCCAAGGATGCCGCCCGACTGGCTTTGGAACAGCTTTGCCAGCTGGTCCGGGTCGATACCCGGCACCGGAATGTGCGCGCCGATACGGTAGACGATCAGCGCCAGCAGCAGGAACACTGCCCGCCGACGCAGATCGCCAAACTTCGCCGCGCTGCGACCGGGTTTTGCGAGACTCGGGCTGTTAGCCAAGTACCTTCTCCGATGCAAATGCTAGTGACGGCAAATAACTTGCGCGTTACTCGGCAAAAGAGCCGCCGGCTGCTTCGATAGCAGCGCGCGCACCCTTCGTCGCACCCAGACCCTTCACAACGACCTTGCGCTTCAGCTCGCCCGTCGCGATGATCTTGGCGCTCTTGATCAGCTCGCCGACCAGGCCGGCTTGCTTCAGAGCCAGCAGATCGATTTCGTCGACCGGCAGCTTTTCCAGATCCGAGAGACGCACTTCACCGACGAATTCCTTCGTCAGCGAGGTGAAGCCACGCTTCGGCAGGCGACGTTGCAGCGGCATTTGACCGCCTTCGAAGCCAACCTTGTGAAAGCCGCCCGAACGCGACTTCTGACCCTTGTGACCACGGCCAGCGGTCTTGCCGAGGCCGGAGCCGATGCCGCGACCAACGCGACGCTTTGCGTGCTTCGCGCCTTCAGCCGGCTTCAGGTTATTCAATTCCATTATCAACTCCTTGAGTCCTGGTCAGCCGCTTAGCTGATGACCTTAACGAGGTACGAAACCTTGTTGATCATGCCGCGCACAGCCGGCGTGTCCTGCAACTCGCTAACCGAGTTGAGTCGGCGCAGGCCCAAGCCACGCACCGTTGCACGATGCGTTTCGCGGGTGCCGATCAGGCTCTTGACGAGCTGGACCTTGACAGTTTTATCAGACATGGTGTCCACCTTTAGCCCAGAATATCTTCGACGGACTTGCCACGCTTCGCCGCGATGTCACCCGGCGTGGACTGCTTGCGCAGACCGTCGAGCGTTGCACGAACGAGGTTGTATGGGTTCGTCGAACCGTGGCTCTTGGCCACAACGTTCTGCACGCCCATCACGTCGAACACTGCGCGCATCGGGCCGCCAGCGATCACACCGGTACCGTCCTTCGCCGGAGCGAGGAGGACCATCGATGCGCCGTGCTTACCGTGCACTTCGTGTTGCAGGGTACCGTTCTTCAGCGGCACCTTGAACATGTTGCGGCGGGCTTGTTCCATCGCCTTCTGAACAGCGACCGGCACTTCCTTCGCCTTGCCCTTGCCCATACCGACGCGGCCATCACCGTCGCCAACCACGGTCAGTGCGGCGAAGCCGAGAATACGGCCACCCTTCACGACCTTGGTCACGCGGTTGACCGAAATCATCTTTTCACGAAGGCCGTCGTCGCGTTCGTCAGCCTGAACTTTCGCTTGCATCTTTGCCATGACGAATTCTTCCCTTAGAACTTGAGTCCGGCTTCGCGCGCCGCATCAGCCAGCGCTTTCACGCGGCCGTGGTAACGGAAACCCGAACGGTCGAAGGCGACGGATTCGATGCCGGCAGCCTTAGCCTTTTCTGCAATGCGCTTACCGATCAGGGTCGCAGCAGCGACGTTGCCGCCCTTGCCCGTCTGATCAGCCAGTTGCGCACGCACTTCGGCCTCGAGCGTCGACGCGCTGGCGAGCACCTTGGTGCCGCACGGCGAGAACACTTGCGCATAGATGTGCGTGTTCGTGCGATGCACGGCGAGACGCGCGACCTGCAGCTCAGCGATCTTGATACGCGTCTGACGAGCGCGGCGCAGGCGAGATTGAGTCTTATCCATGATTGCGCACCCTTACTTCTTCTTCGTTTCTTTGAGGATCACGACCTCGTTGGCGTAGCGCACACCCTTGCCCTTGTAGGGCTCCGGTGGGCGATAGCCGCGCACTTCTGCAGCGACCTGGCCAACTTTCTGCTTGTCGATCCCCTTGATCACGATTTCGGTTTGCGACGGGGTTTCAGCCTTCACGCCTTCCGGCATCTGGTGCACCACGGGGTGCGAGAAACCCAGCGACAGATTCAGCTTGTCGCCTTGCGCCTGTGCGCGGTAACCGACGCCAACCAGCGTCAGCTTGCGCTCGAAACCCTTCGTCACGCCGTTCACCATGTTCGCAACCAGTGCGCGCATCGTGCCCGACATCGCATTCGCTTCGCGGCTTTCGTCAACCGGCTCGACTTTCAGCGTGCCGTTGTCGTTCACCACTTTCACGAGGCGGTTTGCCGCCTGCGTAATCGTACCCAGCGGGCCCTTGACGGTAATGCGATCGTCGCTCAGGGCCACTTCTGCGCCTTGCAGCGCGATCGGGCTTTTACCTACTCGAGACATGTTTCTCTCCTTTCGGCCTTAAGCGACGTAGCAGATGACTTCGCCGCCAACGCCCGTTGCGCGCGCCTTGCGGTCCGTCATCACGCCCTTCGGCGTCGACACGATTGCCACGCCGAGGCCATTCATGACCACGGGGATGTCGTTACGGCCGCGGTACACACGCAGACCAGGCTTCGAAACGCGTTCAATGCGTTCGATGACCGGACGGCCAGCGTAGTACTTCAACACGATGTTCAATTCTGACTTCGCACCTTCGGACTTCACTGCGAAATCATCGATATAGCCTTCGTCCTTCAGGACCTGCGCAATCGCAACCTTGACTTTCGACGAGGGCATTGTCACCGAAACCTTCTCGACCATCTGCGCGTTGCGGATGCGAGTCAGCATATCGGCGATAGGATCACTCATGCTCATTTACGTTTCTCCTATTACCAGCTCGCCTTGGTCAGGCCAGGGATCTCGCCGCGGAACGCGATTTCGCGAATCTTGTTACGCGCCAGCCCGAATTTACGGAACGTGCCACGCGGGCGACCGGTAATTGCGCAACGATTGCGCTTACGGGTCGGATTAGAGTTGCGCGGCAGTTGTTGCAGTTCCAGACGTGCTGCGTAATGCTCTTCGTCCGTCTTGCTCATATCGCCAATGATCGCCTTCAACTCAGCACGCTTGGGAGCGTACTTAGCGGCCAGGCGAGCACGCTTCTTTTCACGTTCGATCAGTGCCAGTTTAGCCACGGTAACCTCAGTTTCTGAACGGGAACTTGAAGCTGGCGAGCAGAGCCTTTGCTTCGTCGTCGGTCTTCGCAGTCGTCGTGATGCTGATGTTCAGCCCACGCAGTGCGTCGATCTTGTCGTAGTCGATTTCGGGGAAAATGATCTGCTCTTTCACACCGATGTTGTAGTTGCCGCGACCATCGAACGCACGCCCCGACACGCCACGGAAGTCACGCACACGCGGGAGCGCGACCGTCACGAAACGGTCCAGAAATTCGTACATTGCCTGACCACGCAACGTGACCATTGCACCGATCGGATAGCCCTGACGGATCTTGAAGCCAGCGATTGCCTTGCGTGCCTTCGTGATCACCGGCTTCTGGCCTGCGATCTTCGTCAGGTCGCCAACGGCGTTTTCGATGATCTTCTTGTCAGCAACCGCTTCGCCAAGGCCCATGTTCAGGGTGATCTTGGTGATGCGCGGCACTTCCATCACGGACTTGTAACCGAACTTCTCGATGAGGCCGGGTACAACCTTTTCTTTGTAAAACTCTTGCAAACGAGCCATTTTTTTACTCCGCAGCGTCAGGCGCTCAGCACGGCACCGGTCGTCTTAAGGAAACGGACTTTCTTGTCTCCTTCGACCTTAATGCCTACACGCGACGCCTTGCCATTCGCGTCGACCAATGCGACGTTCGAAATTTGCAGCGGCATCGTCTTGGCTTCCACACCGCCCGTCGTACCCTTCATCGGGTTCGGCTTGACATGCTTCTTGACGAGGTTGATACCCTCGACAATCACTTTGCCTTCGCCAACGGACAGCACGACGCCGCGCTTGCCTTTATCTTTGCCGGTGATGACGATAACTTCGTCACCTTTGCGAATCTTGTTCATCGCGACTCCTTACAGCACTTCCGGTGCCAACGAAACGATCTTCATGAATCGTTCGCTACGCAGCTCGCGCGTGACAGGCCCGAAAATACGGGTGCCAATAGGTTCGAGCTTGGCATTCAACAACACAGCGGCGTTGCCATCGAACTTGATCAGCGAGCCGTCCTGACGGCGCACGCCCTTAGCGGTACGAACCACCACGGCGTTATAAATTTCGCCTTTCTTCACGCGCCCGCGCGGCGTTGCTTCTTTGACGGTCACCTTGATGATGTCGCCAATGCTGGCATAACGACGCTTCGAGCCGCCGAGCACCTTGATGCACAGGACTTCACGCGCACCCGTGTTGTCGGCCACTTCAAGCCGAGTTTCGGTCTGGATCATGGTTTATCTTTCCCAACTTAATCCGGTCACACCACCATGGCGTACCCGGTCAGTCTTGGTCCCGTCAGCCAATCGGCTGCTTGGGTTAGAACAGCAGCGACGGCAAACGAAACCCGCCATCGCAATCCGGTGAATCCTTCGGAACAGACTGGCGCCTGAACCGCTTCCCCCACCAACTTCGCCCGCGACGGGGCTCCCATAAAAGAGGGAAGACCGAGATTATAACAAATAATCCCGGTCTTGCAAGCGAAACTTACTGCGATTTCAATTGCTTCTACAACTTTGCGGCGTCAGATGACGCGAGCAGCCTCGACCAGGCGAGCCACAACCCAAGCTTTCGTCTTCGAAATCGGACGCGTTTCCTGGATTTCAACGAGGTCGCCCTCGTTGTACGTGTTCGCATCGTCGTGCGCGTGGTACTTCTTCGAGCGCACAACATACTTGCCGTAGATCGGGTGCTTCACGCGGTGCTCGACCAGCACGGTGACCGTCTTGTCCATCTTGTTGCTGACGACCTTGCCGACCAGCGTCCGCTTGAGCGAGGTTTTTACGCTATCGTTCATTTCTGGTTCGCCTTCTCAGTCAGGACGGTCCGCACACGTGCGATGTCGCGACGGACCTTCTTCAGCTGGCTCGTGTTCGTGAGCTGCTGGGTCGCGAGTTGCATGCGCAGGCCGAATTGCGCCTTCAACAGGTCCGACAGCTCCTTGTTGAGCGCGGCCTGATCTTTCTGGTGAAGTTCGGAAGCCTTCATCATTTGCTCCTTAGGCGCCGAGCTGACGCACGATAAACGTCGTCTTCAGCGGCAGCTTAGCTGCAGCCAGACGGAACGCTTCGCGTGCCAGCTCTTCGGTTACGCCGTCCATTTCGTACAGCATCTTGCCCGGTTGAATCTCTGCGACGTAGTACTCAGGGTTACCCTTACCGTTACCCATCCGTACTTCTGCCGGCTTGTGCGAGATCGGCTTGTCCGGGAAGATGCGGATCCAGATGCGGCCACCACGCTTGATGTGACGCGTCATTGCACGACGTGCCGCTTCAATCTGGCGCGCGGTCAAGCGACCACGACCGATAGCCTTCAGGCCGAACTCACCGAACGACACCGCGTTGCCGCGGGTAGCGATACCGGTGTTACGACCCTTCTGCTCTTTGCGATACTTTCTGCGTTTCGGTTGCAGCATCGTTATTCTCCAGTCTTCCCGTCGCCGCCGGCACCGCCAGCACGACGAGGAGCGCCACGGCGTGCACCTGCCGGGCCACCACCTTCACCATCGCGACGCGGACGGCGATCGCCACCCGGACGTGCGTTGCGGCGCGGACGCTTTTCTTCGGCGACTTCTTCAACCACCGGTGCGTCGTTGCGGCCGAGCGTGTCGCCCTTGTAGACCCACACCTTCACGCCGATGATGCCGTACGTCGTCTTCGCTTCCGAAGTTGCGTAGTCGATATCAGCACGCAGCGTATGAAGGGGCACGCGACCTTCGCGATACCATTCCGTACGAGCGATTTCGATACCGTTCAGGCGGCCTGCGCTCATGATCTTGATGCCTTGAGCACCCAGACGCATTGCGTTTTGCATCGCACGCTTCATCGCGCGGCGGAACATAATCCGGCGCTCGAGTTGTTGCGTGATCGAATCCGCGATCAGTTGCGCATCGGTTTCCGGCTTACGGATTTCTTCGATGTTGACGTGGACCGGAACGCCCATGCGGCGTTGCAGTTCCGACTTCAGCAGCTCGATATCCTCGCCCTTCTTACCGATGACGACACCCGGACGCGAGCTATAAATCGTGATGCGCGCGTTTTTCGCCGGACGCTCGATAACGACGCGGCCAACCGAAGCGTTTTTCAGCTTCTTCTTCAGGTATTCACGAACACCGATGTCTTCCTGCAACATCGCCGCGAAATTGTTGTTGTTCGCGTACCAACGCGACGCCCAATTGCGGCTGACGGCCAAACGGAAGCCAGTCGGATGAATTTTCTGTCCCATCGTATGACCCCTTAATTCCCGACCGTCACAGTGATGTGACAGGATTGCTTCTCGATGCGGTTACCACGGCCTTTAGCGCGCGCGGTAAAACGCTTGAGCGATGCAGCCTTGTCGACCATGATGCTCGTTACCTTGAGCTCGTCGATATCGGCGCCTTCGTTATGCTCCGCATTCGCGATCGCCGACAGCACGACCTTTTTCACGATTCCCGCAGCCTTCTTCGGTGAGAACGTCAGAACGTTCAGCGCCTTGTCGACCGGCAAACCGCGGATCTGGTCAGCCACAAGGCGCGTTTTCTGCGCCGAGATGCGGGCACCGCGATGAATTGCTTTCACTTCCATCATGAGCCCCTTATTTCTTAGCCTTCTTGTCGGCTGCGTGACCCTTGAACGTCCGGGTCAATGCAAACTCGCCAAGCTTGTGGCCGACCATGTTTTCCGAGATGTACACCGGGACGTGTTGACGGCCGTTGTGCACAGCAATCGTCAGACCGATGAAATCCGGCAGAATCGTCGAACGACGCGACCAGGTTTTGATCGGCTTCTTGTCACGCGCAGCGGCTGCCGACTCAACTTTCTTCAGCAAATGGGCGTCGCAGAACGGACCTTTTTTTACAGAACGTGCCATTGCCTACTCCTTAACGCTTGTGACGGCGCTGGACGATCATGCTCGTCGTGCGCTTGTTGCTGCGGGTGCGATAACCCTTAGCAGGCGTGCCCCACGGGCTCACCGGATCGCGACCTGCAGCCGTCTTGCCTTCACCACCGCCATGCGGGTGATCGACCGGGTTCATTGCAACGCCACGCACCGTCGGGCGGATACCGCGCCAGCGGTTTGCGCCAGCCTTACCGATTTGACGGAGGCTGTGCTCTTCGTTGCCAACTTCACCAATCGTCGCGCGGCATTCAACGTGAACGCGGCGGATTTCACCCGAGCGCAGGCGGACCTGTGCGTAGATGCCTTCACGAGCCAGCAACATCGCCGACGTACCAGCCGAACGCGCCATTTGCGCGCCCTTGCCCGGCAGCATTTCGATGCAGTGGATCGTCGTACCGACCGGAATGTTGCGGATCGGCAGCGTGTTGCCTGCGCGGATCGGAGCTTCCGAACCCGACATCAGTTGCTGACCAACCGTCACACCCTTCGGAGCGATGATGTACTTGCGCTCGCCGTCTGCGTACAGAACCAGCGCGATGTTCGCGCTACGGTTCGGATCGTACTCAAGACGTTCGACCTTTGCCGGAATGCCATCCTTCGTGCGACGGAAATCGACGACACGATAGTGATGCTTGTGACCACCACCCTTATGACGCGTGGTGATGTGGCCGTTGTTGTTACGGCCGGCGGTCGAGGATTGCGAGTCGAGCAGCGGTGCAAACGGCTTGCCCTTATGCAGATCCTTGTTGACCACCTTGACCATCGCGCGGCGACCCGGCGAAGTCGGCTTAACTTTAACGATTGCCATGATTACTTGGCCTCCGCTTCAAAGTTGATTTCCTGGCCGGGCTTCAGGCAGACGTATGCCTTCTTCACGTCTTTGCGCTTGCCCATGAAGCGGCCAAAGCGCTTGGCTTTGCCCTTCGAGACCAGCACGTTGACGGAATTGACTTCCACCTTGAACAGCAGCTCGACTGCAGCTTTCACTTCCTGCTTCGTGGCATCGGGCGCGACTTCGAACACAACTTGCTCGTTCTTGTCGGCCACCAGCGTCGCCTTTTCGGAGATCACCGGCGCGAGCAGGACCTGCATCAAACGATGATCGTTCTTGCGAATCTCGCTCATGACAGCAACTCCTCGATCTGGGCGACCGCAGCCTTCGTGATCAGGATCTTCTTGAAGTAGATCAGCGACAGCGGGTCGGCGTAACGCGGCTCGACAACTGCCACATGGGCGAGGTTGCGCGACGCGAGGTACAGGTTTTCGTCAACCGTGTCGGTAATCACCAGCACGGAGTCGAGACCCATCGCCTTGAATTTTTCGGCCAGCAGCTTCGTCTTCGGCGCTTCGAGCGTCAACTCGTCGACCACCGAAATGCGGCCTTCGCGGGCCAGCTGCGAGAAGATCGAGCAGAGACCTGCACGATGCATCTTCTTGTTGACCTTGTGCGAAAAGTTTTCTTCCGGCGAATTCGGGAAGATCCGGCCACCGCCGCGCCACAGCGGGCTCGACGACATACCGGCACGGGCGCGGCCCGTACCCTTCTGGCGCCACGGCTTCTTGGTCGTGTGCTTGACTTGCTCACGATCCTTCTGCGCGCGGTTGCCGCTACGGGCATTCGCTTGATACGCCACCACCACCTGGTGGATCAGGGCTTCGTTGTAATCGCGGCCGAACACGACGTCCGACGCGCTAACGCCTGCGCCTTCCTGACCATTGGCATTCAGGAGCTTAAGTTCCATTATTTCGCTCCTTTCACGGCACGCGTCTTCACGGCCGGCGTAACGAATACCTTGCCACCCTTCGCACCCGGAACGGCGCCCTTGACCAGCAACAGCTTGCGGTCAGCGTCGATACGAGCAATTTCGAGGTTTTGCACCGTTACCGTGTCGTCACCCATGTGACCGGTCATGCGCTTACCCGGGAAAACACGACCTGGATCTTGCGCCATACCGATCGAACCCGGCACGTTGTGCGAGCGCGAGTTACCGTGCGATGCACGGCCGGATGCGAAGTTGTAACGCTTGATGGTACCGGCGTAGCCCTTACCGATCGACACGCCTTGCACGTCGACCTTCTGGCCTACTTCGAACAGGTCGGGACCGACCACGGTGCCGTTCGACAACTCGGCAGCCTTGGCAGCATCGATCTGGAATTCTTTGAGGATTTCACCGGCTTGAACACCGGCTTTGGCGAGATGACCGGCCAACGGCTTCGTCACACGCGATGCACGGCGCGTACCGAATGCAACCTGCACGGCCGTATAGCCGTCGGTTTCAACAGTCTTGATCTGCGTCACGCGGTTGTCGGACACGTCCAGCACGGTAACGGGAATCGAATCCCCTTCTGCCGTGAAGATACGGGTCATGCCAACCTTGCGACCTACGAGTCCAAGGCTCATCGTTTTCTCCATTCCCGACTGCGATTGGTCGGGGCTAATTTACAAAATGCCGGTGCCGTTTCGGGCATGAATTCATGCTGCAGCACACCGACTTTTTTGCGCAAATGCGCGAAAAGCCTTGCATTATAGCGAGGCTTTTCGTTTTCCGCAAGCAATCAATGACTTAGCGTTGCCCGATACTCTGGACAACCGCTGGGAGCCTTATTGCAGCTTGATTTCCACGTCCACGCCAGCCGGCAGGTCCAGCTTCATCAGTGCGTCAACGGTCTTGTCCGTCGGGTCGACGATGTCCATCAGGCGTTGGTGCGTACGGATTTCGAGCTGATCGCGCGACGTCTTGTTGACGTGCGGCGAACGCAGGATGTCGAAACGTTGAATGCGGGTCGGCAGGGGCACGGGACCACGAACGATTGCGCCAGTCCGCTTTGCCGTGTCGACGATTTCAGCTGCCGATTGATCGATCAGGCGATAGTCGAAAGCCTTCAGGCGAATGCGGATTTTCTGGTTCTGCATGACAATTCCTTGGAAAAGAGCGAGGCGGTGTTGCGCCGCCAAATAGTAAAAGAACGTAGAGCCGGGCATGGGATAGGAGTAAGCGC
Source organism: Paraburkholderia sp. FW306-2-2C-D06C (assembly GCF_058781505.1). Lineage (NCBI taxonomy): Bacteria > Pseudomonadati > Pseudomonadota > Betaproteobacteria > Burkholderiales > Burkholderiaceae > Paraburkholderia > Paraburkholderia sp. FW306-2-2C-D06C. Next base: position 146 of record NZ_JBYSWU010000014.1, on the reverse strand, counting down.
TGAAGCGCCAACTCCTATCGACAGGCGCCCGGCTCCGGGCACCACTTAATGCAAGTTCAATCCGCGATTTTACTCGAGAATCTTGGCAACCACACCTGCGCCGACCGTACGGCCGCCTTCGCGGATTGCGAAACGCAGACCTTCTT